>CADCPZ010000108.1 GCA_902803475.1 uncultured Prevotellaceae bacterium
AAACCGTACTGCATCCATCTACAAGAATTAATTCAAGTAAAATGGAACAATTCCATAATCGGATGCAAAGGTAAGAGGTGAGTGACAAATTTGGTTAAGGGTTAATTGTTATGGGTTATTGTGGCTGGCATGGGAGAAAGTATGTTTGATTCAGTATTTCTTAATATAATATGTGGAGCATTTCTGATTTGAAGTGTTCCACGTATATGATTGAGATAAGGCCCGTTTGGAATGTCTGTTTAGGCTCTATGAAAAGATGACGGCGGTAATCCGTTTCCCATTCTTTTTGTAAGTTGACGAAGATTCTAATCCTCTTAGCATTCGATGGTTTTTGAAACAGTAATTTTTAAATGGCATGATTGTTTTGTGAAATAAAAATATATCCTTATCTTTGCAAGCACAAAAACTAATATTAAAAATTGGAATATGGCAAACGAAATAGAGAAATACAATGGTGAAATTATCATCTACCAGTCGGAGGATGGTAAGATAAGGCTTGATGTCAGATTGGAGGATAAAACGGTATGGCTGACACAGGAACAAATTGCTCATTTATACGGTAAGGGTAGATCAACGATAACAGAGCATATTTCTAATATCTTCAAAGAAGGAGAATTGGAAAAGGAGAAGGTATGTCGGAAAATCCGACATACCACTCAACATGGTGCTGTTGAAGGAAAAACACAGAACCAAGAAGTCACGCTATACAACCTCGATGTCATTATCTCTGTAGGCTATCGTGTAAAATCTATTGTTGGCACTCGTTTCCGCCAATGGGCTACGGAGCGGCTGGCTGAGTATATCATCAAAGGCTTTACAATGGACGATGAGCGGCTGAAGAATATGGGCGGTGGGGGCTATTGGAAGGAACTGTTGGACCGTATCCGAGACATCCGCTCTTCAGAGAAAGTGATGTATCGGCAGGTGCTCGACCTATATGCAACGAGCGTTGACTACGACCCTCGCACAGAGACGTCTAAGTTGTTCTTCAAGATGGTACAGAACAAGTTGCACTATGCGGCTCACGGGCATACGGCGGCAGAGGTGATCTACGACCGTGCAGACGCCGATAAGCCTTTTATGGGACTGACCTCGTTCAAAGGAGAATTGCCTTGCATCAATGATATCAGGATTGCCAAGAACTACCTGACGGAAGACGAATTGAAGATACTGAACAATCTCGTATCCGGATACTTCGACTTTGCAGAGACACAAGCTCTTCGTCATCGCCCGATGTATATGGAAGACTATGTGCGTCAGTTGGACAACATTCTTTCGGCCAATGGTGAAGAATTGCTTGTAGGGGCTGGTTCCGTCTCTCATGAAGAGGCGATGGACAAGGCCTTGACGGAATACAGAAAGTACCAAGTGAAAACATTGTCACCTGTTGAACAGGCTTACTTGGAATCTATCAAGATGATTGAGAAAAAGGCCAAGAAGAAAGGGTAAGAATCAAAAACGATACATCACCAATGAATAAAGAGATTTTGGAACGAGTAAGAGAGTTCGCTATCAGGAATACAAGGATGAAGTGGCCCGCACACTTAATCGTGTGAAAACAGCAGAGATATTAGAGCAAACCAAACAAATATTAAAAATTGGAATATGGTTGACAAAGAGATTAGAGAGCAGATTATAGCGATGGTACATCGCGAGGTCGTTCCTGCCATAGGTTGCACAGAGCCTATGTGTGTGGCATTGTGTACCGCTAAGGCTACAGAGAAGTTAGGCTGCCGTCCCGAGAAAATAGAGGCTCTGCTGAGTGCTAACATTCTGAAGAACGCTATGGGTGTCGGCATTCCTGGTACAGGCATGATAGGTCTGCCCATCGCCATTGCCCTCGGTGCCCTCATCGGCAAGAGCGAGTACCAGTTGGAGGTACTCAAGGACCTCACCCCTGAGTCGCTCGAAGAAGGCAAGAAGTATCTCACCGAGAACCGTATCTTCATCAAACAGAAAGAAAACATCACAGAGAAACTCTACGTCGAGATAATCTGTAGCGCAGGCGACAAGAAGGTGTCTGCCGTTATCGCCGGCGGTCACACCCACTTCGTTGACCCCTGCACCAATCAACCCGCGTCCCTTGCTCCTTGCTCCTCGCCCCTTGCCTCTCAACCCTCAACCATCGATTACCCATTAAACCTCCGCCTTGTCTATGACTTCGCCACAACGACACCCCTCGACGAGATAAGCTTCATATTGGAGACCCGTACATATAATATGAACGCGGCGCGCGAGGCGTTGAAGGGCAACTACGGACATAACCTCGGCAAGAGCATCGAACGTCCTCTTTCGAAGGGTATCTTCGGCAACAGCATCTACTGTCATATCATCTCGCGGACAGCGTCAGCCTGCGATGCACGTATGGGAGGCGCCATGATTCCCGTGATGTCGAACAGCGGCAGCGGCAATCAGGGTATTTGCGCCACCAACCCCGTCTGCGTTTATGCCAAGGAGAACGATAACACTGAGGAAGAACTCATCCGCGCCCTAATGCTCAGTCACCTCACCGCTATCTATATCAAACAATCGCTCGGCAAGCTGTCGGCACTCTGCGGATGTGTGGTTGCCAGCATCGGCAGCAGCTGCGGCATCACCTATCTCATGGGGGGAGACTACGAGCGCATCTGCTATTCTGTGAAGAATATGGTTGCCAACCTCACAGGAATGATTTGCGACGGAGCCAAGCCTTCGTGCTCTCTGAAGATTACGTCAGGTGTTTCCACAGCCCTCTTGTCATCGCTGCTGGCAATGGAAGGGAAGTGTGTCAGCTCGTCTGAAGGCATTGTTGATGACGACGTTGATAAGAGCATCCACAACCTCACCATTATCGGTGCCGATGCAATGTGTAAGACCGACGATATGGTTCTCAACATCATGACGTCAAAAGACGCCAAATAACAAGATCGCCACCACAAGGTCAAAGGTGGAAGAATCTTTGTCAAACAAAAAATGAGCCTTCATTCGAGACTCATTTTTTTATGATGGTTGTGTATCTGTTGTTAGTTTGCGGATTCAAATTCCTGGAGGAAGCGGGTGTCGTTTTCCGAGAACATACGGAGGTCGCTGACACGGTACTTCAGGTTGGTGATACGCTCGACACCCATACCGAAGGCGTAGCCGCTATAAACGGTGCTGTCGATGCCGCAGGCTTCCAGTACGTTCGGGTCAACCATACCGCAACCGAGAATCTCTACCCAGCCGGTGTGTTTGCAGAAGCCGCATCCTTCGCCGCCGCAGATGTGACAGCTGATATCCATTTCGGCACTGGGTTCTGTGAAGGGGAAGTAGCTGGGACGCAGACGGATTTTCGTATCAGGGCCGAACATCTCACGGGCAAAGGTGAGGAGCACTTGCTTCAGGTCGTTAAACGATACGTTCTTATCGACATACAGGCCTTCTACCTGATGGAAGAAGCAGTGGGCACGGGCGCTGATGGCTTCGTTGCGATAGACGCGTCCCGGACAGAGGATGCGGAACGGCGGCTGGTGCGTTTCCATATAGTGTGCCTGGTCGCCGCTGGTGTGTGAGCGGAGGATGACGTTCTTGGCCACTTCGTTGGGATTCTGCTCGATGAAGAAGGTGTCTTGCATATCGCGGGCAGGGTGGTCGGCAGCGAAGTTGAGCATGGTGAAGACGTGCTTGTCGTCATCGACTTCAGGTCCGTCGGCGAGGACGAATCCCATGTGTGAGAATATGTCGATGATTTCGTTCTTTACGATGGTCAGCGGATGGCGCGTACCAAGTGTCACGGGGTAGGCGGTGCGTGTCAGGTCGATGTCGTCGCTCTGTGCCTCGGCTGTCTCGAACTGTTCCTTCAGGGCATTGATTTTGTCGAACGCTTTCTGTTTGAGTTCGTTGATCTTGATGCCGACGGCTTTTTTGTCTTCTGCAGCAACATTGCGGAAGTCGCTCATCAACGCATTGATTTCACCTTTCTTGCTGAGGTATTTCAGGCGCAGTTGTTCGATTTCATCGGCGTTCTTTGCCGTGAGTGCGCTCACCTCTTCGAGCATTTTTTCTATTTTCTCTAAAAGCATAGTCGTTGTTGTTTCCGAAATTATTCTGCAAAGGTATATATTTATTTCGATATATTTCGTCTTTTTAGAAAAAAAATGTACCTTTAAGGCTTTGCCTCGAAGGTAGGATGCGTCTCAACAATGAAAATAAAATAGCTTTTATTTTGCATTGTCTTCGACTTTCACTACCTTTGTCCCCAATTTACAAGCATGATGAACGTTCATTAGATTTTTGAACATGAGAAAAGGTGTAGTATTTGTTGTGGCACTGGCCGTCATGACGATGTTGATAGGTACCGGCTGTACCGACAAGAAGGAGGCGAAGAGCGACACGCTTGCGGTGATTACCGATACTATCGACACGACGAGTGTGGATTCGTTAGAAGAGATTATCGCCGAGACGCCGATGCCGAAGGCGGCTGACGAGCTGTTTGACGATTTCTTTTTTAATTTCGCATCCAACAAACAGTTGCAGCGCAACCGTATTGTGTTTCCGCTGACGGTGAAGACGGGTGATGAGAGTCACCAGGTGCAGCGTCAGGAGTGGAAAATGGAGAAGTTCTTCCGCACACAAGGCTATTTCACGTTGATTTTCGACAACACCAAGCAGATGAAGCTGGTGAAGGACACCTCTATAAATAAGGTGACGGTGGAGAAAATCCGTTTGGGCAACGGTACGGTGGAGCAGTTCCAGTTTGAGCGTAAGAACGGACAGTGGGTATTGGCGGAGATTGACAATATCTCGTATGCGAATACGGGCAACGCCTCGTTCTTGACGTTCCTTGACAAATTCCTCAGCGACGAGAGCAGTCAACAGCAAAGTATTGAGAACCCATTGCCTTATTACGGTCCTGACCCACAGGGCGAGGAAGAGAACAAATGCGTGAACACGGAGATTGCCGCCAGCGAGTGGCGCGACTTCCTGCCTGAGTTGCCTACAGAAGTGCTGTATAACATCGACTACGGTCAGACGAATGCATCGAGCAATCAGAAAATCCTGATGTTCAAAGGTATCGCCAACGGATTGGAAACACAACTGGTGTTCAAGAAAAATGGTAACGACTGGCGACTGGTGAAGCTCAACGCACAATAATTTTCCTACATGAAAGATATTCGCAACTATAGCCTGCTGGCTCATAATACGTTTGGCATCGAGGCCCGCTGTCGCCGTTTCCTGGAATACGAAACGGTGGAGGAGGCACAAGCCGTTGCCGCCATCTTGCGCGAACAACAGGAACCTTATCTCATCATCGGCAGCGGCAGCAACCTGTTGCTGACAGGTGACTTCCCTGGTACTGTGGTACATTCGGGGATAAGAAGAAAACGAGAGAACGAAGAGAACGATGAGAACGAAGGGAACGAGAATAGATTCTCAGATGAGGGAAACGTAACCTCGCTCCCTCGTCCCCACGATCTCTTTAAAAAAACAATTCTCAAATGTGGCTCTGGCGAAATATGGGACGATGTGGTGGCCTACTGTGTGGCGCACAACCTGTATGGCGCAGAGAATCTGTCGCTCATCCCTGGTGAGGTGGGGGCGAGTGCTGTACAGAACATCGGTGCCTACGGTGCAGAGGTGAAAGACCTGATCGTACAGGTAGAGGCTGTCGAGATTGCGACGGGAAAGGTGGTGACGTTCAACAACGAAGATTGCGAATACGGCTACCGGCAGAGTAAGTTCAAACACGAATGGAAAGACCGCTATCTGATGACGTACGTCAGCTATCGGCTCAGTCATACCTTCGAGCCGAAACTCGACTATGGTAATATCCGTGCAGAACTGGACAAACAGCCTGGTGAGGTGACGGCAGCACGACTGCGCCAGGCGATTATCGATATCCGTCAAGCCAAGTTGCCCGATCCGAAGGTGGAAGGCAACGGCGGCAGTTTCTTTATGAATCCGGTGGTGCCGAAAGAGAAATACGAGGCGTTGGCTGCGTTGTATCCAGATATGCCGCATTATACCGTTGATGCTGAGCACGAGAAGATTCCTGCCGGCTGGATGATTGACCAGTGCGGATGGAAAGGGAAGAGTCTCGGACGTGCCGGTGTTCACGATAAACAGGCGTTGGTGCTGGTAAATCGCGGCGGTGCTACGGGTGCCGAGATTGTCTGCCTGATGGAAACCATCCAGCGCGATGTGAAAGAACAGTTCGGTATCGAGATAAAACCGGAGGTGAACATCAGATGAAACTATCATTCTTAGGAACAGGAACATCGGCGGGCGTACCCGTACTGGGGTGCGACTGTGCTGTCTGCAAGAGTAAGGACCCGCGCGATCAGCGTTTTCGTACCGCTGCCTTGTTGGAAAGTGAAAAGACCCGCATTCTGATTGACTGCGGACCTGATATCCGGCAGCAGCTGATGCCGTTGCCGTTTGTACCCTTCGATGCCGTACTGCTCACCCATATCCATTACGACCATGTGGGAGGGCTTGACGATCTGCGCGGCTATTGTGTCTTCGGCGATATCAACGTCTATGCCAACAAGCGTACGGCAGAAGGCTTGAAGACCACGATGCCGTACTGCTTCACGGAACATCTGTATCCGGGTGTGCCGAAACTCAATCTCCATACGATTGCTCCGCATACACCTTTGCACATCGGTGACATCGACGTGATGCCCATTGAGGTGATGCACGGCAAATTACCCATCTTAGGCTATCGTTTCGGTAAGTTGGCGTATATCACCGATATGAAGACGATTGCAGAAACAGAGATGAGTTATCTCGACGGGGTGGAAACCCTCGTGGTCAACGCGCTTCGTTTTGACAAACCCCATCACTCCCACCAGTTGGTTGATGACGCTATCGCCTTTGCACAAAGGGTAGGAGCAAAGAAAACCTATCTGGTACACGTGACGCACGAGATTGGTTACCATGATGATGCCAACAGGCGTCTGCCTGAAGGTTTCGAATTTCCGTACGACGGACAAGTGATAGAGGTCTAAGGTCCAAATTCAAAGGTCTAAGGTCAAAGTTCGGGGGTTGAGTGTTTAGTGTTAAATAACAAAAGGCTTTGCAAACGCAAAGCCTTTTGTTGTCATTTTATCTTTTCTTCTTGAACTTCCGATAGAGTTTCCATCCGAGGATGAGTCCGTCGAGAATGCCGGCACCCGTTGTCATCAAGCCGGAGAACCGCTTGGTGGGCAGCGCCTTGTCCTTTGGCTTGTGGAAAATCCCGTCCCAGATACCTTGTATCTTATTGCTGTCCTTGGTGATGTCGGTCAGGAGTTGTGCTTTGCGCAACCTGATTTCGTCAAGTGACTTATATACCATATTGTTTTCGGTTTCTGCGTGATACATGGCGTGCTCTATTTAGACATCAGAATTCCGGCAAGGAACCGCACGAGCGGTTTCTCAACACATTTCTTACGGAAGAGGATAAAGAGGATGAGCAGCAGGAGGTAGAAGCCTGCGATGAGGCAGAATGCTCCGGCAAGTCCCATCAGGGGTTCCAGCGCGTATGCTGCGGCAAACGATAGGTAGATGAGCATGATGAGCAACAGTACGCAGAACACCACGATGATGGTGAGCGCGGTGAGCAGTCGTACCGTTTTCTCGATGACGTCTAACTTCACGTACTCTGACTGCAACCCGATGTAGTGCTTGACAGCTTCTACCAGTTGCGCGATGGATTCTACGTTGTTGTCGTTGCTAAACATGATTACTCCTCTGCTGAGTCTTTGATGTCGTCAACGAAGTCATCCATCTCCTTGCGAGAGAGCTTGATGTCGTGCTTCTTGCAGAAATCGTCAACAGCGTCAGCAATCTTTGTACGTGTTTCTGAACCCTTTTCCGGAGCCATGAGAATACCGAGAGCTGCACCAGCGATGGCACCTCCGAAGAATGCTCCAATGTAACCTAATGCTTTCATAATTGTTTTGGTTTTAATGGTTAATAATATAAGTGTGTTGAATTTTTCATTCGTGAATCCCTCTTTGAGGATTTCGCTCAGCAAATTTATGGAAAGTTTTCGAAACGACCATCATTTTATTTGATATTTTTTGTTAAATAGGTTGTTTTTTGTTCATTTAACAAACTTTATGCAGGAAATTGTGGTTTGTTACGTAAGAATTTCGTACTTTCGCCGTGATTATTCGAAAATGTATGATTTTATAATAGGTAAAAGTATGAAAAAAGTAATGTTTTTGGGCGCTATGATGTGCGTCGCATTGGCTTTCACAAGTTGTAAACCCAAAGAGAGTGCTTACAAGCAGGCCTACCTGAAGGCAAAGGCTGCTGACGAGGCTCAGAAAACTCCTGCTGTTGAGGAAACACCTGTGGTAACTCAGATGGCAGAACGTCCTGTAACAGAAACCCGCGTCGTTGATAATTCCGACAATGCTGTGGTTCGTCAGGAGAGTGTGACTGTTGTAAGTGGTGCAGGATTGCGCAGTTACAGTGTTGTCGTTGGCTCCTTCGGTGTGAAGGCAAATGCAGAAGGTCTTCAGCAGCGTCTGAAGAATGCTGGTTACAATGCACAGATTGCTTACAATGCCGATCGCAACATGTATCGTGTGGTAGCTTCTACTTTCGACAGCAAGAGCGAAGCCGTACAGAGCCGCGACCAGTTGCGTAGCAACTATGCTGACGCTTGGCTGCTTTTTGCAAAATAAAAAAGGAGGCGCTCTGAAGGAATGAGAATCCTTTCCATTGACTACGGACAGAAGCGCACAGGTTTAGCAGTCACCGATCCCCTGCAGATTATTGCAGGCGGATTGGCGACTGTTTCTACGTCTGAGCTGTTTGAATATGTTTGTGCCTATGTGAAACGGGAGCCGGTAGAGCGCATCGTCATCGGTAAACCCATGCAGCCAAACGGTCAGCCGAGTGATAACTTCGTACGTGTAGAGAACTTCGTCAACCGCTGGCGACGGGCGATGCCGGAGATACCGATTGAGTATTTCGATGAACGCTTCACATCGGTGCTGGCACATCAGGCGATGATTGACGGCGGGCTGAAGAAAAAGGCGCGGCAGAACAAAGCGCTGGTTGATGAAATTAGTGCCACCATCATCCTGGAAGACTATATGAGGTCTTTAAAGGGACAAGGGGCAAGTGGCGAGGTGCGAGGAACAAGATAATTATGCATTACGCATTACGCATTAAACACATTAGATTATGGTATTACCTATTTATATATATGGACAGCCGGTATTGCGCAAGGTAGCGCAAGACATTGATGCTGACTATCCCGAACTGAGTACACTGATACAGAATATGTGGGAAACACTTGCTGCCTCAGAAGGTATCGGGTTAGCAGCCCCACAGATAGGATTGCCCATCCGTGTGGTGGTCATCGACCTCGACTTGTTGTCGGAAGACCTCCCCGAATACAAAGACTTCCGGAAGGTGTTCATCAATGCACATATCCTTGAAAAAGACGAAGAGAGTGAGATGAGCAATATGGAAGAGGGCTGCCTGAGTATTCCTGGCATCCACGAACGGGTGAAGCGTCCGACACGTATTCATGTGCAGTGGCTCGATGAACAGCTGCAGCCGCACGACGAATGGGTGGAAGGGTATCTAGCCCGTGTGATGCAGCACGAGTTCGACCATCTGGAAGGAAAGATGTTTGTCGATCACCTCTCACCCCTTCGCAAGCAGATGATTGCCAAGAAGTTAAAGGCAATGACTCAGGGGAAGGTGAACTGTGCCTATCGTGCGAAACCTGTCCATAAATAAAAACACTCCCCGCACATGCTCGTCAGACGTTGTCTGCTGGTGGCCGTCTTGTTCCTTGCCGGCATTCTTTCCGTTTCGGCACAGTACAATGTGAAGAAGCTGATGGAAGAGGGTAGGGAGACACTTGACAAAGGATATTATCTGGTGGCGATGCAGATTTTCAGCCGCATCCTCTCTGTCAAGCCCAACCTCTATGAACCTTGGTTTCTGCGAGGAACCGCCAAATATCAACTCGACGACTTCGAAGGCGCCGAGAGCGACTGCTCTGCCGCCATCAACCTGAACCCTTATGTTGACGAGGTGTATGAACTGCGGGCGATGAGCCGCATCCGCTTGGAGAAATACGACAGTGCTGCTGTTGACTACACCCACGCCATAGAGATCAACAAGGACAACCGCGACTATTGGTATAATAGAGCCTATTGTTATTACTACGGTGGACAGACGACGTTGGCGTTGCAACAGCTTGAATATATCCTGAAACGTTGGCCGCAGTTCCACGAGGCTGTTGTCCTTCGCAGGGATATCCTCAGTGGTAAGCCGGCACCCGCGAAAGAGAAGTATATCGACAAGAGCAGGTTGTTCAAGTCGATCAATATGCTGAAAATGAATGTGCCGCTACCCGTAAAATAAAATGCTCTCGATTTATACTCCCTTTGAGCTTTTTCAAAGCTCGAAGGCAAGCCGTGAAGGTAGGCTGCATCTCAACAATACAAAAATTAAGCAAGCTTTTATTTTGTATTGTCTTCGATTTGCACTACCTTTGCAGTCGATTCATAAAAATATCAATTTGTAACATGATTAAAATCACATTCCCAGACGGTTCCGTTCGCGAGTACGAACAGGGCGTCACTGGTTTTCAAATCGCCGAGAGCATTTCACCGGCTCTCGCCCGCAACGTTGTATCTTGCGGCGTTAATGGTGAAACAGTAGAGTTAAACCGCCCCATCAATGAGGATGCAACCATCGCCCTGTATAAGTTTGAGGACGAAGAGGGTAAGCATACCTTCTGGCACACTTCCGCCCACCTGTTGGCAGAGGCGCTACAGGAGTTGTATCCAGGTATCCAGTTCGGTTTCGGACCGGCTGTGGAAAACGGATTCTTTTATGATGTGATGCCAAAAGACGGTGTTGCCATCAGCGAGAACGATTTCCCGAAGATTGAGGCAAAGATGATGGAACTCGCCAAGAAGGACGAGCCTGTCGTGCGCAAGGAGGTCAGCAAGGCCGATGCATTGAAGGAGTTTGCCGACGACGGACAGACATACAAGTGTGAGCACATCGAGCAAGACCTGGAAGACGGTACCATTTCTACATATACACAAGGTGCTTTCACCGACCTTTGTCGCGGTCCGCACCTCGTGAGCACAGGTTTGATCAAGGCTGTGAAGATTACGAGTGCTGCCGGTGCCTTCTGGCGCGGTGATGCCGAGCGCGAACAGATGACTCGTATCTATGGTATCTCTTTCCCGAAGAAAAAGATGCTTGATGAGTATCTTGTGATGTTGGAAGAGGCCAAGAAACGCGACCATCGTAAGATTGGTAAGGAGATGGAATTGTTCATGTTCTCTGAGCGTGTCGGCAAGGGTCTTCCCATCTGGTTGCCGAAGGGAACAGAGCTGCGTCTGCGCTTACAGGATATGTTGAGGAAAATTCAGAAAAACTTTGGCTATCAGGAAGTTATCACTCCGCATATTGGTGGTAAAAACCTCTATGTTACCTCTGGTCACTATGCGCATTATAGCAAGGATGCTTTCCGCCCGATTACGACTCCGGAGGAGGGTGAGGAGTATATGCTCAAGCCGATGAACTGTCCGCACCACTGCGAGGTGTTTGCATGGAAGCCGCGTTCATATAAAGACCTGCCGTTGCGTATTGCTGAGTTCGGTACCGTTTATCGCTACGAGAAGAGTGGTGAGCTGCACGGATTGACTCGTGTACGTTCGTTCACGCAAGATGATGCCCATATCTTCTGTTGTCCGGATCAGGTGAAAGGTGAGTTCCTCCGCGTTATGGACATCATTCAGGCGGTGTTCTCTATCTTCAACTTCGAGAATGTGGAGGCGCAGATTTCCCTTCGTGATCCTAACGACAAGCAGAAGTATATCGGTTCCGACGAGGTATGGGCAGAGAGCGAGCAAGCCATCATCGATGCTTGTAAGGAGAAAGGCCTGGAGGCAAAGGTGGAATATGGCGAAGCAGCCTTCTATGGTCCGAAGCTCGACTTTATGGTGAAAGATGCGATTGGCCGTCGTTGGCAGCTGGGTACCATTCAGGTGGATTACAACCTGCCGCAGCGTTTCAAACTCGAATATACAGCTGAGGACAACTCCAAGCAGACACCGGTGATGGTACACCGTGCACCATTCGGTTCTATGGAGCGTTTCACCGCTGTGCTCATCGAGCATACCGCCGGTCACTTCCCCTTGTGGCTCACACCCGATCAGGTGGCCATTCTGCCTATCTCTGAGAAGTATAACGACTATGCTCAGGAGTTACAGCATTTCTTTGATGCACAGGGAGTTCGTGCGAATGTTGACGACCGCAACGAGAAGATTGGCCGTAAGATTCGCGACAATGAGCTGAAGCGCGTACCTTATATGGTCATCGTTGGTGAGAAAGAAGCTGCTGAAGGACTCGTTTCCATGCGTAAGCAAGGTGGTGGCGAACAGGCTACGATGACGAAGGAAGAGTTTGCGAAGCGCATCAACGACGAAGTGGCTGAGATGTTGAAAGCAACGAATTTAAAACCAAGAGCTTAAGAACAATGAAAAAGCTATTCTTATGCCTGTTGATGCTGTTGCCGATGATGGCGCAAGCTGATATGGTAGAGATTGACGGCATCAGTTATTTCATCGTTGGAGGTGAAGCCAGTGTGCAAAAGAAAGACGGTGGATATACAGGTGATGTTGTTGTGCCAGCCACCATCACCTATCAGGGTAAGACCTATCCGGTGACAGAGATTCTCAGTTACGCATTCTCCGGTAACGACAACCTGAAATCGGTGGTGCTGGCAGAAGGTATCACCACCATCAAAGACTGCGTTTTCTTTGGTGCTCACAATCTGGAGACGGTACAGATGCCGTCAACCATCACCAAGTGGGGGGTATCTGTCTTCGCTGGATGCACATCGTTGAAAACCTTCTTCCTGCCCGACTTTCTGACGGAGGTGCCACGCAACACCTTTGACGGTTGTAGCGCGCTGGCCAACATCGAATTGTCTGACAAGATTACGAGCATCGGCGAGAAAGCGTTTGCTTTCTGCGATGGTATAAAAACCATCAAGATTCCAGCCAGCGTGACGATGATTGAAGAATCGGCATTCTGGAACTGCAACCCCAAAACAGTATATTGCTATGCCGAAAAGGTGCCGGAAACAGACGAGAGTGCATTCGACCTGCTCGATTTCGAAGGTGTAACACTCTATGTTCCAGCAGCCTCTATTGCAGCTTACAAGAAGGATGAAGCGTGGAAAGGATTTACGAAGGTTGTAGGCATCAAGTAAATTTTGTTGAAAATTATTTGGTAGGAAACTAAAAAAGTGCTACCTTTGCAGCCGTTTTTAAGATTAATGAACATTAGAAAGCGTAGATGAAGAACGACAAAATGAAGAATCAGTACCGTGTCAACGAGCAGATTCGTGCTCGCGAGGTACGTGTAGTAGGTGACGACGGTGCATCGGTAATGTCCACCCGTGATGCCTTAGATTTGGCACGCGAGCAGGGCGTTGACTTGGTGGAGATTTCACCCAACGCACAGCCGCCCGTTTGTCGTATCATCGATTACTCCAAGTTCCTGTATCAGCAGAAGAAACGTCAGAAAGAGATGAAACAGAAGCAGGTGAAGCAGGAAGTGAAGGAGATACGCTTCGGACCCCAGACCGATGAGCACGATTATCAGTTCAAACTGAAGCACGCCATTGAATTCCTCGAAGACGGTAACAAGGTGCGTGCATACGTGTTCTTCCGCGGACGTTCCATCCTCTTCAAGGAGCAGGGAGAAGTGCTGTTGCTGCGCTTTGCCAATGACTTGGAGGAATACGGAAAAGTTGAGCAGCTGCCGAAGCTCGAAGGCAAAAAGATGTTCCTCTATGTCGCTCCGAAGAAAGCAGGCGTTGTGAAGAAGAGCCAGCAGAAACGCGACAATGAGCGTCGTGAGGCAGAAGCCAAAGAGGTAGCACGCCAGCAGGCAGAAGAGAATGCTGTGAACAACGGACTATTTGCAAATGCCAAAGGCGGTGAGGATATCCTCAAGAAGCTGCAAGAAGATTAATAAAAAAGGTGCGTAACGCCCGGTATATGCGTTGCCACCGAACATGATTCAATAATTAATAAATTAAAGTTTTAAAAAAATGCCAAAAGTAAAGACAAACTCCGGTGCTAAGAAGCGTTTCCGCTTCACCGGTTCTGGTAAGATTAAACGTAATCACGCTTACCACAGTCACATCTTGACGAAGAAGACAAAGAAACAGAAGAGAAACCTTGTTCACGACACACTCGTTGACAAGACAAACTTGAAGCAGGTACGCGATTTGCTCCGTCTTCGCTAAACATTCATTAATCACTAAAAAGTAGAAAATTATGCCAAGATCAGTAAATCACGTAGCATCAAAAGCTAAAAGAACACGTATTCTCAAACTCACGAAGGGTTACTTCGGAGCACGTAAGAACGTTTGGACGGTAGCCAAGAACACTTGGGAGAAGGGTCTGACTTATGCATATCGTGACCGTCGTAATAAGAAGCGCGCTTTCCGCGCATTGTGGATTCAGCGTATCAACGCTGCTGCTCGTATCGAGGGTGTTAGCTACTCTCAGCTTATGGGTGGTCTCCACAAGGCTGGTATTGAAATCAACCGTAAGGTGCTTGCTGACCTCGCAGTCAACAACCCCGACGCTTTCAAGGCCATCGTTGCAAAGATTAAGTAAATCTGCGAATAGAAAAACTATTCAACTTTTTTTATGCAAGCGCCGCAGTTCCGAAATGGAGCCGCGGCGCTTTCTTTATATCCCCCTTTCTACTTCGTTGGGCTTTTTGTTAAAAATTTTCGTATTACATTTCAAAAGGTCGTGTTTCGCGTTCCAAAAGCTATGCTTTTACTCGCCAAAACCTATCCTTTTGCGCTCCAAAACATGACCTTTTGCAGTCCAAAACGTCATCTTTTGACCGCATTTTCTGCCTTCAGATTGGTTATAATGCCACATATTCCTTCCAAATGAGGTCGTAGTATTGAAATTCAGAAGCCTCCCCATGTGCGTAAAGTATAGGAAAAACATCGAAACAAGCGTTTTTTGCACGTATTTTGACGCCTTTGTGAGGAGAAATTACCCTATTTTGTACCTTTTTTCAGCGTGTACATCGTTGGAGTTGTTGGCTTTGGAGTTTTGTATCTTATTGGTATTCAGTTGTTTAGGTGAATTATCAATCAATGAAGCGTTCCAGTTCCAGTTGTTCCAATTAATTTTTGGAAGTTCCATAATCCCCTTATAATCACATAACTATCTATATATTAATTAGTTATGAGGTCTTTAAAAGAGGGTTAAGATGTTTTTTGTCCTAATTGGAACTGGAACAACTGGAACAACTGGAACGAAGCTCAACTTACCTCATCTTCTACAAGGCTCATGCTAATGGTTACGGTTACAACTGTAACCATGTAACCGCAAGAATCTTTCTAAGAATCCTTTTCCGAAGATAAACATTAATTTGTGGATCGGTTCTGTGGTCATAGAATCGCAAAATGGTGGGTGTTGGTGGGTGTTTGGTTGGTGTTTAGACAACACCCACCCATCCGACTTCCCCTGTAAACAAAGGGACTCTCATCCTTTTTCGTTCATTTTTGGTGGGTGTTGACGAAAAATTTCTCAAAATTATCTGCCTTCGACGTGAGGGAAAATTTTCCCTTACGTAATCCAGCTACTGGTTACGGGTTACAACTGTAACCGTAACCGCAAATCTTTCCTTTTTCGAAGAAAATCATGATTTTCTTTTCCGTTTCAGAAATTCTTGTTATATTTGCGCTCAAGATGATGGAATGAGGACACTCCCTTGCCATCATATAAACAACTAACAACCTAAATACAGACAATTATGAAAAAGATATTATTATCGATAATATGTTTTCTTTTTTCGATTGTAGCTTTGGCGGATTCCGTCGTATACGTCTTTAAAGATGGGAATTATGTCAAATCTGGTTATAGCATGAAAGGTAAAAGTTTGAATGATCTTATAACCTTTCTTGGTTACAATCCTGGCATGTTCTATGTATGGTCAATAAAGGATTGTAATATAGAAGTATGTTTCAAAATATTAAGTTCAGACATTATATGTTTAATCTCAGATAAGGATTTAGGCTCGAATATAGATCAGGTTAAGATTAATAGAATACTAAATGATAATAATTACAAGTATCGTGAAGCATATTCTAACTATCAAATGGAATCTGATTTAGATGATGGAATAGAGGGTAAATACTTAACCGTTTCTTTTATTGAAGACGTGACCCACCAGAATATTCAGAATGACCAAATCAAGGATGTCCTTAATGGATATGTTTATTCGTTCAGAGATGGGATTATGGTATCATATACCAGTTCAGATGGATATAATAAATGGGCAAAGGAATATAAGAACAGTTATGTTTTTCAAAGGATTAAGAGAAACGCGGAACTACACCACAAGAACAAGAAAGATATTATTGACGAAATAAATATGCAATTTGAATATATGGCAAACATTGCTTATTCAGAAATAGATAAAGTTCGTAATCCACGATATAATTATAATTATGCATTGCTTTACGTTGACATATATTGTCCCCAAATAAAACTATCAGATTTTAATAAAATCGTTAATAATAAGGCTGTTAACATAAGGAAATCACCTGAATATAGCCCAGTAATGTTGTTTAAAGGAAAGAAATATTTCTTCAACTTCGAAGATTTATTAATAAGAATAGAATAATTTGATAGCATAATAGAAGGGCAGGTATTTGTACCGAGTAGCGGTGACAGGAGGAATCTGGTATCTGTGATCTAAAGAAAATGATTATTTTGCACAAAATAATAGAATTATGAAGAACGTTGGCACTTTTCTATTGGTCATTGCATTATCAATTGCGTTTCCATTCTATGGTGTAGCTCAGATGAGTTCATCCGACCAATTAACTATGTCCATTTTGCACGAAATGTTTCAGTTGCATCGTGCGGACATCGATAAGCAAACGATAGCTAATACGGATTTGAAATCCATCACCCATAATGTTGTGTGCCTTCGCCCAGACTATAATGACCTTCATGATGGTGGTAATACGTTGACTGTTTCAAATGGAAATGGTTCTCAAACAATCACAATCACATCAGATGATGGATTATTGGTAACCAAGGCAAAGAAAGATAAACTCACGGTAATGAATAAAAACGGCGAGACCTTTGATTTACCGAGTAAGTTTTTCTCTGACTTAATGTTGTTTAAAGTCAGAGAAACGATGATAGCTTCTTATATGAATGATCCGCTTTTTACTCAAAAACTGGAAGAAGGTTTAAAACAGGAAGCAAAAGAAAAAGTAGCACAACAAAGAGCGGATGCTTTGGCAGCCGAAAGAAATCAGAATCAGTCAAATCTCAATATTTATCAAGAAAGACTTAAAGGTAAAGCATCTATCCAGGAAGGACCAATCAAGATAACAGTTTCTGAAAAAAAATACGATGGTACTATTCCATATTGGAGGTATTTGAAAAATGGAAATACAGGAAATTGGGAAACAAATATAGAAGAGAAATTTATTCTCAGCCCTCTTCGACTCCCCATATTAAAAGAAAAGTATAGGGACAAGATCAAGCTCAATAATTTAGATGATTTGATAACGGCTCAGATCGTCAAGTTGTCAGAAATGCAAAAGGATACTTTTGGTATATTCAACTGGAATTCCTATATCAACCTGAGGACGGGTGAAGTTTTGGAAGACAAAAACTTAATTTATGGTTTGTGGGAATCCACCAGATACATAGATTTCCTAAAAGGAGTACCTACCCAAGAATATAATGGAACAGTAAGTATTCAGGAGTTACTTCGTGATGAGGACATACTCTATCGTGAAGAAATCATTCAATCTCTAATAGGAGAAAAAGTATTTCTTCTTGACAAGATGAAATATGATGAAATTATTGCCATCGAAGAAACACCATATAGCGACGAATATACCGTGTTATATCTAAAGGAACGCGGAAGGATGGAGTACTGGAAACGCTATTGTGTATCGGTGAAATGGTATGAAGAGTTACAAAAGTTAGTAGGAAAGAAAATTATATCCTCAGATTGCCTTCGATATAATGAGCTTCAACCCGTCTGGCGTGAAGATTTACTTAAGCATGAAATTTTCACTATAGAAAGATTTGATGTAGCAGACGGGAAGATGACTATGACAATCAATGATGGTAGAAAGAGTGAATCAGTTAATACACTTGAATATTGTGGTCTCTTGACTTACCCAATAAATATAGAAGAGGAATGGGATGCAAAACAAACAACAGGTAATTGTATGTTAGATTATCGGAATTATCTATCATATGAAGATGTCTATAATACAACTCCAAGTAAGCCGAAATCAGTAAAAGACAAAGAAGCAAGAGATAAAGTACATTCTGCGGCTCTATCAGCTAAGTCGAAGAAATTAAAGCAGCATCAATATATTGGTGCTTCAGTTTCCGCTTTTCTATCGGAATGGCCTAATGCCAGATTAGTCAATACGACAAACTATAGAGGGAATGCCATCAAAGTATATCGAGTGTTTAACCATCAGTTGGTATTTGAGAACGGATTTTGCGTATCTCAAACAAACTACTAACTAGAATGCCACAGGAACGGGTGAGTGACATCTGAAGGTCGAAGGCTAAGACGCAAACTTATATGAATTTTACGTTAGTGGTTAACAGTCTAGTGCCTCCTTGACGTAATTCTGGTGTATTGATTCGTATATCGCAATCTACAACGCATATAGGTCCATCCTCTGAGCGAATTACATTCTCATCGTGCATGTCGCTAAGATATATTTCTGGAGTGGCATAAGTCCAGTTGCGTAGGTTCTTTAATACAAATCCCATACGCTCCATATACTTTGCTATCTCTGCATCTGAGAGGTAGAATCCCCTTATATACGGTTGTTCAACAAGAATTTTGAATTCACCATCTTTGTTCCTTCCGAATCCGAGTACTGTAAGTTGGGTTTCTGGGAAATAGGCATTATGAAGGGCTATGCGGTCAAGAGCCAAAATAGGTTTGATAAAATAATCTAAGCCAATACTCTTTATAAGGGTTGTTCCATGATCATAAACGATGGCTTCACCTCCTTCAGCTATCTCTTCCCCAAGCGCATGCTGTAGAAAATCGTCTATAGAGTCTGTCCAACAATTGACAGCCTTTGCCCATTGCTCTATACAGTTTTCTTGCTTCGCTCCTTGTTGGCGTTCTCTTTCG
>CADCPZ010000109.1 GCA_902803475.1 uncultured Prevotellaceae bacterium
GTTGTCGTGGAGAATTTGCAATCGGGATAGAAGGCAGCAATAAACCGTCGGGCAATCAAATCAAACACGTTCCTTTCCATATCGGTGAGATTGGTCGGTGGAACACCTGTCGGTATGATTGCGTGGTGGTCGGTGACTTTGGAATTGTCGAATACCTTCTTAGTCTTTTTAAGCGGTTTGCCGCTAAGTGCTTTCACAAGTTCGGCATAGAGAGCAGTTCCGTTGAAGACAGTCTTGTAGAGTCCGTTCATTGTTTGCGGACACTTGGGATAGATGTCATCAGACAGGAACTGTGTGTCAACACGCGGATAAGTCGTAAACTTCTTTTCGTAAAGACTCTGTACGAGGTTCAGCGTCATCTCAGCGGAATAGCCGAACTTGCGGTTGCATTCTACTTGTAAAGAGGTAAGGTCGAAGAGCGGTTTCGGTGCTTCCGTTCCGTTCTTTTTCTGAACATCCGTTACGACAAATGGTTTGCCTTCTATCAGAGAGAAAGCCTGTTCGCCCTCTTCTTTACTGGTGAACTTACCTTGGGTTGCTATAAAGGTTGTATCGCGATAAACGGTTGCCAGCACCCAATAAGGTTCTGGTTTGAAGTTGTCGATTTCCTTTTGTCGGTTGACGATCAAAGCAAGGGTGGGCGTTTGGACACGTCCAACACTCAAGGGCTTGCCTGGTTGTCCGTATTTGATGCTATACAGACGTGTGGCATTGATGCCCAGCAGCCAGTCGCCGATAGCACGGGAGAGTCCTGCAAGGTATAAAGGCTGATATTCCGATTGGTCTTTGAGCTTTTGGAATCCTTCGCGGATAGCCTCATCGGTCATCGATGATATCCACAAACGCTTCACAGGACATTTCGCCTGTGCCTTCTGCATCACCCATCGTTGGATGAGTTCTCCCTCCTGACCAGCATCACCGCAGTTGACGATGGTGTCAGCGGCTTGCATCAGTTTTTCGATGGTCGCAAACTGGTTGCGGATTCCCTGATCGTCTTTCAGGCGGATACCAAAGCGTGGAGGAATCATCGGTAGGGAAGACAGGCTCCATGATTTCCACATCGGGGTGTAGTCTTCTGGCATTTTCAGTTCACACAGGTGTCCAAATGTCCAAGTCACCTGATAACCATTCCCTTCCATATAGGTCTTATGGTCTTTGGTGGCTCCTAATATTCGTGCGATATCGCGTCCTACGCTGGGTTTCTCGGCTATACAGACAATCATATTTAGTCGTTTGGGAAAATTCGTCGTTTGGTCGTTTGGGGAATTTGTCGTTCCAATTAGGCTGCGAAGGTAAAAAAAAAAATATTAGTAGCCAAGAATTTCGTCCACAAGAATGACAATATGCCGTCCGGCAGGATGACTCATACGCTGAATCATGACGTAGTTGCAGATAGAATCAGGCGATTTGCAATCGTGGCAGCAGCCGTCGTGCTGGCAGGGTGTGTTGAAATCAAAACGCGCCATATTGACGGGAGCCGCCTCTGAGCGTGCCCGTTTGATGGCTGCATCCACATCCTGACAAACTTTGTTCATGCCGACAACCAATAACACGTGTGTCGGTCCCCACGTCATTGCGGCTACGCGGTTGCCGTTTCCGTCGATGTTGACGATGACGCCGTCTTCGCTGATGGCGTTTACGCTGCCCAGATACCAGTCACATTCAAACGCCTGACGATAGATGCGCACCTTGTCTTCATTGGTATTCACATCATCGCGGTCGAAAACCTGATAGTTTCCGTTTTTCAGTAGGGTCGTAACACCTGTGTCGCGAATGCTGGCAGAACCTCCCCATGAAATGCTGCTACCTTCAGGAATCAGTTCTTTTACTTTCGCAAGCAGTTCTTCTGTGTTGTGACAATAGTAGGCATCATAATGGCGGCCATTCAGATGTTTAATCATTTTCGCAGCCAGCCGTTCGTTTCTTTTTTCGCGTGGGGTCATCATGATTTGACAATTATACTTTATGTTAAACGTTAGGAGGAAAGGCGTTCATGGTTTGTACGACATATTCCACCTCATCCTGCGTCATTGCTTGATTACAGGGAAGACTGAGTTCACGCTGGTGAATAAGCTCGGTAACAGGCAACGAGATATCGTGCCACTCTTTGTAGCAATCCTGATGGTGAGGAGGAATGGGGTAGTGGATAATCGTTTCTATTCCTTTCTCTTTCAGATATGCCTTCAGTTCATTACGACGTTCGCATAAGACAGGATAAATATGATAGACGCAGTCAGATGTGTTGTCGTCAGGAAGATGGATGTCCGGATGATTGATGTGGGCATCGTAGTAAGCGGCAATAGCCTTACGGCGGGCATTGTCGTCGTCCAGATATTTCAGTTTCACAGAGAGGACGGCAGCCTGTAACTCGTCCATTCGTGAATTCCTTCCACGATAAGGGAATACATATTTGCGGCTGCTACCGTAGTTGGCGAGTGCCCGAATGACTGCTGCCAATTGGTCATCGTCAGTGGTCACAGCACCAGCATCGCCCAAAGCACCCAGGTTCTTTCCTGGATAGAAACTATGTGCTTGAGCATCTCCCTCAACTCGAATGCCGTGAGATTGTGCACAGTCTTCAATAAGCAAGAGATGATGTTGCTGACATAGTTTGCCAATACGCTCCGTATATGCGTTCTTCCCGTATAGGTTGACAAGCATCATGGCGCGTGTCTTTGCTGTGATAGCTTCTTCTATACGACTGTCATCAATCTGCAGCGTTTCTAAACACGGTTCCACGAGGATGGGTTTGAGACGGTTCTCTGTTATGGACAGTATGGTAGCAATATAGGTGTTGGCAGGTACGATGACTTCATCACCGGGTTGCAGCACACCTAATTCTATATAAGCACGAAGAATCAGGGTGAGGGCATCCAGTCCGTTGGCGCAACTGACGCAATGCTTGGTGCCGGTATAGGCCGCATATTCTTGTTCGAATTGACGAACAGCCTGCCCTTGCAGATACCATCCGCTGTCAATCGTCCGACAGACAGCTTCCTGTATCTCATCGGCATGCATGGCCGTAATGCGTTTCAAACTTAAATATTCTATCATATTTGGTCGTTTGGTCGTTTGGTCGTTTGGTTGTTTAGGACTCCCTCCCTTTATGGAGGGCTGGGGTGGGTCTCCACTCATACCAATCGTAACAGATACCGCGTCCGCCGAACCCTTCTTTCTGATGAATCAGCGGCTCCACAAGGATGTGCCCGTCTTCTTCATTAGAGGTGCCAAAGTCAAAATATGAAGCCGACCACTCTCTTTCTGTCAGCAGATGATGGAAAATGCCGTCTATCACCCGCAGTTGTTTCCCTTCCTCGTTTGCTGAGATATACTGCGTGTGTACAACGGTTGGCGTGATATACAGGACGGTACCTCCAAGAACCTGTCCGTTCCTGGTTGCTGTAAACAGTTTGATTTGTTCAGGAAACCTGTCCTTTAGCAGTTCGATTTCCTTCAGCTTGTGGATGGGGTGAGCGTTGTATTTCTTCTGAAGATTTTCTTCAAGAACTTTCCAAAAAGCTTCGAAATCGTTGCTTTCCTCAACATGGATGTTGTTGTTCTTGCAACGGTTGATGCCGTATTTGCGATCGCGGCTCCATTTCAGTTTGTTCCGAAGGTCTATGGCCGACGAGAGGTTGCGCTCCGTCAGTTGTGCGTTGCAGACGCTGAAGAGGGAATAAAGGTCTTCTTCTGCAGGTACTTGGTGGTAGATGTGCGGAACAGGCTTGTAGATTACTTTCAGGAAACCTTTTTGTGCAAGATACACATTCAGTTCCCTGAACAGTTGTTGTATCTTTTCGGCGGTGGCTTTGTGGTTAAGAATCAAACCTCCGTATGTCAATCCTTGATGTGAATACAAGACCGACGATACTTTGTTGGCCGGCAATAAAGCAAACAAAGTGTTGTCCAAATAGAACATCAGGGAATAGTCTTCAAACCGGTTGGCATGATAGTCCATATAGTTACGGTCGAAGAGGAATGTTGCGTTCTTCGAAGTGGCAACGAAGGTGTTCCATTCGTTCAGATATGTCGGAGTATAGAGTTCGATATTAAACATGTGGTATATCGATAATCAGTTTGTTATAAGTTTCTGTTTGTGATTTTCTTGAACTCTTCGTAATCGTAGATGTACTCGTCTTCATCAAACAGTTCAGAGGCAAGAACCAAGCAGACGGAACCGCTGGAGAAATCTTCTAAAGTGCGCCACGTGTTTGTTCCAACGTATAGTCCTTGATAGGGATGATTCAAGTGATGAACTTCAGTTTCCCCCCGTCCGTTGTCAAGTGCAACGTCAAAGGAACCGCTAACGGCAACGATGATTTCTTCACAGGTACGATGGGCATGTCCTCCCCGTCGTTCTCCAGCAGGAATGTCGTATGTCCAATACACCCGAGCGATGTCGAACGGTACATTCTTCATCTGTTCTGCTACCGTCAGGTTGCCGCGTGGGTCAACGATTTTCGGCAGGTTGATGATTTTTCCAATCTTGGTTTCCATATAAATA
>CADCPZ010000110.1 GCA_902803475.1 uncultured Prevotellaceae bacterium
GTGTGGTGCATACTTGTAAGACTGCCGGGGTTCCCTTCCTACGCTACCTCGAAGCTGAACGCAAAAGGTGCATCACACTTTCTGCGTTTTGGCGTGATTGATAGTTGATGCATGGAACTTGAAACTATCAATCTCAAATTATGGCCAATAATAGTAATCTTGGTGCTGCGAAGGCAGCAAAGAATGATGAGTTCTATACTCAGTATGCTGATATTCAGAAGGAGATAAATGCCTATTTGGAGTATAACCCTGACACTTTCCGTGACAAGACGGTATTACTGCCTTGTGATGACCCCGAATGGAGCAACTTTACTCGTTTCTTTGCTCAGAATTTCGAACGGCTGGGATTGAAAAGGCTTATCAGTACCAGCTATGCAGTTGAAAGCAAGAAGTATAAGAACTATCAACCATCATTGTTTGAGACCGAGAGCCCTCTCTTTGATGCAGACAAGACTCGTATCAAAGGCAAAATATTTGAATTGACACACGATACCAATCAGAATGGCCGTATCGATATTGATGACTTGGAATGGCACTATCTTGATGGTGATGGCGATTTCCGCAGTAAAGAGGTCTGCAAACTAAGAGACGAAGCGGACATTATTGTGACTAATCCTCCGTTCTCATTGTTCAGGGAATTTGTAGAGTGGATTGTTTCTGCCGAAAAGAAATTTCTTATTATAGGAAGCCAAGGAGCTGTTGGATACAAAGAAATATTTCCTTTAATTAAAAACAACAAAATCTGGCTTGGTAATGGTTTTGAAGCTGGAAATGCATATTTCCAGTTTAAAGGAGATTGTTCTAGTTTTGCTAATGGAGTATATAACCCCGATACAGGCTTGGTTAAATTTCGAAACTGTTGTTGGATGACGAATTTAGAACATGGCCGTCGTCATGAGCCATTGAAGCTAATGTCAATGAAAGATAATCTTCGTTTTGGAAGACATAAGGACTTAAAGGAAAATGGATACTCACACTACGAAAACTATAATGCTATCGATGTGCCATATATTGACTCTATTCCGGATGATTTCTATGGAACTATGGGTGTTCCTGTTACTTTTCTTAATAAGTATTGTCCGGAGCAATTTGAGATTATTGGACTTGGTAGTGGCTATCTTGGTCAGAGTATTGGGATAAAAGGAATCCCACGTGAACACAAACAAATGATGAAGGGACATTCAGCTGCTGGCGACCTATACATGATGGTAAACGGCCAACCCAAAGTACCATATGCAAGAATACTTATCCGGAAGAAACAATAATAACAGATATGAAACCTACACTCATTACCGACTGGACCATTGGCGATATTTGCAAAGGTTTCCAGTATAACGAATACGAAGGGAAAGGCCTCTATGGTCTGTCTGGTAAGCTGACTATTCAGCCTGAGTTTCAACGTCATTACCTCTATGCAGAGAATGGTGGCAAAAAAGAAGTTGACGTGATTCAGTCCGTTCGCAATGGCTATCCGTTGGGGCTGATATACTTTTCAAAGGTGGGGGAAGATAAATACGAGGTTCTTGATGGTCAACAACGCATCACTTCGTTAGGGCGATTCATCACTGAGAAGTTTGCTTGGATAGATGCAGATGGCAGACCTTGGTATTTTACGGCTTTGAATAAAGATGAACAAGAGAAGTTCCTGAATACGAAGTTGCTCATTTATGTATGTGAAGGTACAGAGAAGGAGATAAAAGACTGGTTCCGTACTATTAATATTGTGGGTATTCCGTTGAATGCGCAAGAAATCCTCAACGCTGTTTATTCGGGGCCGTTTGTTGATAAGGCAAAAGAGGAGTTCTCCAACTCAAACAATACTAACATAAATAAATGGAGCCGCTATATACCTGGAAATGTAAAGCGTCAGGATTTCCTGCATACTGCCCTTGCATGGATTTCAAAAGATACGGGTGACAACAAACGTATCGAGGACTACATGTCTGCGCATCGAAATGATATGGAAATCATAGAGTTGAAGACCTATTTCACTTCCGTTATTGACTGGATTACGTCGGTCTTCGATTTCACACCTGAGAAGGAAATGTGCGGTTTGAAATGGGGCGAGCTTTATGAGAGATTCCATAAGAATCCTTATAATCCTACTGAAGTAGCAGAGAAGGTTCGCGAGTTGTATGAGAGTTACTATGTAAAGGAAAAGAAGGGTATATATGAGTATATCCTTGATGGCTGCCAAAACACTAGATTGCTGAATGTACGTGTGTTTGATGAGCCGACAAAAAAGACTGTCTATGCCCAACAGACAGCATCAGCCAAGGAGAAGGGCGAGAGTAACTGTCCGCTTTGTGCCATCGGTCACGATGCCAACCATACCAAGATTTGGGATTTGAAGGAAATGGATGCCGACCACGTGACCGCATGGAGCAAGGGCGGCTCAACAGATATTGAAAACTGCCAGATGTTGTGCAAGACGCATAACAGGGCGAAAGGAAACAGATAATCAAAATAGAAAAAGAGATATGGCTAAAGAACAATTCAGCAGAACAAAAGCCTGTGCAACCAAAACGTTGTATGCGGTGATGAAGGAAATGGTTCGTCGGGGTGGAAGCATACCAGCCAAAGAGATATATCCGTGGGTTAATCAGAATGTTGAACTGACGGACTGGGAGAAAGAACCGGCGGGGAAAATGCAATACATACGATGGACTAACAGTTTTCAGTTCTATTCCATCGACTATCAGAAAGCCGGGTTCATCGTAAAGAAGAACGGCACCTGGTATATTACGCCCGAAGGTGAGAAGGCGTTGAAGAAGTCTGCGGAAGATGTAATGAACATTGCAAATGATGCTTATCATGAGTGGCGAAGACTGAACCCCAAGGAGGACAAGCCAGAAGAACCGAACGATGAGACGGCAGAGAAAGACAACTCGATGAATCTTGATTTTCTGGAATCTGATGCAAGGGAAGGTATCAAGCGGTACATCGTTTCGAAAAGTCCATACGAGTTTCAAGATTTGGTTGCTGCTTTGCTACGGGCAATGGGCTATCATACTCCCTTTGTGGCACCTAAGGGAAAAGATGGAGGAATAGACATTATCGCTTATTTGGACCCGCTTGGCGCACAGACACCTCGTATTAAAGTACAAGTAAAGCATAAGCCCGACACGGCCATTGGTGCTTCAGAAGTCCGCGCTTTGTCGGGTGTGCTAAAGGCCGGCGATATTGCTTTGTTCGTCACCAGTGGCACCTATTCGGCAGATGCCCGTAATGCTGCCTCCGGAAGTGATAA
>CADCPZ010000111.1 GCA_902803475.1 uncultured Prevotellaceae bacterium
ATAAATACTTACCACTATGAAAAAGTTTATGATTGCCGCGCTGTTCATGCTCAGCATGACAGCCACTAACAGTTTTGCCTGTGGGCCAGAGATTACACACAACTACTATCTGTTTGATGTGACGGCAGGCGACTTTAAGAAAAACCGTAACATCGTGGAACGATGCGATGAATTCTGGAAAAATTACACCAATGGTACGGTTTCATCGTACCAGTGGCACCAAGATGAAATCATGGAATTCGCTCAGAAAAAGAACGACGAGGAGATGGTGGGCTATTTAGCCGAGCTGAACAAATACCTCGACATCAGTCGCGACCTGGGTGATACCTGGGACTATCCCACCAAGGCACAACTGCAAGAACGGCAACGGACGCTGCAGTCGATGGCGACCATCGCGGCATCATATAGAGGTACGCGCCTGAAAGCACAGTGGGCTTTGCTGTATATGCGTGCCAACATGGTGATGAAACGTCATCAGGTCAATGTCAATTACTGGAAAACGACAGGTAAGAACCTGCCGCCATCGGTCTATCGGGAGATGATGGAGAATATCTATGCTGGTGCACTGTTGCAGACAGGACACCGCAAGGAGGCCATCAATATGTTTGCGGAGCAGGGCGACTTCGAAAGTATCAAGTGGCTGTTGCGCAAGCAGCGTAACCTGCAGGGTATCAAGAATATGTATGCCAGCGATCCGAAGTCGCCGGCATTGGTGTTCCTCGTGGAAGACTTTGTTAACAATGCCCAGGAGACACTCGATGATACAGGCGAGGACCATGTGATTGACACAGACTGGATCAAGAGCATCAATGCACGCATCATCAAGAAATCAGAAGTGGAGCAGTTCAAGGTGTTCGCCAAGCAGGTGATAGCCGAAGGAAAAAACCCGTATCCCTCTATGTGGAAAGCTGCTATCGGTGAACTGCAATACCTGTATGGCAACCATCAAGAGGCTGTGAAGACGTTGACCGAAGCAATGGCGATGGCAGGAACAGACCGCATGGCCGACAATGCCCGCTACATCCGTCTGGTGGCTGGTGTTGGTGCAAACGAACCGTCAACTTGGTTGGCTGAGGAGATGACCTGGCTGTTGGCAAAGGCCCAAGCAGAGGGTCGTGGCAGGTTTGACGTCGAAAACCAATATGCTGAAGTGTTCGACCGGCTGGTTTATATGGAGCTGATTCCTAAGTTCAAAGCAGCGAATAATATCAATATGGTCACGGGCTGCTATGCGATGATGAACAGCTCGAAGGAGTTGTGGCATATCACCGAGGAGGAAGATGAAGACTGGAACGCTATGTATAGCGACTGGAGCGGCTTCAGCGCACAGTTGAATGAGATGACGGGCAATCAGCTGGTAGCCTATGCACAGTGGAGGACGAGTTCATCGAACGATCCGTTGGAGACTTTTGTCAAAGAACACAGCTGGTTCGACCAGATCTACTTCGATGATATGGCGGGTACGCACTATCTGGCTGAAGGAGCTTTTGAGAAGGCTGTGCCGCTGTTGAAGAATGTGCCCCTGTCGTTTATGGAGGGACAGAACATCTGTTACTATTTGGCCAACCGCGACTATACCGTAGCGCGTTGGATTACCAAACAGAGTTTCCCAGAGTCTGTGCGCACCGATGGCCCCCATCTCGCCAAGCTGAAGCAGAATCCGAAATTGAAGTTCTGCGAGGAGATGATCAGTTTGAAGAAAAAGCATGAAAAGGCAAAAGGCGTCAAGAAAGAACAGTTGGCGCTGCAGTTGGCACGCTACTACTATCAGGCATCGCTATGGGGTGACTGCTGGTATCTGGCCCATTACGGAAAGAGTCTGTACGATGAGGTTCGCTCACACGAAATGGACTTTGCGGCTGAGGCCCGTAAGCTGCTGAAGGAAAGTGTACAGTCGGCAGACTTCAAAGTTCGTCAGGAAAGCCTCTATGCATTAGCCTTCATCCCGAAGGATTACGAAAAAGAGATGTCTGCATACTGGGGAATTGATGTCAACGAGGCTTGGGCTTCTGCATTGGAAGGACGCTACCAGACGGATATTGCTGCCCTGGCATCGTTTGTCAAGCAGAATGCGTCAAAGACCGATTCCTATGTCACGAAGTGTGATATCCTGAAGTTCTATATGAAATAAAGCCCCCTCCCAGCCTCCCCTTCAAGGGGGGGAGGCGCATAACTTCCTTTTAGTTGAGCGAATGCGAAACTTGAATCTATGAATAAAAAAAGACGCTGCGACTCATCACGAGCCTCAGCGTCAACACTATGTTTAACTAAAAATCCTTTTCAAAATCAAAGGGAGCCTCACGGTTCACCTTTGTCATCCATGAACAATCGGTTAAACTTC
>CADCPZ010000112.1 GCA_902803475.1 uncultured Prevotellaceae bacterium
AAAAAATTTGGTGGTTTCATTTATTTTCTTTTCCTTTGCAGCGAAATTACATACATTAACAAGAGATACATATCTTTTAATATTCATTAAATCATAAGAACATGAAAAAGTTATTTTTACTATTTGCTGTCGCAATGATGACAGTTTCTGCTTCTGCACAGGTAACTGTTGAGGGAAGCAAGTTCACAGACAACTGGAGCATTGGTATCCAGGGTGGTGTAGCCACAAAGACCAACAACAACCGTTGGTTGCACAACTTGAATGCAAACGCTGGTCTTCGCATCGGTAAGGAAATCACTCCTGTGTTCGGTCTCGTTGCTGAAGGTAATGTTTACTTTGGTGATCGCGCTATGGATTCGGGTAACATTAACTACACTTTCGCTAAGTCTTTGAACGTAAACGTATTGGGTAAAGTAAACCTGAGCAACCTCTTCGGTGGTTACAAAGGTGAGCCTCGCGTATTCGAGGTAAGCGCTCTCTTCGGTTATGGTTGGTTGCACGGCTTCGGTGCTTATGAGCACTTCGGCGGTGGCTTCGTTACCTATACTGACATGCTTGCGGCAATTAACGATGCGGCTGGCAGACCTAATCTTCCTTACTACGATGTTGACGATGTTGAAATGCCAGCACTTAACAAGCTGACTTCTAAGGCTGCTATTGACTTCGCTTTCAACTTCGGTTCTCAGAAGCAGTTCCAGGTATTCATCCAGCCTTCTATCAACTTCTTTGATCTGAACGACTTCAAGTACAACATCAACAAGTCTTTCGTTCAGTTGAACGCTGGTTTCATCTACAAGTTCAAGAACTCTAACGGTACTCACAACTTCAAGATTGCTCAGCTCCGCGACCAGGCAGAGATCGATGCTCTGAACGCTCAGATCAACGAACTCCGCAACCGCAAGCCTGAGGTTATCACCAAGGAAGTTATCAAGGAAGTTCAGGTTGGTAAGGAAGTACGCGTAGAAGACCTCGTATTCGTAACCTTCGCACAGGGCAAGTACAACTTGACCAACGATGCTAAGGCTGCTCTTGACAAGGTTAAGGAAGGTGCTCACGTACAGGTTGTAGGTACCTGCTCACCTGAGGGTAGCAAGGAACTCAACGACCGTCTGTCTCAGAACCGTGCAAACGCTGTTGCTGACTACCTGAAGGGTCGTGGTGTTATCGTTGACGAGGCTATTGGTAAGGGCGTACAGGGTACAACCTCTAACCGTCTGGCTATCGTTTACGTAAAATAAACGAATGACACATTCAAGTAATTAGAGTAATAACCTTATTACATAATTCCGAATCCCCGGTGCGTGAAGCATCGGGGATTTTTTTGTTCCTTTTTGTAACGAATTGAAAGGAAAAGGGAAAGTTTGTTCTTAATTTGTTGGCGATTACGTAAAAACTCGTTAACTTTGCAAACTAATCGCGATTTCCACCTTCCATCAGGAAGAGTGGGCCGCATCACTTAGAAGAAAGAAATATGAAGCATCAGTTGCGTAGTGCTGTTTGCACAGAAGGTAGAAAGATGGCAGGTGCCCGTGCCTTATGGGTAGCTGCAGGAATGAAACAAGAACAGTTTGGTAAACCCATTATAGCCGTTGTAAACTCTTTTACGCAGTTTGTACCAGGTCATACACATTTGCATGAGATTGGACAAATTGTCAAAAAGGAAATCGAAGCAATGGGTTGTTATGCTGCCGAGTTTAATACCATTGCCATTGACGATGGTATCGCGATGGGGCATGATGGTATGTTATATTCTCTGCCCAGCCGTGATATCATTGCCGATAGTGTAGAGTATATGGTGAATGCGCACAAGGCAGATGCGATGATTTGTATTTCCAATTGCGATAAGGTAACGCCAGGTATGCTGATGGCTTCTATGCGTCTGAATATACCTACCGTCTTCTGTTCGGGAGGCCCGATGGAGGCTGGTCGTTGGCGTGGTGAGAATGCCGACTTGATTACCGCAATGGTGAAAGGTGCCGACCCAACGGTCAGCGATGACGATATGCGTCAACTCGAAGGTTGCGCTTGTCCTGGTTGTGGTTCCTGTTCGGGTATGTTTACCGCAAACTCAATGAATTCGCTGACAGAAGCTATCGGTTTGTCGCTGCCTGGCAACGGAACCATATTAGCCACACACGTTCAACGTACAGAACTGTTCAAGCAGGCTGCACGTCAAATCGTAAAGAACGCGATGGCTTATTATGAGGAAGGTGATGAGCGCGTTCTTCCGCGAAGTATTGCTACGCGAGAGTCATTCCTCAACGCGATGAGTCTCGATATTGCGATGGGTGGCTCAACCAACACGGTGCTCCATCTGTTGGCCGTAGCGCAGGAAGCTGGTGTTGACTTCACCATGAAGGACATCGATGATTTAAGCCGGAAGGTACCCTGCTTATGCAAACTTTCTCCTAATACGCAGAAATATAGCGTACAGGAATGTAACCGTGCTGGTGGTATCCTTGGTATCATGAACGAACTCAACAAGGGTGGACTTATCAACGGCAGTTGTTTGCGTGTTGATGGCATGACTGTTGAAGAAGCGATGAGGAAATACGACATACCCAAAGGGACGAAGTACGCAGACTCCTTTGGAAAGGATCAGCTGAATCCTCCAACGAGCATTTATTTTGCCGCTCCAGCTGGTCGTTTTTCAACGCAGATGGGTAGTCAAGACCATTATTACACCTCTCTCGACGATGACCGTATCAATGGTTGTATCCGTGATTTGGAGCATGCTTATACCAAAGACGGCGGATTGGCTGTGTTGTTTGGTAATATTGCACAGGATGGCTGCGTGGTTAAGACTGCCGGCGTTGCGCCTGAGTTGTGGCATTTCCGCGGACCTGCTGTTGTCTTCGACTCTCAGGAAGATGCCTGTGAAGGAATTTTGGGCGGAAAAGTAAAGAGTGGCGACTGTGTGGTCATCACCCATGAGGGGCCGAAGGGTGGTCCTGGCATGCAGGAGATGCTCTATCCCACCTCTTATATAAAGAGTATGCATCTCGGAACGGAGTGTGCGTTGATTACCGATGGCCGTTTCTCTGGCGGAACGAGTGGCCTCAGTATTGGACACATATCTCCAGAGGCTGCTTCTGGTGGTAATATCGGTAAGATCAAGGATGGAGACATTATCGAAATAGATATCCCTTCACGTAGCATCAATGTGCTCCTTTCTGATGAGGAGTTAGCAGCACGTCCCCAGCAGCCGTTAAAGCGTAACCGTGTGGTCAGCAAGGCTTTGCGCGCTTATGCACAAAGTGTTTCTTCCGCAGATAAAGGGGGCGTAAGGGTAATAGATTAGTTGTAGCAATAGGAATTCCTAGGAAACCCTAGGAAACCCTAGGAAAACCTAGGACATCTTAGGACCTCCTAGAAAAAATAGAAAAGAAAAGGCAAGAAAGATGAGAGATAGAATAACAGGTTCAAAAGCATTGATGCGGGCATTGCAGGCTGAGGGTGTGAAGACCATCTTCGGCTATCCAGGCGGAAGCATTATGCCTGTTTACGATGCTTTGTTTGACTATACACGAGGCGAAAAGAAATGTTTTGACCATATCTTGGTACGCCATGAGCAAGGCGCTACCCATGCTGCAGAGGGCTATGCCCGCGTGTCTGGTGAGGTAGGGGTTGCGTTGGTGACCAGCGGTCCAGGCGTAACCAATACGTTGACAGGTATTGCGGATGCGATGCTCGACTCTACGCCTATCGTAGTTATAGCCGGTCAGGTGCCTATCTCTGCATTGGGAACGGATGCCTTCCAAGAGGTCGATTTGGTTGGTGTGGCACAGCCGATATCCAAATGGAGCTATCAGATACGACACGCAGAAGACGTGACGTGGGCTGTCAGTCGTGCGTTCTATATCGCTCGCAGTGGCCGTCCTGGTCCTGTTGTCCTTGACTTTGCCAGGAATGCTCAGGTTGAGGAGATAGACTGGGAACCCAAGAAAGTTGATTTTATTCGTTCGTATGTGGCTTATCCCCAACTGAATATGGATGCTGTACGAGAGGCAGCAGAACTAATCAATCAAGCTAAACGTCCTTTGGCTTTGGTAGGGCAGGGTGTAGAGCTTGGACATGCACAAGAGGAACTGAAAGCATTCTTGGAGAAAGCCGATATTCCTGCCGGCCGAACGATGCTCGGATTATCAGCATTACCTTCAAACCATCCGCTAAATGTCGGTATGTTAGGTATGCATGGCAATTACGCTGTTAACTTGAAGGAACAGGAGTGTGATGTGCTCATCGCCATTGGTATGCGTTTCAGCGACCGAGTAACAGGTAATATCAAGACTTACGCAAAGCAAGCCAAGATTATTCATCTGGATATTGATCAAAGTGAGATCGATAAGAATGTAAGGACTACAGTCGCTGTGGTAGCGGATTGCAAGGAGTCGTTGCCTGCTATTACGGCTTTGCTTGACAAACAGCAGCATCAGGAGTGGCGTGATTCGTTCAAGGAATTGGACGAAAAAGAACGCGTGAAGGTGATCGAACCAGCAATTCATCCCCAAAGTGGTCCGTTACTGATGGGAGAAGTTGTCCATGCCGTTGCTGAACAGGCTGCCGACGATGCCATCCTGGTGACGGATGTCGGGCAGAACCAGCTCTTTGCTACCCGTTATTTCAAATATCATCATAAGCGTAGCATCTGTACCAGTGGTGGTTTGGGTACGATGGGGTACGGAATGCCTGCCGCCATCGGTGCCACCTTTGCTGCACCAGAACGTCAGGTTGTCTGCTTTATGGGTGATGGTGGCTTTCAGATGTGTATTGAAGAACTGGGTACCATTATGGAACAACAGTCTCCTGTGAAGATGATTCTGCTGAACAACCATTATCTGGGCAATGTGCGCCAGTGGCAAGATATGTTCTGGATGCGTCGTAAGTCGTTTACCAAGATGATGAATCCCTGCTATGAGCTAATAGCTCAGGGCTATGGTATTCCCTATCAGGCAGTTACCGATCGCAAGGACTTGGCTGCAGCCATAAAGAAAATGTTGCAAACGGATGGTCCGTTCTTGATGGAGTGTGCTATCAAGGAAGACGATGATGTATTGCCGATGACTCCTCCAGGAATGAATGTTAATGATATGATGTTGGAAATATAAAGACCCTCCCCCCAGCCCCTCCCTGTTATGGAGGGGAGTGAATAGTTAAACAATGAAATACAGAATTCTATAAACAAGGATGAATAATAAGCAAGAAAAAGTTTCTACTCCCCTCCATAACAGGGAGGGGCAGGGGGGAGGGTCTTCACTCTTTACCCTCCTCGTTTATTCTGAGAACGTGGCAGGTATCTTGAATCAAATTACCGCAGTCTTTACCCGCCGACAGGTGAATATTGAGAGCCTGAACGTGTCAGCGTCCAGCATCAAAGGTATTCATAAGTACACTATTACTGCCTGGAGTGACCTCGACCAGATAGTTATCATTACCAAGCAGATAGAAAAGAAAATCGATGTGATAAAGGCCAATTATTATACGGATGATCAGCTCTTTATCCATGAAGTAGCATTGTTTAAGATTTCTACGCCTATTTTGATGGAACATCCCGAAATATCACGTACCATACGCCGTCACGATGCTCGTATGATGGAAGTAAATCCCACCTATAGTACGGTATTGATGGCTGCTGTGACAGAGGATATTGCAGATTTGTTCCGTCAGTTGGACGATTTTGGTTGTATCCTGCAATATACCCGTTCCGGCAGAATTGCCGTTACACGTAGCTTTGAGGAACCCGTTTCTGATTTTTTAGATGAACAAGAACGATTAGGAAATGACAACATTCAGTAAGATAGGAAGTTATCCGTTTTTGGCAGAGCCGTTCCATTGCGACTTTACCAACCGGTTGTTTATGGGACATTTAGGTAATCACATGCTCAATGCAGCCGATTTCCATAGTACAGACCGAGGTTTCGGTATGAAATACCTGTTGGGAATTCATCGTGCATGGGTGCTGTCGCGTTTGGCTATCGAAATGGAAGAGATGCCACCGATGTATGCCCGTTTTCATGTGGAGACGTGGGTGGAGAGTGCGATGCGCTATTTCACCAGCCGTAACTTTGCGGTTATAGGCGAAGATGGTAAACCTTATGGCTATGGTCGTAGTATTTGGGCGATGATAGATACAGAAACACGTCAACCTACCGATATCTTTGCTATCAACGATGGCTCTATCAATCAATGGATTGTAACCGACAAGGTTTGCCCTATTGATAAAGGTGGCCGAGTGAAAATGGGTGAGGACGCAGCGCTTGTCCGTTCTATCGAGACATATTATAACGATGTAGATATCAACGGACATATCAATTCCGTAAAATATATCGAACATGTGCTCGACCTCTGGGATATGGACTGGTATAGGCAACATCAAATCAAGCGTTTCGAAATAGCTTATGTTGCAGAGGCACATGCCGGCGACCGATTAAGTTTCTATCGTGAACAGACGGGAGACAACGAATTTTGTATTCAAATTGTCAAAACCGAACCCGATAGCACAGAATCCATAGAGGTGTGTCGTAGCAAGGTGACTTTTTTGTAAATGGTTAAAGATGATATAAAATTTGGCGGTTTACTGATAATTTGTTACTTTTGCAAGCGAATTTTAAATAGAAAGCCCTTGTCGCTTTCTCGTGTAGGAAGTGAATGGACTGATAAGACGACTGCTCTCGGGTAGGGCGGGCATAGTTCATGGGGATAAGTATCATCGCAGTTTGAAGTCAACTGCATAATAAACAAAAACATTTATGGCAGAAATGAATTTTGGTGGCGTAATCGAAACAGTTGTCACCAGTAAGGAATTTTCTTTGGAGAAAGCACGTGAAGTATTGAAGGATGAAACTATCGCCGTTATCGGTTATGGTATCCAAGGTCCTGGTCAGGCATGTAACCTGCGCGACAATGGCTTCAACGTGATTGTCGGACAGCGTGAGGGCAAGACCTACGACAAAGCTGTTGCCGACGGTTGGGTACCAGGTAAGACACTCTTCTCTATCGAGGAGGCCGTTCAGAAAGGAACCATCGTTTGTATGTTGCTTTCAGATGCTGGTCAGATTCAAGTTTGGCCGAAAATCAAGCAGTATCTGACTCCAGGAAAGACCTTATATTATTCTCATGGTTTTGCAATCAACTGGAGCGACCGTACAGGTGTTATTCCTCCGAAGGACATTGATGTGATCCTTGTTGCTCCGAAAGGATCTGGTACGAGTCTTCGCACTATGTTCTGCGAGGGTCGCGGTCTGAACTGTTCATACGCTGTCTATCAGGATGCCAGCGGTAAGGCTGAGGAGAAGACCATCGCCTTCGGTATCGGTATCGGTGCTGGTTATCTGTTCAAGACAACCTTTGAACGCGAGGCAACTTCCGACCTGACGGGTGAACGCGGTTCACTGATGGGTGCTATTCAGGGTTTGCTGTTGGCACAGTATGAGGTTCTCCGTGAGAACGGTCACTCTCCTTCAGAGGCATTCAACGAGACTGTTGAGGAGCTGACCCAGAGTCTTGGTCCGTTGTTTGGTGAGAAAGGTATGGACTGGATGTACGCCAACTGTTCAACAACAGCACAGCGTGGTGCGCTTGACTGGGCACCCCGTTTCCACGATGCTATCAAACCGGTTGTTCAGGAGCTATATGAATCTGTAAAGAGTGGTAAAGAGGCTCAGATCAGTATCGACAAGAACTCTCAGCCAGACTATCGTGAGAAGCTGAATGAGGAACTTCGTGCGATGCGCGAGAGTGAGATGTGGCAGGCTGGAAAGGTTGTCCGCTCTTTGCGTCCGGAGAATAATTAAAAAGCCCACCTCCAACCCCACCAAAAGGGAATGGAGCTAAGTCTCCAAAGGAGGGATAGGGGAAAGTTGTGAATTAAATTATTCAGTAAATAAGGAACGTCTTTCTTTCAAAAGAAGGACGTTTTTTGTGTGGTATGTACTTCTATTCCATAAACAGATAGGCTCCTTGAATATAGATTTGTTCATCATTGATCATTTCTTCCATAACCGTATCAATGATGTCGCTGGACAGAAGAATGTTTTTAAGTTCCGTGATATGGTGTTTTTGTTTGTCTGAAAGTAATTGGATGATTTGTTGACGAGCCGTTTTCTCGTCGCTTTTCATCTGAGGATTGTGGCGTTTTGACAAACAAACATCGCAATGCCCGCAGTCGGTGGTACGCTTCTCTCCGAAATAATTCAGTAGCATGCGACTGCGGCATACGTTATCATTCTTGACATAATCGATCATCGCCTTGATGCGTTGGGCAAACTGCTCCTTTCTGTCTTCATATACCTCCTTACTGAGCACGATATTGGCTCCGTCTTCACGGTTGCGCACATAAGTAATATAAGGTGTCTTCCTTCGTGGAACGAAATGCAGGATATTTTTCTGTGTCAACGTTTTGAGTGTCTGATAAACCTGGTTCAAATCCAAGCCAGCCTGGTCTGCTATATATCGCTCATCGATGTAGGCATAGTCAATAAACAAATTACCATAATTGCGCAACAAGGCAGTAATGACTGCGTTTTCCTGCTTCTCTGTTTCATCCAGTCGGTACAGTTCGTGTCGGTTCAGCAGAAATTTTACACGGGCACTTGCATCTGGATCGCGTTCATATTCAATATATCCGGCACGCATGAGAATCTGCAGGGCCGAATCCACCTGAATAGGGAAGAACTTATAGGTGAAGCAGAATTTCTCAATCGGAAATTCAAAGGTGCTGTTAGCACCACTGCCAACGCCCACCTGATAGTAGTAGGCAAGACTCTCGTACACCTGTTGGATATATGCCTTTTCCGGATAAGAGTCGTTGATGCGTTTCTGCAACTTGTGTTCGTCGCTGTCGTTGTAAAGCAATACGGCAAAGGCTTTTTTCCCGTCGCGTCCCGCTCGTCCTGCTTCCTGGAAGTATGCTTCGATACTGCTGGGACAATCCAGATGGATGACGATTCGTACATCGGGTTTGTCGATACCCATTCCGAAAGCGTTGGTAGCCACGATGATGCGCACCTCATCCTTTTGCCAGGCTGTCTGCCGCTGACTCTTCACCTCTGGGTCGAGTCCTGCGTGGAAAAAGGTGGCACTTAATCCGTTGTCGCATAGCAGTTGGGCCGTTTCCTTACTGCGTGCCCGACTGGTGACATAGACGATGGCAGTACCTTGTGTCGATTTCAGGATGTGGATGAGTTCCTGTTGCTTGTCAGTAGCTGTACGAACGATGTAGGCGAGGTTCTTGCGTTCAAAGCTCATACTGAACACATTCTTCTCGGCAAATCCCAAACGGTTTTGGATATCTTCGACAACACGTGGGGTTGCGGTGGCGGTGAGGGCGAGGATGGGAATGTGCTTTGTGTTAGAGGCTATGAGGTCACGTATTATTGCAATCTCCAGATACGATGGTCGGAAGTCGTAGCCCCATTGACTGATGCAATGAGCTTCATCAACGGTGATGAAACTCACTTTCATGTGTCGCAGCTTGACTTGGAAAAGTTCCGATGACAGGCGTTCAGGGGAAATATACAAGATTTTTACGCCTCCCAGCACACAGTTGTCGAGGATAGTGACAATCTCCTCGCGCTTCATATCAGAGTGGATGGCTGCAGCCCGAATGCCCAGTTGACGGAGATGTTCTACCTGATCTCTCATCAATGCGATAAGCGGAGTGATGACGATGCACACACCATATTGTGCAAGGGCTGGTACTTGGAACGTTAGCGATTTGCCACCACCTGTCGGCATCAGTCCGAGTGTATCTTTTCCCGCACCGATGCTCTCGATGATTTCACGTTGAATGCCGCGGAAATCAGGAAAGCCCCAATACTTATGCAACAACAATTGATAATTGACAGTTGACAATTGACAATTATCATTTGCAGGTGCATCAGTCTTGGCATTAGTAGCTCTATTGCCTTTTGGGGTCATATCTTTTGTCAATTGTCACTTATCAATTGTGTGTTACTCATCTTCCGTAGGACGGATATCTTCGATATGCAGTTGGATAGCACCACGTTTGTAGGTGTTGTCTTCGATGGTATAGGCGATATCGAACGAACGGCGTGACTTGATATAGCGTGCTGATGCGCTCTGTCCGAAGGCAATACCGTTCATCACGTTGCTTGATTTCGAATCGATGAGTTCCAATTTGATGTGTTCCTGTTCGCGTCCGACTACCTTGCTGGTGCCGAAATCATAGACATCACGTGTGCAGAAAAGCGGTTTAGGATTGTCGGGACCGAATGGTGCAAACCGTTTCAGGTCGTTGTGCAGTCGTTTGGTGATATCCTGGAAGTCTATCTCTGCATCGATTTCGAGAAGCGCTTCGGTCTGTTCGGGTTGGATATGCTCATCGACATATTTCTGGAAGCGGTCTCTGAACTTCACCACATCATCCCATTTCAACGTCAGTCCTGCAGCATAGGTGTGTCCGCCGAAGTTCAACAGCAGATCGCGACAGCTCTTGATGGCTGAATAGACATCGAAGCCGGCAACGCTTCGTGCAGAGCCAGTTGCCAGATTGTCGTCGCGAGTCAGGACGATGGTCGGACGGAAGTAGATTTCCGTTAGTCGTGAGGCTACGATGCCCACCACGCCTTTCTTCCAGTTTTCGTCATAGAGCACAATACTCGTGCGATGCTGCTGGCTCTCCAATCGAGCTACAATCTCGTTGGCCTCTTCCGTCATCTGACGGTCCACGCCCTTGCGCTGTTCGTTATACATATCGATGTGCTTGGCAGCTGTCAGCGCATGAGCAAAGTCGCGCTCTACCAGCAGATCCACACTCTCCTTGCCGTTCTCCATGCGTCCGGATGCATTGATGCGCGGTCCTATCTTGAACGTGATGTCGCTCATCGACAGTTCTCTGCCGTTCAGTCCGCACACATCGATGATGGCTTTCAGTCCGATATTCGGGTTCTGGTTCAGTTGCTTCAGGCCGTGAAAGGCCAGAATGCGGTTCTCATCCGTAACAGATACCAGGTCGGCAGCGATGCTGACGGCGCAGAAGTCGAGTAGGGGGATGAGTTGTGAGAACGGGATGCCGTTGTTCTTGGCAAACGCTTGCATGAATTTAAAGCCCACTCCGCAACCGCAGAGGTGCTTGAACGGATAACTGTCGTCTTCGCGCTTAGGGTTGAGGATAGCCACAGCGGGCGGCATCTCCTCGTCGGGCACGTGGTGATCGCAAATGATAAAGTCTATGCCCAATGTCTTGGCATAGGCTATTTCCTTGATTGCCTTGATGCCGCAATCGAGGATAATAATCAGTTTTACACCTGTTTCCTTCGCATATTCCAATCCCTTTTGACTCACTCCATATCCCTCATCATAACGGTCGGGAATGTAGTAGTCGATGTTGGAATAGTACTGGCGCAGGAACTTATAGACCAATGCTACTGCTGTACAACCATCTACATCGTAGTCACCATAGACAAGGATGCGCTCCTTGCGTCCCATTGCATCGTTCAGTCTGTCCACCGCCACATACATATCCTTCATCAGGAAGGGATTGATGAGGTCTGACAATTGTGGACGGAAGAACCTTTTCGCCTCTGATTCCGTAGAGATGCCCCGACGGATGAGCAGGGAAGCGAGAATGGGACTGATGCTGAGCTTTTCGCCCAGCTCGTTAGCCGCTTGTCTCTGTTCTGGTGTAGGTGGTTCGTAATTCCATTTGAAATGCATTTATATCGTTTTTTATTTTCTTTCCAGCTTTGGACTTATCGGGGATTTCAGCAGTTTTCAAGTCGTTATTTGCCAATAGTCAACATATCCCCAATATAAAAAGGTGTGTAAAATTACGAATATCTATGCAAAGAACCATCATAAATGCGTATTTTTTTTATTTTTTTTACTTTCCAACTTGAAAAAAATGATTATCTTTGTCATCTCTTAAACTCCTTTAAGTCCCATTTGATATGAATAAAACAATTAAATATTGGCTCATAGCCTTTGTGCTTCTAACAGCAAACACCATCATGCAGACATCCTGTTCTTCCAGTCAAAAATTAGAGCACGCTGCCAAACCAGCCATGCAGCGGCTCAACTGTATGCAACCCGACTATCTGAAAGCTGGCGACAAGGTAGCGCTCATCTCGCCGTCGTATTTCACATCGATGGAGAATGTTACAAAAGCGGCTGATGTGTTGCGCTCCTGGGGTTTGGAACCCGTTATCGGACCGAATGTGGGCAAGCAGTTTGTGGGCAAGTATGCCGGCACCGTTGCCGAGCGTGTGAGTGATATCCGATGGGCGTTGAGCGACCCTTCTGTCAAAGCCATCGTTTGCAATCGTGGCGGCTATGGCAGCATTCAGATGATCAACGACCTTACGCTGCGCGAGTTGGCAACCTCTCCCAAATGGATTGTCGGCTTCAGCGATATCACCACCTTTCACGGCTTGTGGCAGAACGCAGGTGTGATGAGCATTCACGGCACGATGTGTTCGTTTCTGGCCAAAGGCGGTACCGACGACACCAGCACGCTGATGCGCGACTTGTTGATGGGCAAGGTACCGCGTTATGAGTTGCCTGCTCATCCGCAGAATATTACAGGACGGGCGAAGGGTGTCCTTGTGGGCGGCAACCTCTGTACGTTTGCACCCAATCTGGGTTCGCAAGCCGATGCCACAGCCCATCCCGACATCATCCTGTTCATAGAGGAAGTAGAGGAGTCGATGCACAATATCGACCGCCAGTTCGAAATCCTTGCGATGAACGGCGTGCTGTCGCGTTGTCGCGGTGTAATCCTTGGCGAGTTCACCGATTGTAACCAGGAGTTCACCTACGATAGTGTCGAGGCGATGCTCTATGAATATCTGAAAAAATACAATATACCTGTCCTCTGCGGCTTCCCTGCTGGGCACGGCGACATCAACCTGCCGTTGGTGATGGGTGCTCCAGTAACGTTGGATGTGCGTAGCGATGGGGCTACCCTGCAGTTTGATATTAACGGAGCGCAGCAAACCGTCCGCACAGCCGACATTCCCGTACCTGCTCCTGCCAACGAGTAACCGAAATCCCTCTTCAAGTTTAGGGAAAATCCTCTTGTGAATTAGGATTTTTCCTTTCGCCACGTGTGGAAAATGTCGTTACTTTGCCACCAGAAAACAAATCCTGTCGAAAGACGGAAGCGTTGA
>CADCPZ010000113.1 GCA_902803475.1 uncultured Prevotellaceae bacterium
ACTGCAATGCAATGCGGGAGAGTAGGTAGCTGCCTTTTTTCAATGAGAGTTCCCTTGTCTGAAAGGACAAAGGAACTCTTTTTTTGTTGTTTAAACTTGTTTTCTTTGGTTTTTCGCTCACTTAATCGTACCTTTGTGCACAAATTATTTAAAAAATCGAGAATTATGGCACAAAATTTCCAAAATGGTTCTATGCCTCCGCGCTATAACGGTGCATACGGATCACCTTACTACCAGCCTCCTCGTAACAATGGTGGAGGAAACAAAACCTTACTGACGATTATCATTGTTTTGCTGACGGCTCTCTTGGTCGGCGGTGCTGTATGGCTATTTATGGACAGCAACAATAAGAAAGCTGAAAAGCAAGAGCAGATTGTGAAACAAGAGAATGACGCTAAAGTAAAGGCGTTGCAAGAAGAAAACGAGCGTTTAAAGGAGGAGAACGCGAAGAAACCGGACAAAGTAGTTGTTGAACGCAAGGTGCAGGTTCCTTCTTCAGCACCAGCTTCTGGAACACCGAAAGTGGTTGTTAACGGTGTAGGCGTTCGTCTTCGTTTCGGTCCTGGTCTGAACTATGGTTACCTGACTTGGGCTAATGGGCAGAACCGTGCTCCGGCGAAGGGTACAAGACTGGAGTATATCGATGAAACGTCGGAGTGGTATCATGTCCGTTATCAGGGGCAGGCGTATTACATCTCTAAGCAATTCAGTTATTTGTCCTATAATTAATGTCATATTAAAATGTATAGTGTTTTGAAAACTTTAGCATATATAACAACAGCTTTGGCGCTGGTGGCATGTGGTGGTTCAGCTTCAGGTCATCCAGGTGACAATGGAGAAACAGCTGTCGATGTAGAAGGACAGGTGGTGGAGGCGGATTCACCAAAGGCAGCAGAGAACATCCTTCCCTATTCTGATGAAAGTATCCGTGAACATGTGGTGATGGATCATGGTAAGCGTGCTGTGCGCAGCGATGCCGATGAACCATTCAGTCATCCGGAAATGGTGAAGAACAAACAGAATCTGTTTATCGTGATGTCGAAGAAGGATTTCTATCTGTATGTGTATGAGGCACAAGGTAAGGATACGGTCCTGATTGCCCGTTATGACTGTTGCTTCTCTTTGAAGAAAGGACAGAAAGAACGGAAGGGTGACATGAAGACACCACATTGCACGATGAAGAATCCGTTCAAGATTTCACAGTTGGCCGACGCTTCTACATGGCATCATGACTTTGGTGACGGACGCGGGAATATCAAGGCTTATGGTGATTGGTTTCTGCGACTGGTAACACCTGGACACAGCGGTATCGGTATTCATGGCAGCACCAACAACCGTGAAAGTGTTCCTGGTCGTGCCAGTGAGGGTTGCATTCGTCTGAAGGATGAGGATATTGTGGATCTGCGTAGGTACTATGCTTTTGTGGGCATGAAGGTGATTATCAAGTCGGAAGAGACCGACGACTATCCTTTTGAGATTCGTGCCATGAAGAAGCAGGATGTCAAACGTAAACGCCATTTCAACCCGAAGAAGACGCTGACGAATGAGCAGATACAGAAGGCTTCCACTGAAACCTTCAGTCCGAAGACTGGCGGTGGTGAGCGTGCGGAGATGGAGCAGGAAGTTCAGAAGATGACTGAAAGTATCCCTGTGGATGATAGCAATGATCAGGCAGCAGCAGATAAGTCTGATGTTCCATCTGGTTTAAGTAATAATATGACGGCTGAGGAGTATGCCAAGTTCCAGAAACAACAGCAATCAAAAGGTAAAAAATAGCTAACAGATGGCATTGAATTATATTTGGATAGCGCTGTTCGTTATCGGTTTCCTGGTTGGAGTCATCAAGTTGTTTCTTGGTGACTTCGAAGCATTGCCGGCAATGATGGATTCGACATTTGAGATGTCGAAGAACGGTTTTGAGATGTGTCTCGGCTTGACTGGAACCCTGACATTATGGATGGGTATCATGAAAGTTGGTGAAGACAGTGGACTGATTTCCAAACTTGCCAATTTCCTGAGTCCTGTGCTGACAAAGCTGTTTCCGGATGTACCGAAAGGGCATCCTGCCTTTGGCAGTCTCTTCATGAATATCTCTGCCAACCTGTTAGGATTGGATAATGCGGCAACACCGATGGGATTGAAGGCTATGCAGGAACTGCAGAGTATCAATAAACAAAAGGATACGGCCAGCAATGCGATGATTATGTTCATGACAATCAACACGTCGGGACTGACAATCATTCCTATCTCCATTATGGCTTATCGTGCCAAGGCTGGCGCTGTGGATCCTACGGATGTGTTTATCCCCTTATTGCTGACGACCCTGTTTTCAACGCTCGTCGGTGTGCTCATCTGTTCCATCTATCAGCGCATCAACCTATTCAACAGGTATATCCTGTTGCTGTTTGCAGTGGTGGCAGCATTGGTGGCAGCGTTATTTTCTTGCATCATGGGAATGGACAATGAACAGATGCAGAATTTCTGCCGTGCGCTGACCAGTTTTATCCTTCTGGGGGTCATCATCCTTTTCATCTATTCCGGATGGCGAAAAAAACTGAATGTATATAATTCCTTCATTGAAGGCGCAAAAGGCGGTTTCCAGGTGGCAATCAGCATTATACCATACGTAGTGGCTATCCTGGTAGCTATCGGCGTGTTCAGGGCATCCGGCGGATTGGTGATGCTTCAGGAGTGGATAGAGAGCGGTGTGCAGGCAATGGGCCTAAACAGTGACTTTGTCGGTGCACTACCTGTTGCTTTGATGAAACCCCTCAGTGGTCCTGGTGCCCGTGGGATGATGCTTGACTGTTTTGCAAATTTCGGCCCCGACTCGTTTGTGGGGCATCTGGCGAGCGTCCTTCAGGGCTGTACCGATACTACTTTCTATATTCTTGCAGTATATTTCGGTAGTGTTGGCATCAAGAAATACCGATACTCCGTTACTTGTGGTCTGGCTGCAGATTTCTCCGGAATGATTGCCGCCGTGTTTATCAGTTATTTCTTCTTCGGATAGAAGACTTATTTAGTCATCACGGTATCGTATGCATTGGACAGATAGAATCAGACAAGTGAAAATCGGATTGGTCATCGTGGCGGTTGTGATTGCGGTGGCTTCACTTGTTGTGTCCAATATTCTGACACACGATTTGTCCATAGAGGAACAACGCAAGATGGAGGTATGGGCGGAAGCTATGCGCTCCTTGAATACTGCCGATGACTCAACAGATCTGAACCTGGTGCTGAAAGTAATCGATGAAAACCACACGATTCCTGTTGTCGTCATGGATAAGGAGGGAGAGGCTCAGTTCTTCCGTAATGTAGAGATGGCTAAGCAACAGAACTATGAAGATAGTCTGAAAGAGGCGGCTGCTATTGGTCATCGTATGAAACAGGCGGGTCAGCATATCCGTTTGCAGCTGGAAGAGTTGGGACCAGGTGAATACATCGATGTCTGTTATGACGAGTCATTGATGTTGAAACGCCTGCAGACCTATCCTTTTGTGCAGTTGGGTGTTGTGATGATTTTCGTTGTGGTCGCCATCTTTGCGTTACTGACTTCGAAAAAAGCTGAGCAGAATAAAGTATGGGTAGGACTGTCGAAGGAAACTGCCCATCAGTTAGGAACCCCGATTTCCAGTTTAATGGCGTGGACGGAGATACTGAAGGAGAACTATCCTAATGACGATCTGATACCGGAAATGGACAAGGATGTGAAGCGCCTGCAACTCATTGCCGACCGTTTCTCAAAAATCGGTTCGTTGCCAGAACCCGTACCATCCAGTTTGAATGAAGTGATGGATCATGTCATCGACTATATGGATCGCCGTACGTCGAAGAAGGTGCTGATGATCAAGGATTTTCCCGACCACGATATTATCGTGAAAATCAATGCCTCGTTGTTTGAGTGGGTTATTGAGAATTTGTCGAAGAATGCCGTTGACGCAATGGGCGGTGATGCGGGACAAATCACACTGCATGTAGAGGAAACGGCTACTCACGCTATCGTGGAGGTAACAGATACAGGAAAAGGAATCAAGAAAAAAGATATTTCGAATGTTTTCCGCCCAGGCTTCACAACCAAGAAGCGTGGATGGGGGTTGGGCCTTTCCCTTGCAAAGCGTATAATTGAAGAATACCATCATGGTCGTATCTTTGTAAAATGTTCAGAGATAGGTATCGGCACTACTTTCCGTATAGAGTTGAAAAAGTAGTGGACGGGTTTTATTTTGTTTTGTTTTCATTTAATCGTACCTTTAGATAAGGTACTTTCGCTCGAAATTAAAAATAAAAGTTATTTTATTTTGTATTTTCCTCGCTTATTTGTACCTTTGCAGCCCGATATGTGCAGTTTGGAATCCTTGAAAATAGACTTGAAGGCAATGAAGGAAGGGCAGAATGCCCTGCAGTTTAGCCTTTCGGACGATTACTTTGAGGCGATATCTGCATCCGAAGTGAGTCGGGGGGGTGTTCATGTAGCGTTGGAAATCCAGCGCTCTGTGGATATTTTCACCATAAATATGCATGTTGAAGGTATCGTAGAGGTTCCTTGTGACCTATGCCTTGATGACATGGAACAACCGATAGCGTCTGATAGGCGTTTCACGGTACGCTTCGGCGATGATGAATCGGAAGATGATGATGTCCTGATTGTGTCAGAAGACGAAGGTGTTCTCGATACCTCATGGATGATATATGAGCAAATCGTTCTTGCCATACCCATTAAGCACGTTCATGCACCTGGAAAATGCAACGCTGTGATGACCCGTAAACTCGAAGAGTTGTCAGCTGCCCGAAGCAGTGATGGAGGTGAGAATCAAATAGATGAGCGCTGGAGCGCTCTGAAGCAGTTGAAATTCTCTGAATGACAATTGCGAATTCAGTGAGTATAAATTTGAAAATCGTAAATTAGTTAATTGTAATTTAAAATGGCACATCCTAAAAGAAGACAGTCGAAGACTCGTACACGTAAAAGAAGAACCCATGATGGCGCAGTAGCACCAACATTGGCAGTATGCCCAAACTGTGGTGCTTACTATGTATATCATACAGTATGTCCAACATGCGGTTACTATAGAGGTAAGGTTGCTATCGTTAAGGAAGTAGCAGAATAATGGAGAAAATCAATGCGATAATCACCGGCGTTGGCGGTTATGTGCCTGAGTATATCCTCAACAACAAGGAGCTCTCTCGTATGGTAGATACCAGCGATGAGTGGATTATGACTCGCGTAGGCATCAAGGAGCGCCATATCCTTACAGAGGAAGGTCTCGGCACCAGTTATATGGCGCGTAAGGCTGCCAAACAACTGTTGCAGAAGACTGGTGCCGACCCCGACAGCATCGATGCATTGATTGTTTGTACGACGACTCCTGATTATAAATTCCCTTCTACAGCCAGTATCGTGGTGGGCAAGCTTGGTCTGAAGAACGCTTTTGCATTTGATTTCGAGGCAGCCTGTTGCGGATTTCTATATTCATTAGATGTCGCAGCATCAATGATACAAAGTGGTCGCTATAAGAAAATCATCGTTATCGGTGCCGATAAGATGTCTTCTTTGGTTGACTATACAGATCGTCAGACCTGCGTATTGTTTGGCGACGGTGCTGGAGCCGTATTGGTAGAAGCGACAACGGAAGAGAATGTCGGCGTTCAAAACTCATTCCTGCGCACAGACGGTAAGGGCTTACCGTATCTTCATCTGAAGGCGGGAGGTTCTGTATGTCCTCCATCACATTTCACGGTTGACCACCGTTTGCATTACCTTTATCAGGAAGGACGCACGGTGTTCCGCTTTGCGGTGACAGCTATGAGCAATGACGTGCTGGAGATACTGAAGAGAAACAATCTGACAACGGACGATATTCAGTGGGTTGTTCCCCATGAAGCGAACATCCGTATTATTGAGGCAGTAGCCAAGCGTGCGGAGTTGCCGTTAGATAAGGTTGTTATCAATATAGACCGCTACGGAAATACTAGTGCTGCCACTATTCCACTTGCTTTGTGGGATCATGAGCCGAATCTGAGAAAGGGTGATAATCTGATCTTCACTGCTTTTGGAGCAGGATTCGTTCATGGAGCATCCTATTACAAGTGGGCGTATGATGGCGATAAGTAAATTGATTATTCATGCACAAAGCAGGATTCGTAAACATAGTTGGCAATCCCAACGTAGGAAAAAGTACGCTCATGAACCAGTTGGTTGGTGAGCGTATTTCGATTGCAACATTCAAGGCCCAGACAACGCGCCATCGCATTATGGGTATTGTCAATACACCAGAGATGCAGATTGTTTTCAGTGACACCCCAGGTGTGCTGAAACCAAACTACAAGATGCAGGAAATGATGTTGGCATTCTCTGAGAGTGCGTTAGCCGATGCCGACGTGCTGCTCTACGTAACCGATGTGGTTGAGAACCCTGAGAAAAACATGGAGTTTCTGGAGAAGGTGCAGAAGATGAAGATTCCGGTTATCCTGTTGATCAATAAGATTGATGAGCTTTCCGGACCATCTGGACATGTTGGTAAAACCGAAGCAACAAGCCAACAGCAACTCGGTGACATTGTTACCCGTTGGCACACCCTATTGCCGAATGCTGAGATACTGCCTATTTCGGCAAAGAATAAGTTCGGTATTGATATGTTGCTAAAACGAATTCAGGAACTGTTACCGGAAAGTCCTGCATACTTTGATAAAGATCAGCTGACAGATAAACCTGCGCGTTTCTTTGTCAGTGAGATTATCCGCGAAAAGATACTCCTTTATTATGACAAGGAGATACCGTACAGTGTGGAGGTAAGCGTAGAGAGTTTTAAAGAGACGGAGAAAAATATTCATATCCGGGCGATTATCTATGTAGAGCGCGATTCACAAAAGGGTATTATCATTGGTCATCAGGGGATTGCATTGAAGAAAGTGGGCAGTGAGAGTCGTAAGGCATTGGAAAAATTCTTCAATAAGCGCATTTTCTTAGAGACATACGTGAAAGTAGATAAGGACTGGCGCTCATCCGAGAGAGAGCTTCATCACTTTGGCTATAATCCAGATTAAAGAGGAAAATATAGGAAATCCTATGACAACTTAGGTCATCATAGGAAGCTCTAGTTTATCCTAGAAAATCCTAGGTCATCCTAGATCATATAGAAAGAAAAGAGTTATGGGAAATTTAGTAGCGATCGTAGGACGCCCGAATGTTGGAAAGTCCACGTTATTCAACCGTCTCACCCAATCGCGCAAGGCGATAGTCAGTGATACGGCAGGAACAACACGTGATCGTCAGTATGGTAAATGTTCGTGGAACGGTAGAGAATTCTCTGTTGTTGATACTGGTGGCTGGGTTGTTAAGTCGGATGATATTTTTGAAGATGCTATCCGTCGTCAGGTGATTGTTGCTACAGAAGAAGCCGACTTGGTCCTGTTTGTAGTGGATGTGGAAACCGGTCTGACTGATTGGGACGAAGATGTAGCATTGATTCTGCGTCGAACGAAACTGCCCGTCATCTTGGTGGCCAATAAAGTAGATAATAGCGGTGAGTATTATACTGCTGCGGAGTTCTATAAACTCGGTCTTGGTGAACCACAGTGCATTTCTGCAGCAACAGGAGGCGGAACGGGTGACTTGCTCGATTTGCTTCTAACGAAGTTGAATACTGATGATTCGGAAGAAGTTGAAGAGAATATCCCACGTTTTGCGGTGGTTGGTCGACCGAATGCCGGTAAGTCAAGTCTGATCAATGCTTTTATTGGTGAAGACCGGAATATCGTGACCGAGATTGCCGGTACCACGCGTGATAGTATTTATACTCGTTATGATAAGTTCGGCTTCGATTTCTATCTGGTTGATACGGCAGGAATCCGTCGCAAGAATAAGGTGACAGAAGACTTGGAGTTCTATAGTGTGATGCGTTCCATTCGTTCGATTGAGAATTCTGATGTATGTATCTTGATGATTGATGCCACCCGTGGTATTGAGACACAGGATATGAATATTTTCCAGCTTATCCAGAAAAATAACAAGTCGTTGGTTGTTGTTGTCAACAAATGGGATTTAGTCGAAGACAAATCGCAGCAGGCTATTGATACATTCCTGAATGCCATCCGAAATCGAATGGCTCCGTTTGTTGATTTCCCAATTATCTTTGCATCAGCATTGACTAAACAGCGCATTTTCAAGGTGTTGGAAACAGCAAAAGAGGTGTATCTGAATCGCAAGATGAGAATAGGAACCTCAAAACTGAACGAGGTGTTACTACCTCTTATAGAAGCTTTCCCACCGCCCTCGATCAAAGGGAAATACATTAAGATTAAATATGTGGCTCAACTTCCAGATACGCAGATTCCATCGTTTGTGTTCTATGCAAACTTGCCTCAGTATGTGAAAGAGCCATACAAGCGTTTCTTAGAGAATAAGATCCGTGAGAATTGGTCATTGCACGGTTGTCCGATCAATGTATTTGTTAGACAGAAGTAAGGAAAAACAGGGTAAAGGAGTCCGGATATGTTAAAGTGGTTTTGTAATATACTCGTTGTGATGGCTTTGGTTGCCTGTTCGGAACCCAATCCGTCGGAGGTGGTAGGTCAGACAGCCAAACTCTATTACGACTACCTTATACAGGGGAGGTATCGTGAGTTCGTTGATGGTATGAACTTCTCTGACTCTATCCCAGAGCAGTATCGCTCTCAACTGGTGGACAATGCAAAGATGTATGTGAGTCTTCAGAAAAAAGAACATCGGGGCATCCAGCGAGTGGAATGCTTACAGGTTAAAATGGGCTCCGTTAAGCATGAAGCGAATGTTTTCCTGTCGTTTACATTTGGTGACGGAAATGTTGAACAGGTCTTGGTGCCGATGATTGAGCGTAATGGCATTTGGTATATGCGATAATTATTTGTAGATACACACAAAAATAATCAGATAATAATGGACAACGAAGTATTGAAAGCTATTCGTGAGCGTCGTTCCATCCGCCGCTTTCAGGAAAAACAAATTTCAGATGATGAGCTAAAGAGCGTTTTGGATGCTGGCACTTGGGCTGCCACAGGACATGGTACGCAAGATCCGTGGATTGTGGCTGTTCAAAATCCACAGCTGATGCAGCGCCTCTCTGCTGTCAATGCAGAAATAATGGGCATAACCAGTAATCCTTATTATGATGCACCCACAATTGTTTTGGTCTTTGCCTCTGCAGACAACTACAACCGCGAACGCGATGCCAGTCTTGTTCTTGGCAATATGATGTTGGCTGCACACAGCATCGGTTTAGCAAGTTGTTGGATTAATCGTGTGGATGAGATGTTCAAGCGCGATGAGCTGAAAGCATTGCTGAAGGAATGGGGATTGCCTGATGGTCTCGTTGGGGTAGGCTCTCTGGCCTTGGGTTATGCAGCCAGTCAACCTCGAACCGTTAAGGAAAGGAAAACGGATTATTATAGGGTTATAAAGTAAGGTGCTTCTCGGAATAAAAAATAATATAAATTATTTTGTTCTCCTCTCGACTTTCACTACCTTTGTAGCCAATTAAAAAGAAATAAGATAAAAAGATATGGAAAGAGTAGTTAGCGGCATTCGGCCGACAGGTAATCTTCATTTGGGTAATTATTTTGGAGCGGTGAAAAGTTTTGTGGAAATGCAGAACAACTATGACTGTTTGTTCTTTATTGCTGATTGGCATTCGCTGACCACCCATCCTAAACCTGAGAATATCCAAGAGAGTGCCCGCACCATTTTGGCTGAATACCTTGCATGTGGTCTTAATCCTGAGAAAGCAAAGATATATGTACAAAGTGATGTAAAAGAAACGTTGGAACTTTATTTGTTCCTGAATATGAATATGTATTTAGGCGAGTTGGAACGTGTCACAACATTCAAGGAGAAAGCCCGTAAACAGCCAGACAACGTGAATGCTGGTTTGTTGACTTATCCAACATTGATGGCAGCAGACATCCTTCAGCACCGTGCAGTGAAGGTGCCCGTAGGAAAAGATCAGGAACAGAACATGGAGATGGCGCGTAAATGTGCCCGTCGTTTTAACCATATCTATGGGGTAGAATTTTTTCCAGAACCACAGAATTTCTATTTCAATGCGACGGCATTGAAGGTGCCAGGCTTGGATGGCAGTGGAAAGATGGGAAAGAGTGAAGGAAACTGTATTTATCTGCGTGACGACGACAAGACAATCACCAAGAAGGTAATGAAGGCTGTTACTGATAATGGTCCACAGAGTCCTAATAGTGAAAAACCAGAAGTCATCGAGAATCTTTTTACTTTCTTGAAGATCGTCTCCACGCAGGAAACATACGACTATTTCAATGAGAAGTGGAATGATTGCACGCTTCGTTATGGAGACCTTAAAAAACAGATAGCAGCTGACTTATGTGCTACGATAGCTCCAATCCGCGAGCGTATCGAGGAATACAGTGCCAATACTAAGTTCCTGGATCGTGTAGCTTTGGAAGGTGCAGAGGTGGCACGTGCCAGTGCACAGGCAACACTGAAAGAAGTTCGCAAGATTATCGGATTCAAGTAGAACCATATATGCATTTGATACAAGGTCAATCTTTTGGCGGCGAACGCCCTTTGTTCGGAATACAGGATACTAGACTGGAAAATGTGACAATCATGGAAGGAGAGTCTGGTATTAAGTGTTGTCGGAATATAGAGATGGAAAATTGCCATTTCATCGGGAAATATCCTTTGTGGCATGTCGATAAGAGTATAGTTTCAAATTGCCATTTCGAGGTGAGTGCTCGTTCTGCTATCTGGTATTCCGATATGATGACGATGCGTAATAGTGTGATCGATGCACCAAAGTTTTTCAGAGAGATGAAAGATCTGTCTTTGGAGCAGGTTCTCATCAATGATGCAGATGAAACATTTTGGAATATTGATGGCTTGCGGCTCAAGGATGTGACCATGCATCAGGGAACTTATCCTTTTATGAATAGTAGAAACATTTATGTGGATGGATTAAAGTGTGATTCGCTATATGTTTTTCAGTATTGCAAGGAGGTAGAAATCCATCATGCAGAAATCGTCACCAAAGACTCATTTTGGGAATGTGAGAATGTGACTATTTATGATTCTGTCATCGATGGGGAATATCTTGCATGGCATTCTAAGAATGTACGATTGGTCAACTGTCATATCGGTGGTGAACAGCCGTTGTGTTATGCAGAAGGATTGATATTGGAGAATTGTACATTTGATGAGAAATGTGACCGTGCATTTGAGGATTCGGATGTTCAGGCAGATATCCGTGGAGAGATTACAGAGATAAAAAATCCTCGCAGTGGACGTATAATAGCCGATGAAATCGGGAAAATTACGTATGACGAATTTGCAAAGGAACCTCATAATTGCGAAATCCTTTTAAGGAAGTCATAAATATTATAACTATGAAATACCGATTTGACGAATGTGTCAATCGCCGTGGGAGTGGTTGCTATAAGTGGGATGAGGCTCAGGAAGAAGGTGTGGTGCCCATGTGGGTAGCCGATATGGATTTCCGAGTGGCACAACCAATTGTTGAAGCGTTACACCATCGGGTTGACCACGGAGTCTTTGGGTATGTGAAAGTTCCGGAAACTTATTATACGAGCGTCATCAATTGGTTCCATCGTCGTCATGGATGGCTGATTGAGCGCGAATGGATGCAGTACACCATCGGGGTGGTACCTGCTCTTTCCGCAATCATTAAGGCTTTGACGAATCCGGGTGACAAAGTTGTGGTGCTGACCCCTGTTTACAATTGCTTCTTCTCCAGTATCCGCAACAACGGTTGTGAGGTATCGGAATGTTCGCTTGTCAGGTTTCCTGCTACATCAGAGATAGGTGATTTTACCTATCAGATAGATTTCGTTGAATTTGAAGAAAGATGTAAAGATCCAAAAGCCAAATTATTTATTCTTTGCAATCCCCATAACCCAGGTGGGCGCGTATGGACCAAAGAAGAGTTGGCAAAGCTTAACGATATCTGTGCGCGTAATCATGTACTTGTTGTTGCCGATGAAATTCACTGCGAACTTGTAATGCCAGGATATGAATATATTCCTTTTGCCTCGGTAAGTGAGGAATGCCTGCATAACAGCATTACCTGTAACTCCCCATCCAAGTCCTTTAATATAGCCGGTCTGCAGATGTCAAATATTATCTGTGTCAATCCGATGATAAGAAGACGCATTAACCGTGCAGTTAATGTCAATGAAACGTGCGATGTGAATCCGTTCGGATATGTAGCAACGATGGCTGCCTATGATGAGTGTGAGGATTGGCTGGAGCAGTTGAACGACTATATATGGGAAAACTACAAGATACTGTATGCATTCTTTCAGAACAACTTTCCACAATTCCAAGTTGCAAGGTTGGAAGGAACCTATTTGGTATGGGTGGATATCAGTGCAATCGGAATTGGCTCCGATGATTTGGCAAATCGTTTGCAGACAGAAGGGAAGGTGATGGTATCCTGCGGAACAATCTATAGTAAGACCGACGGAGAGGGTTATATCCGAATCAACATAGCCTGCCCGAAGAGTCAACTGTTGGAGGCATTGGAGAGAATTCGAAAGGTTATGGTTTCCCTTTTATAATCTCTCAGTAAAAATGGCAGAAAAGAAGGAGGAATGAAGAAGTTCATTACGGTATGTCTATTTATCATTTGGCAGTTGTGCGCCTATTGTCAACCGATTTGTAATGTCACAAAATATGACGAAGATACGGGAATGGCCCAATGGCGTGTGACACAGATGGTGCAAGACAAAAACGGGATGATATGGTTTGCAACCTGGAACGGAATAGACCGGTTTGATGGGTACGATTTTGTTAATTTCAAACCTCGTGCCGGTGACGGGTCGGATATGCTGTCGGACCGTATTCGTGATCTCCGAATGGATTCCGATGGTTATATCTATTGTAAAACGGAGAAGGATTGGTTCCTGTTTGACACGAAGACAGGCCGTTTTAAAAAAGCCAATGATAGAATCACAGCTAAGTTTAATACTTCATCCGAGGGACGGTCAACGACAGGAGCTATCGATTTAGACGTTTTTTATACAGATCGATACGGTACACAATGGATAATCCGACAAGATGGCACATTGTTGTATGTAGCAGGTGGTGCTATGCAGCAGTACCCGTTAGAAACTCCCCTTCCTGCAGTACGTTTCTATATGCCAGATAATCAGGGAAACCTATGGTTGACTTCACAGCAGGGTGTAATCAAATTAAGCTTTTCCCGTTTACCAATTACCCCATTTCCACAGGTGAAGCCGACAGCAATAGGCAGTTTGTTCCTTGACAAGGCACAACGCTATTGGATTACAACAAAGGGTGATGATGCAACAGTTCGGTTATTCGATAAGGATAATCACTTGTTGGGTTACCTGACGCCACAAGGAAAACTGACATCCACCTATACTTCTTTTACGGCCCCTATCTATTGCATCATGCAAGCTTCCGATGGTACATACTGGCTGGGAAGCAAACCCGGTGGTTTGTTCCGATTGTTTGAGGATAAGCAGACAGGAGGTTTCCATGTACAACAGATAGAGGGGCTTGTTGGACAGGATGTCTATAGTATCAAAGAGGATGCTCAAGGAAGGATTTGGGTAGCGACAATGGGTAGCGGCATCTTTTGTGTTTGCGACAAAGATGCGAAAATTCCATCGAAAATTATCGGTTTTATCGGCAAAAAAGGATATCCGAAGATGGCGGAAAATATGGTTCGTTATCTACATATTACAGCAGATAATATACTGATGGCCGCTACAACAGAAGGGTTGCTGGTTGCGCAGATTCCCTCCGAAAAGGATATCACAAAAATGAGCTTTATCCTTCATATGAAGGATCCCATGCGTGCATCGAGTCTTAGTAGCAATGCAACGATGGATATTTTAGAGGATGGCAAGCATCGTTTCTTTATCGGCACGGAGAGTGGGGGAGTATGTAGAATTCTGACAGAGGATATCATGGCAGAGCAATTGGAGTTTGCTCATTATAATAAGCAGAACGGCTTGAACTCCGATATTGCTTTAGCCTTAAAAGAGATGGGTAGTCAGCTATTGATAGTGGGTAGTAATCAAATTATGACCTTGGATGTTGACCACGACCAATTTGGTTTTTTTGATATGAATTTCTTTGGCCGTTCCTGTCGGTTTAGTGAGGTGAGGCCCTTGGAGCTTCCTGACGGCCGTTGGCTGTTTGGCTTGCAGGACGGTGCTTTTACGGTTGGGGCTGGTATGATGCATAAAAGCAACTACGTGCCTCCTATCGTTCTGACAGGTATCGACAAGCAAGGCAAGGGCATAGAATATACTGTTTCCCATCTGAAGACGATTCGGCTTTTGCCACATGAACGTTCGCTGACAATTTCTTTCTCAGCACTTGATTATGCTGACCCTTCATCGATAGCTTATGCTTTCAAGATGGAAAGTGATGAAGAATGGAACTATATTGGTCGCAACCACTCCGCATCTTTTGCCGACTTGAAGCCGGGAACCTATCAACTGCAAATCCGTTCCACCAATTCCGATGGGGTTTGGGTTGATAATGTTATGACGGTGGAAATTATCGTAGAACCGACTTTCTTAGAGTCAGCATTAGGACGGATACTGATAACTCTCCTTGTCCTTAGCATCATTGCTGGAATCATCTATACCTATTTATATATAAGAAGAATCAAACAGCAACAGAATGAGACTTTGAAGGCTTATCTGGCACTCATCAATAGTGTTGAGGAGAAAGAAACGAACGAGACCTTTACTGATGACAAAGATCAACAGCAAAATGAAGAGACTGCCATCGAACCGCATGCTCCGCATCTTTCAGCCGATGATGAGGCTTTTATGGCCCGTGTGATGAGTTTTGTGGAGTCGAATATCAGCAATGAAGATGCAAATGTCATCGATATGGCTACCGCTGCCGCTACCAGTAAGTCGGGATTGAATCGAAAGATGAAATCATTAGTGGGTCTTACTCCTGCTGATTTCCTGCGTGAGGCACGTATCAAGCGAGCCTGTATGCTGTTGGCCACAACAGATATTTCTGTGGCAGATATTGCCTATAAATGCGGTTTCACCGATCCGAAATATTTCGGGAAATGTTTTAAATCGTCAATAGGAAAAAGTCCTTCTGACTATCGTCTTCAATAATAAACGTCCGATTTCATCGGTTTATAAGGGGTAAAAAAGCACAGTGATACTTTTTTACCCCTTCTTTGGTTTTTTTTTACCCCTCTATTTGTTTTTATGGTTGTAATTTTGCATCGTGAAATGGTATCTCCATCATCATTCTTGAATGTTACTTAATTACATTTATAACTAAAAACAAATTTAAAATGAAACAAAGATTCTTTCAATGGCTTTTTTTAGCTTTGATGTTGCTCACAACGGGCAATGCTCAAGCGCAAAAGAAAGTTCACACATTGGGTGACTCCACAATGGCCTTTTACGACGAAGCGGCCACAAACACCCGTGGATGGGGAATGTACTTTGGTAATTTCCTGACCAATGGTTGGACGAGTGTCAATTATGCCAAAGGCGGGCGCGATTCCCGTGGAGGTTACAATGAGCTATGGCAGAATGCCAAAAACAATGTGCAGCAAGGCGATTATGTGCTTATTCAGTTCGCCCACAATGACGAGAAGTACAATGGTGTTGATAATCTTGAGTTGCAGGCTTACTACACCGCTAAAGGCGATGCTACCAATGCGGCATCCGTGAAGAGCGACGGTCGAGGTACGACTCCTTCAACAACCTATAAAGAGTGTCTGAAGAAGATTGTTGACGAGGTGAAAGCCAAGGGAGCCACACCGATTTTGGTCTCTGCCGTGTGCCGTTGCTATTTCAGTGGCAATACGATTACGAACGCTGGTCAGCACAACCTGGCCGATAAGTATGACGCCATTGTGAATGGTGAATTAAAAACCGGTCAGAAACTGGCCACCGACGACCACTCCATGGACTACAGCTACCAGATGCAGCAGCTGGCCACAGAGCTGGGTGTAACCTTCATTGACATGACAGCCGCCACCAAGAGCCTTTACGAAGGCTACGGCACCTATGACAAATGCTACGCCGCCCTGTTTGACAAAGGTGGCGAGAAGGACAATACCCACTACAACCTGACAGGTGCCTTGACCGCAGCCCGTTTGTGTGCCCAACTCATCAAGGAGAAGGGTATTCTGACTGAGAATATAGTCATTCCGACCGATCTTTCTTTCAATCCTGCTACTGCAGATTTGGGTGAGGTTTATGTAGGCCAGTCAGCCACAAAGGAACTTACGCTGAGCGGGCTTGGCCTCGATCCCGCAACCGGTACCGTCCAGATTACAGCCTCTGAAGGCATTCTGCTCTCTACCGACAAGCAGAATTGGCAGGAGACACTCTCCGTTGACTATCAAGACGGAACCCTCATCAAGACCTTCTACGCGAAAGTGAATATTACTGCGGCCGGTATCGTAGAGGGAACTGTTACCGCTACGACGGGCGATAAGACCGCTGTTTCCGAAATCAAAGTCACTGGCGTTGAGTTAGGTGGTGGCGACTCCTTCACTGCTACATGGGCACTGACAGCTAATGATGAAGCCACTGTTGAAGGCGGTGCTGCTACTGCTGCCGATGCCAAAGTAGAAGGTATGGTGAAGTATAGCAATCAGGCTGAAGATGGCCTGATGGTCAGTACCAGCAATGATGGTGCATGGGTGAAGGCCGAAGACGATTCCCCCAACCAATATGTACAGTTCACGGTGACGGCTCCCGATAGCCGTAAACTCGATATCAACAGCATTGCGATGAAAGTTGGCGCCCGTGGTGGCGGTGGCATGAGGTGCCATGTATATTATTCTACCGACGGTTTCGTTACACGTACTACTATTTATGACTCAGGTGCAATGGCCAACAAGGTGATGAACGAAGTGAGTGCAACTCCTGTCATCAAGCTTGAAGAAGGCGATCAGCTGCAAATCCGCGTCTATCCTTGGTACACCAGTGATGCTACAGGTAAGTGGCTATGCATTAAAGATGTCGTGATAGGAGGTCAGTCAAAGGATGCTGCTGGCGTGAATATTCCAGGTACGATTACTTATAAATTAGATAAAGGAGGATTGAATCAAGGTGATGATGCCGTGATGGATCCTAACGAACTGAGCGCTGGGTTCGCAGGAAAGTCTTGGACAGCAGGCAGCAGCCTGACCGTTGAAGGAACATCAAGCTATCAAGGCGCTTCCGGTGAAAGCAGTATTACGCAAACCAAAATCTATAATGGTACAGGTGCTTCCTTCTCTTCGACAGCAGTGGCAGAAAATACACTTACGTTGACGCTGACACCAGAGGACGGTTTCTCCTTTATACCCTCTAAGGTAAGTTTCCAGGCAGCCCGCTATGGCACGGACGGTGGTAATATCGGTGCTTCTGTAGATGCAGGCGAAACCCATGTCGTATTGGTAGAAAATGGCAGTGTAAACCGTAGTGGCAAAACATTGACCATAGCTTCTTTCTCAGAAGAAGTGTCGGGTGTCACTGCTACAGCCGATACCCCCTTGAAGGTCAACTTCTCTTTCTTAGGCGTAGGTAAAACAAAAAATATGGGCTTGTCAAATGTCGTTATAGAAGGCACACTGGTTGGTGCTGCCGCACAGGTAACGAAATATGCATTGAACACCCAGGTTCTTCCTTCTGCAGAGGCGGGTACTGTCAGCCGCAATCCAGATCTGGAGCAGTATAAGGAAGGAACGCAGGTGACCTTGAAGGCTACCAAGAACTTTGGCTATAAGTTTAAGGAGTGGCAAGATGGTACAGGTGCAACTGTTAGTACCAATGAAGAGACCACAATTACGATGGATGCCGAAAAGACGATGAAGGCTATCTTCGAGGCTGTACCCGTCTATATGGTTAAGACTCAGGCTGTCAATGATGCAGAGCGAAATATGGGAAGTGTCACATTGTCGCCTAACGACCATGACGGCAAGTATGAGGCCGGTACCAAGGTTACCGCTACAGCTAACGAAAGTAAGATACTGAAGTTCATCAACTGGGCCGACCAGAATGAAAATGTCGGTGCCGGAGCAGAACGCGAGGTGACGGTCAACAGTGATATGACCTTGATTGCCAACTACGAGGTGCAGGACTTTATCGCTGTATTTGATGCCAGCAAAACAGCAAGTTATGCTTACTCTACAACCGCTGGATATCCGTTCTCTGCAGACGAGACATGGGATAATCAGCGTAATGCAAAAGCCTCTGTTGTAAGGATTAGCGATGGCTCATTGTGCTATACTCAGAATACTGGTACTCCTGTTGTACGTAACCGTGAAAGCGTTGTGATTGCCAGTATCAACGGTCTGTATCAGAATGGCTACAACACAAAGGATATTGCATGGCAATATCAGTTCTCAACGAAGGGATTCACATCTGCCAAATTCGTTGGTGACATGTGTGCAAAGAATGGTGCAACAAAGAAATACAAGGCATTGATTTCCGTTGACGGAGGCGAGTTTACGGAGTTGAAGGCAGCGTGGGAGGTGACGGCCAATGTCGTTAATCCCATCGAGATGGAACTTCCTGCTGATGCGATAGATAAGGAAAGTGTCGTGATTCGCATCACAGGTGATGGTGACGAGACGTATAACACCACATATCCTTTCAATAAGGAGTTTGATGGCCTTCAGTATTGCGACCACTCTGAATCCGGTGTCGGCAACGTGTTTGTCATTGGCGACGCTGTCGTCGTAGCTGACGAAGTAGCTCCGAACATCACCTCTACCGTTCCTAACAACGATGCTACAGGCATCAGTGCATCGGGTAAGATTACCATTTCTTTCGACGAGCGAATACAGGCCGTTGAGGGAGCTGCCGCTGCCACTTTGAACGGAACAGTCCTTACTCCGACATGGAACAGCCGTTCGGTAAGTTTCGACTACAAGAATTTGGATTATGGCACTCCATATACCTTTACCATGCCTGCCAACTATGTGCAGGACCGTTCAGGCAACAAATATGCAGAGGCGCTGACAATTAACTTCACCACGATGAACCGTCCAAGTGTTACGAAGGCATTATATGATTTCGTCGTTCCAGATGATGGTACTATCGATGAGGCTCTTGCAGCAGCCAACATCCGCGCAGACAAGGATACGCGCTACCGCGTGTTCATCAAGAACAGTGACGAAGCGTATGTATTCCATCCGGAAGGGACGGTTACAGGAGGTGACAATAAGCAGTACGACAATCCCATTTCTGTGCTGACGGCAGCCAATACCAGTTTCATTGGCGAAAGCATCGAAGGAGTTGTGCTTACCAATATCACTCCCGATGCTACGTGGAACAATGGTTTTGGCACGGCTTGTCCGCTCGAAGGTATCGGCAAGGGTGATGTGCTTCAGATTAAGGGTGCAAACAGCTATTTCCAGAACCTGACGATCAAGACTTCTATGGGCGATGCTCACGGACGTGATATCGCCGTAAACGATCAGGCGAACCGTACCATCTTCAAGGATGCATGTCTCTGGGGTTATCAGGACACCTATGTATCGAATAACCAGAATGGTAAATTCTATTTTGAAGGTGGCATCATACGTGGTCGTACCGATTATGTATGCGGCAAGGGTGACGTATATTATAATAAGGTGACCTTCCGTCAGGTGAAGAGCGGTTACCTCGCTGTTCCTTCTGTTCCTAAGAAGTATGGTTATATTTTCCAGAGCTGTAAGATAGTTGGTGATACAGAAGATGCAAATGGAACCTATACACTCGGTCGCCCATGGGGTAAGGGTACTCCCATCGCCCTGTTCATCGATACCGAGATGGAGATCGTTCCTTCACAGATTGGGTGGAGCGAGATGAGTGGTGGCTATCCCAAGCGTTTTGCAGAGTATGGTTCGCATACCTCAAATGGTGCTCCTGTCAGCACGGAGGGACGTAAGACCACATATGATGCTTACGATGACACCGTAAAAGATACCGATGGAAACATCATTGAATATATCAACCGTCGCAATGAGTATAACAATCCTATCCTTACCGCTGAGGAAGCTGCTGTTCCTACGCTCGCGGTTGTCATGGGGCAGGACGACGACTGGCAGCCAACGCTGCTCACCGAGCAGGCGCCTGTTCCAGCAAATGTGACACTCAGTGGTGCTACTGTTTCTTGGGATGCCAGCAACTACGCTCTTCTCTGGGCGGTATGCCTCAATGGTAATGTCATAGCGTTCACGACAGAACCTACCTATACTGCAACAAAGAACGGTTCTTATACTGTTCGTGCTGCCAACGAAATGGGCGGTCTCAGCGCTACTTCCGAACCGGTTATCGTAACTGATGCAACGGGAATATCAGTTCTTTCTGATGCAGATGCGACAAAGTCAGTTGTAGGTGTTGAGGTTTATTCTATTGACGGCAAGCGTCTCTCCAATCTTCAGCCAGGTCTGAATATCGTTCGTCAGAAGATGTCTGACGGCAGTATGAAGACGATTAAAGTTTTTAAGTAAAAACGATATAGTTTAGTTTTAGTTTGTAGTATGAAAGAGCGGCATGGGATGTGATATCTCATGCCGCTCGACATTTAGAAGGACCTTAATAACCTTTGGTATAAGGCCTTTAGACTTTTAGGAATTAGCGGAGGTTCTTATTGATTTCGCCCCACTTTACTATTGGAGGAAGAATGCCGAGGTCGATAACTTCCTGGCGCATCTTGCATAAGTGCTCATAGCTCTTCTTCAGGTCGGCCATTTCCTCATCAGATCCCATTGGCTCATCGTAGAAAGCACCTTCTGCTGTGATACGTGTATCCATCGCCATCACAATGTGGTCAAAACCGATGAATGATACGTAACGACCAGCAGGCCATGTAAATGCTTCGCCACCCATAGCACCTTCTATCATCTTGACAGAAACGTAGGCTGGGCTTTGGAATGAAGAACGACCGCGCAACTTGATGATGTTTGAACCACCCTGAATGGTAGCTTTCTTGATATCTTCCCAATGCTCTGATGACAAACGGTCTGTACCGATGAGTTCATTCAAAGGCTGTCCCTGAATGGTAGCTCCTGATGCGAATACGGCCATTGCCTCACCATGACCGCCGTAGGTACGGCAGCCCTGTACCTCGTCCTGCTCAATTTTGAAGTGTTTAGTCAGTTCACTCTGCAGACGGATAGAGTCCAATGCGGCCAGTGTCGTAACCTGAGAAGGACGAAGACCTGAGTATATCAAGGTAATCAGACCCGTGATGTCAGCAGGATTAAAGATGACAACCACGTGTTTTACTTCAGGACAGTACTGACGGATGTTTTTTCCCAGCTCTTCTGCAACAGCTGCATTTCCACGAAGCAGGTCTTCGCGGGTCATGCCCTCCTTGCGAGGTGCGCCACCAGAAGAAATGATGTACTTGCTGCCGCGGAATGCTACTTTAGCATCTGTAGTATAGGTAAAGTGAATACCTGGGAAACCGCAATGGCGCATTTCCTCTGCCACACCCTCCAAACCGGGTTCATATACATCGTAAAGACAAATGTTGGGTGTTAACTTCAACATGGCAGCTGTCTGAGCCATGTTGGAACCAATCATGCCGGCTGCGCCGACGATGGTTAATTTCTCGTTTGTTAAAAATGCCATAACTGCTGATTTTATTTAAATGATTTTATTAGATTTCTATTCATACAGAGGGCAAAGATATGAAAAAAAGCTGGCTTTATGGCTTTTCTTTATAAATTATAATGTTAAATTTCTAAAACTCGCACGCTTTGTAAGGTTGACTTGGCAATTGTTTAAACATTTTCCCTATATTTGCACCATGTATGATAGAAAAACTCAAAATATGATGGAAAACGTAAATAGCAGATTGTTGGCTTTAAGGGACGTGATGCGCGAGGAGCATTTGGCAGCATTTATTTTTCCCAGCACAGACCCACATCAGGGAGAATATACACCGGCACACTGGCAATCCAGAATGTGGATATCTGGTTTCGATGGTTCGGCAGGAACAGCTGTCGTGACAATGACGAAGGCTGCCCTGTGGACCGACTCCCGTTATTTCATAGCAGCAGAGGCGCAGTTGCATCATACCGAATTCGTGCTGATGAAGGAGCGCGTCGAAGGTACACCTACGATTGCGGAGTGGCTATCAATGACCCTTCAGGAAGAGGCTTCCTCTACAGAAGTGGGTATCGATGGTATGTGTAGCTCTGCCTCAATGGTTGAAGAACTGATTGATAACCTACGCAAAAAAGGCGGTTTCACCGTACGAACGAACTTTGATCCGATGCAGCGGATATGGGAAAACCGTCCTCAAATTCCAGATCATCCTGTTGAGATACAGCCTTTGGAGTATGCTGGTGAAACGGCCGCCGATAAATTGGTACGTATCAGACTTGCTTTGAGGGAAAGACACATCGATGGGATGTTGGTATCTGCCTTAGATGATATTGCGTGGACATTGAACCTTCGCGGCACAGATGTGTGTTGTAATCCTGTTTTTGTAAGCTACCTGCTCATTGCTTCTGATAAAGTTACGCTGTATGTGAACGAACAGAAGTTATCTGCAAAAGTAAAAGATTATCTTGCCCAAGTAGGTGTGTCAATTGCCCCCTACGAACAGATTCAAAAAGGGTTACGCGACTATTTCGAATATAATATCCTATTAGACCCACAAGAAACGAGTTATACGTTGATGCATGTGGTGGATAAAAAGCGTGTTATTCGAAAAGAATCGCCGATTCCATCGATGAAAGCAATAAAAAACGAAACAGAAATAAAGGGTTTCCGTCATGCGATGCTACGTGATGGTATCGCGATGACGAAGTTTCTGTGTTGGTTGGATTCTCATATAGGAAAGGAACAGATAACGGAATTAACAGTGTCTGATAAACTCTATCAACTTCGAAGTGAACAACCTTTATTCCGTGATAACTCATTTGATACAATAGTAGCTTATCAAGAACATGGTGCCATTGTCCATTATGAGCCTACTGCTGACAGCGATGTAGAACTGAAGCCCAAAGGATTGTTGCTCATTGACAGTGGTACGCAATATCAAGACGGAACGACTGACGTTACTCGTACCATTGCCTTAGGACCTGTGACAGAAGAACAGAAGCGGGTTTATACACTTGTGCTCAAGGGACATATCCAGTTGGAGATGCTGAAATTCCCTGTTGGTGTTAGTGGTACACAACTTGATGCATTGGCACGAAAGGATATGTGGGCAGCTGGTATGAACTTCCTACATGGCACAGGACATGGAGTAGGGAGTTACCTGAATGTGCACGAAGGACCTCATCAGATTAGGATGGAATATCGGCCAGCCCCTTTACGGGCAGGAATGACGGTTACTGATGAACCAGGTATTTATCTTGAAGGGCGTTTTGGGGTTCGTACGGAGAATACCTTATTGATTGTTCCTTATATGAAGACGGAATTTGGTGAATTCCTCCAGTTCGACTCTTTGACGCTTAGTCCCATAGATACAACCCCGATTATCATAGAGATGTTGACAAAAGAAGAGCGTCAGTGGCTGAACGATTACCACCGACGCGTCTATGATGTGCTTTCTCCTTATTTAAATAATGAGGAAAAGGCTTGGTTGGCGAATGCCACGAAGCCTATTTGACAACCTTCTTTTTACCGTTTATGATATAGATGCCAGGCTTTAAGGTCTGTCCATCTACGCAGATACCCATTATATTATAGGTATGGGTATCGATTACCCGTTCAGGCTGTGTAATCTGTTCGATACCCGTTGGGTCCGCAACGGTAATGTTGGCGTTGGAAACACCAATATAATAGTGCTTTGACACACCGCCAGACTTAGTAGAACTGACATAATTAGATGCGAAAATCACCTCTTTAGCTGAACCTGTCCACACATTGTCTGTCATATCTCCAACAGAGGCAACGAGGAATTTGTTGTCGTGATTCTTGTCTGTAACCGTAAATTCCACTTTCGTAATCTCGTTGTTGTGGGCTTTCATCATCAATGTGTTGTAGTTGTAAAGTCTGATGCCAGTTTCGTCTGCATACAGGTTCTTACCTTCCATACCATAGCTGAAGGTAAAGGTGATGCCGTCCTTTTCGAACGTGATGGGTTTACGCTCCCAATAGTTGCACAGGTTCTCATTTGCGCTCCAGTCAACACCCAGCGTAGTCTTGTTCAATGCAAGTTCGCAGTTGTTGGATTTAGGCTCTACAACAGCTTCCCCACCTTCTGCATAGCTGAAAGCTTCCCCTTTCTTGTCGCCCCAGATATATTCTTCCAATCCAGGATAGTCGACAAACGGGTTGCGGTTGCCTTGGAACTGCCAGATGGCTTCATTGCGAGCACGTTCTTTGTCGCTGACAGGGTCGTTCTTCGCCCATCTCATCAGCATATCCAATGCCCAAGGAGCAAACGGCTGATAGGCATCATCGTCTCCACGATTAAACATGTCGCTTTTCCAAGTACCACAGTGATTCTCTGTTAAGAGACCTTGCTCACCTGTTTTTTTCTTGTCGGCATCACGAACGGGAATCCATGAGAAATAACCTGGCTCATAGCACGTTGCCATATAGAAATAGATACGTGCCAGATCGCCCTTGTACGCATCGTTAGGTTCGAAGACGCGAGTCTTTGCAGGGTTCTCTGCTTGTTCAGCCCATCCTGGTGTAGAGCAGCCGTTTACCTTGCTCTTGGCGCAGAAATTCTCTGCCGACCACCAGTCAACATACTCTGCGGTAATCTCTCCATAGCAAAGGTCACTGCGGTTGTTGTTGCAAACGGCATCGGTAGGGATCAAATGAGTTAAGTCAGAATACATTGGTCGGACATCACCATAGCTCTTTGTTCCACTTGCTGACGCATCCGTTGGGTTAAACCACTTTTTGGGCATTGAGTGTTCACGTTGGATACCTTTCACACCTTCCGTGTTGCCAGCACCGGTTCCGTGCGGATAGGTGTATAGCGGATAGCGGGAGATTCCAGAATACATATCCCAAATAAAAGGATAATCCACTCCTTCCATTGTTCTTGCGTCGGAAGTGTTGTATGCCGTCCAAAGAGAGTCATAATCAATTACCGACGGGTTTTTGATAATCTCAAACATAGCCGTCTTGAGTTCGGCTCCTTTCTTGCCGTGAGCACTTTGGTAATAAGTGCCTGTACCGTTTGGTCCTTGTGCCCATACAGCTATGGAAGCAAGGAATAATACGATGAAAGTAGTAATCTTTTTCATAAGCATATTTTGTTTTTAGTGATTCATTTTAAATCTTCGGTTCTGCAATTTCCTTGCCTCGACAGAAGCGGTGAACAATCTGTCGGTCGTCACCTAAGTAGATATAACGCTCCAGACGGTGCAACAGTGAGTAGTTGTCAAAGTTCAGGTCGCTGTCGTCGATGACCAGTGCATCAAATTCGTACCCTGGTTCGAAGCTGCCAACCTTTCCATAAAGTGTTCCTGCGGACTTTGTCGCAATCCAAAAGACTTCTGGAAGGGTGAGGAATGCTTTCTCGCGGTTGCGCTGCCAATGCATCTTGCTCACTTGGATGGCATAGACCATCATGCGGAATATGCTCAGGTCATGTCCGCCACTGATGTCGCTACCCAGTCCTACGCTAATTCCCTCTTCCAAAAATGTGCGTATCGGTGCCATGCCGGAACCCAGATTGAAGTTTGATGTAGGACAATGAGCCACCATCACGTGGTTTTGCTTCATCATTTCCAGTTCATCGCCGTCTGTCCAGACACAATGAGCCATCACGGTTGGTGTCTGTCCGAAAAGTCCGTAGCGGTTGTAGGCATCGCCATAATGACGGCTTTCTGGCTCCAGCTCTTTCACCCACGCTATCTCTGAGAGGTTTTCTGAGAGGTGCGACTGAACAGGAATTTGGTGTTTCTGAGCCAGTTTGCCACAAGCTTTCAGCATCTCAGAAGTACATGAAGGTACAAAACGAGGGGTGATGATGGGACGAACCAATGCCTTGGGTTGGTTGAATTCGGCTATCAGCGCCTCGTTGTTGGCAATAGCATCCTCAATGGTTTCGCAGAGTGTCTCCGGACAATTTTGGTTCATAACGGTTTTTCCCACCAAAGCACCCATACCATTTTCTTTGATGAGGTTCATCAACAGACGGGTACTTTCGAGGTGTATCGTGGCAAAAATCGTTGATCTCATGGTTCCAAAGCGCCACATGTCATGTACAAAGCGGCGGTACATACGTTCTGCATAGGCAGTATCTGCATATTTCGATTCCTCTGGGAAGGTGTAGTTCTGTAGCCAAGGCAGCAGTTCCAAATCCATCGCAATACCTTGGTTCCGATATTGTGGCGCATGAACATGCACATCATTCATCGCCGGAATCAGAAGCTTGTCGCCAAAGTCAATGATTTCGGCCCCGTTGCTATCCAGCTCCTTTAAGTCTGCAGCCACACCAGTTACGTATCCGTCTTCAACGGCAACATAGCCGCGTTCCAGAACGTCGAAACGGTCTTTTTCTTTCGTAAAGAGTATATTTGCCCGATAAATGCTTTTCATGTCATTTTGCTTTATTTGGGTGGTTGTGTAGTTGTTAATTAGATTATCAGTTGCAAAGATACGATAAATAATGATTATTACAAAATATTTCCTTTGTTTTTATGCGATTTCCAATTTCCTGAAAGATTTTGAGAAGAAAAAAGTTGTAAATGTTTGGCAGTTCGGCAAATAAGTAGTACCTTTGCAGCCGCAAATTTAATTTTATACATTTAAACAAAAGAAAAAGCATGATTATTGTACCAGTAAAAGACGGTGAGAACATCGAAAGAGCTTTGAAGAAATTCAAGAGAAAGTATGAAAAGACAGGTATTGTTAAAGAGCTTCGTGCTCGTCAGCAGTATGACAAACCGTCTGTTTTGAAGCGTCTGAAGATGGAACACGCTATCTATGTACAGAAGCTGAGACAAAACGAGGAATAAAAAGTTTCTTGAAAATTTGGTAGTTTGAGAAAATCTCCGTAAATTCGTTGCCGAAAACTATAATGGCACGATGATAGAGCAATTCTTGAACTACCTGCGACTGGAACGAAACTACTCGCTGCGTACGGTTGATAGCTACGGCAAGGACCTGCGCGCTTTCGAGTCGTATTTCAAAAACTTGGAAGGTCATCTCTCTTGGACGACAGTAGATGCTGACGTCATCCGTGACTGGATGGAGCAGATGATGGATAAGGGAAACAGTGCTACTTCAATCAATCGAAGGTTGAGTGCATTGCGTTCCTTCTTTCGTTATGCCTTAAAAAAACAACTCGTCGAGTCCGATCCTGCCCATGCGATTATAGGACCAAAGAAAGAAAAACCTCTTCCCATGTATCTCAAAGAACGGGAAATGGATACCTTGTTGGATGAGCAAGAGTGGGGGACAGGTTACAAGGATGTTCTCGCGCGTACCATATTAATAATATTCTATGAGACGGGCGTCCGTATTTCGGAACTAATTGGATTGGATGAGGCTGATGTCAACTTTGTGACCCATGAACTGAAGGTGACGGGAAAACGCAACAAACAACGGGTGATTCCCTTTGGAAAAGAGTTGGAAGATACGCTGACGACATATATAGAGGTCCGCAATACGCTGCCCAACCGTTATACCGATGCGCTGTTGGTGTCGCCAAAGGGTGAGCGGTTAAAGGATGAATGGGTTAGGGCGATGGTGAAAAAGCAGTTGTCAACAGTATCCACCTTGAAAAAACGAACACCGCACGTTCTCCGTCATACATTTGCTACTGCAATGTTGAACCATGAGGCAGGGCTTGAAAGTGTACAGAAACTGTTGGGGCATGAGAGTCTGGCTACGACAGAAATCTATACTCATACCACTTTTGAACAATTAAAAAAAGTATATAAGACGGCTCACCCGCGTGGTTGAGTCGGGAGTCTAACCATTAGTATTAACCAAATTAAAACAGGAGGTAACTATGGAAATTAAAATCAAATCTATTCATTTTGATGCTACTGAAAAACTGCAGGC
>CADCPZ010000114.1 GCA_902803475.1 uncultured Prevotellaceae bacterium
ACCCTTGATGCCTGTGCCGGCGACAACAGCGTGTAACTCTACACCTAATTCATTGGCGAGCTTACGACCTTTGGTCAGCAGCTCTTGAGATACTTCCTGTACCAGAGTACCTTCTATTTCGCAATATACAAATACGTTGTTCATAATTCTACGAATTATAGATTTCTGTCGCGACTCAGTCATTCAAGCAAGCTTGATGACCTTCGCTGCTCCAGAAATTCATATCAGCCAATAATCTTTTCTTCCAACAATTCTTTGATCATTCCCTCGACATCAGCATCAGAAGCCGTCAAAGTTTTCGACTCCTTTGCCTGGAAAACAATGTTCTTTACCGCCTTCACCTTTGTTGGAGAACCACTCAAACCGCACTGGTTTACATCACCGTCAACATCGGCAACGCTCCACTGGTTCAAAGTCAGCTCAGGACGCTCCTCGTACAGATAGTCGTAAGCCGTACCCTCTGCAGGACGCTCCATCGGACAGGTGGCGCGCTTGTATTTCATCACCAGCTTGGCGTTCTGAGGGCGACAAGGAGCAGCACTTCCGTTCACGGTAATCACTACGGGCAGCGGAGCCTCAACGGTTTCTACACCACCATCGATCACACGCTTGATAGTGGCTTTACCATCCTTTACAGAGAGAACCTCCTCAGCGTATGTCACTTGATTCAGACCTAACTTCTGTGCAACCTGCGGACCTACCTGAGCGGTATCACCATCGATAGCCTGGCGACCACCAATGACGATGTCAACATCGCCAATCTTCTTGATGGCTGTTGCCAGCGCATAAGACGTAGCCAGCGTGTCGGCACCAGCAAACAAGCGGTCGGTCAGCAACCAACCTGTGTCGGCACCACGATAAAGTCCCTGACGGATGATCTCGCCGGCACGTGGAGGTCCCATCGTGAGGATTCCAACAGTAGAACCCGGATTCTGCTCTTTCAAACGGAGAGCCTGCTCTAAAGCATTCAAATCCTCTGGATTGAAGATAGCAGGCAGTGCGGCACGGTTCACTGTACCTTCAGCGGTCATAGCGTCCTTGCCTACATTTCTTGTGTCTGGCACTTGCTTGGCCAGCACGACGATTTTTAAAGCCATAAAATATTTTATTGGTTACTATAAATACTTTATATATATAGGGTTTCTGAAAAACGGTGCAAAGGTATAAACTTTTTGGGGAGTTGACAAATAAAAATGCACAAAAACGACTATAATGTGCACAGACTTACTGTTTTGTGCAAGTTTTTTTGTGTTTTTTATTTTGTATTCTCTTCATCTTGCAGTACCTTTTGATAAGATACGCTGCGCTCAAGAATAAAAATAAATAAATTTATTTTGTATTCTCTTCATATTGCAGTATCTTTGCAAATTATAATGATAGACAGACCAACAGTAAATAGGATTATGGATGCTGCCGACATCGTGGAAGTGGTGTCAGACTTCGTTTCCCTGAAGAAGCGCGGAACGAGTTATAAAGGTTTGTGTCCGTTTCATGACGATACGACTCCATCATTTTCGGTATCGCCAGTGAAGGGAGTCTATAAGTGTTTTGCTTGTGGTGAATCTGGAAATGTTGTGAATTTCGTGATGAAGCACGAACAGATGACTTATCCGGAAGCGCTGAAGTGGTTGGCTAATAAATACCATATTGAAGTAAAGGAGCGTGAACTCTCGGCAGAAGAAAAGCAGGCGGAGAGCGAGCGTGAGTCCATGTTCATTGTCAACGAATGGGCTGCGAAGTATTTCCATGATATCCTTGTGAATGATGTCGATGGCCGTGCAATCGGAATGCAGTATTTCCGTAGTCGCGGCTTCCGCGATGACATTATCAATAAGTTCCAGTTGGGATTCTGTCTGAACCAGCGTGATGCGATGTCGAAGGCTGCTTTGAAGGCAGGATATAAAGAAGAATTTCTGGTGAAGACGGGATTGAGTTTCAGATCTACCCCTAAGTCCCCTGAGAGGGAGGGGAGTGGTCAGAATATCCTAACCGACCGATATCGCGGTCGTGTGATTTTCCCGTGGTTCGGTGTCAGCGGAAAGGTGACGGCTTTTGGCGGACGATTGCTTGACGCTCGTACCAAAGGAGTCGCACAGAAATATGTCAATTCACCCGATTCGGATATCTATCATAAGGAGCGCGAACTGTATGGACTCTTTCAGGCCAAGAAAACTATTGCCAAGGAAGACTGCGTATATATGGTTGAAGGCTACACTGATGTGGTGTCGATGCATCAATGTGGCATTGAGAATGTCGTTGCCAACTCCGGTACGGCATTGAGCATTTATCAGATTCGCTTGCTGCATCGGTTTACGTCGAATATCATCTTGTTATATGATGGTGATGAGGCCGGTCAGCATGCAGCGTTGCGAGGAACAGATATGCTGTTGTCTGAGGCAATGAATGTCAAAGTGCTATTGTTGCCTGAAAATGAAGACCCCGACAGTTTTGCCCGCAAACACACAGCGGCTGATTTCCGGAAATATATAGAAGACAACCAGACCGATTTCATCGTCTTTAAGATCAACTTGCTGCTGAAAGGTGTTACCGACCCTATTAAGCGCAGTGAGGCAATCAACTCTATTGTCAAGAGCATATCTGTTATCAAAGACCAGATTTTGCGTGCTACCTATATCCGCGAATGTGCCAATAGAACTGGGGTCGCTGAGCAGACGCTCATTGCGCAGATGAACCGGATGATTCACCAGTCGAGAACTGAGAACTCCAAAACCGACGGAACGAATCCTGCACAGGGAGGAACGGCATCCGGATTGGCAACAGGAACTTCGCCTTCATCCTCCGCAGACTCACATAGAGCAAATGCCTCCACAATGTCAAGCCGGATTGAGGACTTGTTGATTCAGACGGTCATCCGACATGGGGAGCAGGTGATAATCAAAGACGTCTTGAACGAGGCTACGGGTGAGAATATCAGCCTGAATGTGGCGCAGTATATTAGTTACGATTTGGGACAAGACCAGCTGCAGTTTGCCAATCCTTTGTATAACCGCATTTTGGCTGAAGCCGTTGAACATAGTACGGATGCTGATTTCCGTGCGGAGAATTATTTCACCCATCATCCAGACCTCAGCGTCTCCACGTTGGCGACAACTATGAGTATGGACGAATTCCAATTGTCGGAGAGCATGCAGGTGAAAGAACGTGAGAATACCCTTCGCGACCACGTGATGCATGTGTTGTTGGATTTCCGTTTTGAGTATCTGGAGAACCGCATCAAACAGGTGCTGCTACAGCTTAAATCACCATTATCAATGGAAGAGCAGGTAAACATCATGGAGGAATATGCCAAACTGAAGCCGTTGCGGGATGCTATAGCCAAGAAATTAGGAAGACCATAGGTATGATATATGTTCATTGGATAGGACTTGTCTTGTACGGGTTGATTATCGTGATTACGATGGTCACGGTGTTGTTGGACAATCGTCAGCCCTCTAAGACCATCGCATGGATATTGGTGCTGATGTTCCTGCCAATTCTTGGTATTATACTCTATTTCTTTTTCGGTCAGAACACCCGCAAGGAACGAATCATTTCAGAACAGAGCATGGACCAGTTGACGAAACGTTCTATGTTAGAGTTTGCTGAACAGCGAAACCTGCAATTGCCGGAGAGTAATCGATCGCTGATTAACCTCTTTGCGAATCAAAGTTTGGCCTTGCCGTTCAAGGACAACGAGGTGGACATCTACGTTAATGGCTATGAGTTCTTCCCTGCTTTCCTGAAAGCCATCAAGCAGGCAAAGTCACACATCCATATTGTCATTTATATCATGGATGATGACCCTGTTGGTAATTTGATAGCTGATGCATTGATAGACAAAGCTCGCGAGGGAGTGGAAGTCCGACTGATATACGATGATGTAGGTTCCTGGAAAACCAAATCGGCCTTCTTTGAGCGTATGCGTAATGAAGGCATCGAGATTCATCCGTTCCTGCCTGTACGTTTCCCTTCGTTCACCAGTAAGGTAAACTACCGCAACCACCGCAAGATTATTGTTATTGACGGAAAGATTGGCTTTATTGGAGGTATGAATTTTGCCCTCCGTTATGTAAAAGGTACGGGCAAGCAACCTTGGCGCGATACCCATTTGCGTATTCGTGGTGGTGCCGTCTATGGATTGCAGCGTGCATTCCTGATAGACTGGTATTTCGTTGATCGCACCTTGATAACCAGTCATCACTATTATCCATCTCTTCCGACCCATCAGTCAACGGTCAAAACAAACAACTGTCTGGCGCAAGTGGTCACATCCAATCCCACCAGTCAGTGGCCGGATATCATGCAGGGCTATGTACGCATCCTCATGGAGGCGAAAACCTATGTCTATATGGAATCACCCTATTTCCTGCCGACGGAACCCATCGTGTTTGCAATGCGCACAGCAGCTATAACAGGTGTTGATGTGCGTTTGATGATTCCCTTGCATTCTGATGCGAAATTGGTGCAGTGGTCCACCTATTCTTATCTAAAAGAGATTTTGGAAGCAGGTGTAAAGGTATTCTTCTACAAGGCGGGCTTCAATCATTCCAAGCTGTTGGTGAGCGATGATTTCGTCAGCACCTGTGGTAGTACGAATATAGACTTCCGCTCTTTTGATAATAATTTTGAAGCAAACGTATTCTTCTACGACAGGGATTTGGCTTTACGAATAAAAGAAGTGTATTTGAATGATGAAGCAGATTGTGTGACGATGGATGAGGTGACCAATCTGCGCAGAGTACCATTCCTGTACCGGCTTCGCGATTCGATAGTCCGCCTGTTGTCACCGTTGTTGTAAGATTAAACATAATCAATCGAAGCCAAACGACAGGTATTGTAACAGAAAGAGTGCCAACTATTGAAAAATGCTGAAGTTGACACTACCATAGCTGCGGTGTTCCACAAAATGCGGATGTTGGGAGAAATCGTAGTCCTTGCCGTGTTCGAAGACGAAAACACCATCGGGCTTTAATAACGTTTCCCCATTTCCTCTCTCCTCAGTTCCGTTGTTCATCCGAAAGATAAGATCTGGAATCGTTGGCAGTTCCTTCAATACGTAGGGCGGGTCGGCAAAGATAAAGTCAAACTGTTGTTTGCATGATTTCAGAAACCGGAAAACATCGCCTTTGATCAGCACATCTTTATCAGTACCAATCTTTGTCATACATTGACGGATGAAGTTAGCGTGATCGCGATCCATTTCCACGCTGATGACACGTTCGCATCCTCTGGAAACCAATTCTAACGAGATGCTGCCAGTTCCGGCAAACAAGTCCAATGCCGTTGCACCTTCAAAATCAATATAGCCGTTGAGTACATTGAATATGTTCTCTTTGGCAAAATCGGTCGTTGGACGCGCCTTGAAGGAACGTGGTATGTCAAAATGACGCCCTTTGTATTGTCCGGTGATGATTCTCATTTTTTTATTTTTTTTTCTAGGAAGTTCTAGGATGTTCTAGGATGTCCTAGGATTTATAATAGAGCGCCATCAAATCATACGGCATATTCTTGATGCGGGCTGCAGGAAGATTACCGAAATCTGCTTTAGGACTGATGACGAATACCCGTTGCAGATAGATGTGCAGATGTTCTGTCAACCACTGTTCATCCGGCATTGCTCCCACAAGATGCAGCTCGTCGGTTTCATGGTTGAATCCTAACTGTTTCCATACGTATAGGGTGAAGTAGAGTGCGTCATGAGCACGAGCCGTATGGAAAGTGTTGACATATTTGAAACGGTTCTGAGCGAAAGCAAACAGTTCCATCTTCTTATCATGGAAATATGCATATAGCTTCTGACGGTTGCCCGTAAAGCTACGCTGATGCAGATGACTCCATACAGGTTGCGTTAAGGGTATGAAGATGCTGTCGGTGAAATGGTCGTCGATAACGAGTTTCAAGTCTTTATTCACGCCGAACACCGCTACAGCATTCAGTTCCGGCAACACCCGATACATAATCAGTTCCTGTTTGAGGTCACCTGTTTCTGGATGACTTGTGAACGCATGGTGATAGAGTTTCTCCATGTCTTTTTCGTGGAATTCATCGATGGGAACCATCAGGACAGGCGAATCCAATAATACTTGAACTAGTGTGAATCTTTGTCCCAATAGCGGCGATTTTGTAAACGCCTCGCGTAGGTTGGCAGCCATAGAGATACCGCTTTTGGTTGTATAGGGTTCATAGACGATGCCGTTGACGTCCGTTGGGTCGGTAGCGGCAAATGCCATCGAGTGGCTTCCAATTCGAATGGTCAGTCGGTTTTTAATATTCATCATCTTCAATCATTTCCTTTGGTCAGTAACCGTTGGTTCATCATTACGCAGGATTTTTTATTCCCAATTACCTGCATTGTGGTTATTCTGGGTGATGTCGCCAATACGCAGTCCTGGATACCGACCTTCGTTGTCGGCGGTTTCCATCAGGTTGGCAATGGCGTTATCGTCCAATCCTTCAAGATACTGGTGGTATTGTGCACCACATTCCATTAAAGGAACTTGTCGGCCTGATTTCATAATCTCTACGGTAGCGGTCAACTCAAACCGTTCGTCGGCAGAGAAGGGAATACGCGTCAGCGAGTCTGTAAGGAATCCTTCTTTTACCAGTATGTCAAACTGTGCGGCATAGGTACCGTGCACCTTCCGGTAGTTTTCTTCTGCTTGTCTGATTTTCACCAGTCTTTCCTTGACGGCTTGTTCGCGTACAACCTTCTGCTCATCAAAGCGTATGGGCTGGTAGATGCTCAGAAAACAAACGACGAGCAAAGCCAGCATACAGGCTGCCAATATATAGTTTATTTTGATTTTTTCTATTCTCATTGTTTTCGCTTCGTCGAATTTTTCGTATCTTTGTCCGTGCAAAAGTACAAAAGTTTTTCCAATTAGCAATGCTCTGCGACGAATTAACATACCAAATACAGGAAGAAATGCCGTTTATGCCTACTGCACAGCAGGCTGAGGCGATGCGTGTGTTTGCTGAGTTCCTGACAGACAGAGACCCGCATGCTGTGATGATTCTGCGTGGTTCTGCCGGTACGGGAAAGACCACGTTGGCTGGTGCTATCGTCAAGATGCTGGTACGCATGCAGCAAAAAGTGATGCTGTTGGCACCGACGGGCCGTGCGGCAAAGGTCTTTTCGTTGAACAGCAGTCATGCCGCCTTCACCATCCATCGGAAGATTTATCGTCAGAAGTCATTGCTGGGGAAGTTTTCGCTGAACGACAATATGCATCACGACATGTTGTTCCTTGTCGATGAGAGTTCGATGATTGCCAATGAAGGCTCTCCTGATGCGGTGTTTGGTTCCGGATACCTGCTCGACGACCTCGTGCAGTATGTCTATAGTGGCCGTAACTGTCGGATGGTGCTCATTGGTGACCAGGCACAGTTGCCACCAGTAGGCGAGGAGAGGAGTCCTGCATTGCAGACCGGGATGTTGTCGGCCTATGGCCTGAAGGTTTATGAGTACACTTTAACAGAGGTGTTGCGTCAGGCTCAAGATTCTGGTATCTTGTTCAATGCCAATCAAATCAGGACGATCGGTGACGGACTCCTGCCGAAAATTCGTTTCAAGGGTTTTGCTGACATCCATATAGTACGAGGAGATGAACTCATAGAAACGTTAAGTGGCAGTTATTCTCGCGTGGGTATTGATGAGACGATGGTGGTTACCCGTTCCAACAAACGGGCGAATATCTACAATCAAGGCATCCGCAATATGGTGCTGGACAGAGAGGAAGAACTTTCTTCGGGTGATATGCTGATGATAGTGAAGAATAACTATTACTGGGCCGATTTGTCCCCTAAGTTAGGGGACGACAGGGATCTGAACAAGCATGGCCCTTCAGACCCCCAATCCCCTAACTTAGGTGGCTCGTATATCGCCAATGGTGATCGGGCGTTGGTGCGTAGAGTGCGACATACTCGTGAGCTGTTTGGATTCCAGTTTGCCGATTTACTGTTGCAGTTTCCTGATTATGATGACACGGAGCTGACGGCAACGGTAATCATTGACAGTCTTCATACTGAGGCGCCTGCCTTGACTCGCGAACAGCATGAGCGTTTGTTCAATGCTGTGATGGAAGACTATGACTATATTCCACAGAAGGCTGAGCGCATCAAGAAACTGAAGAGCGATCCCTATTATAATGCCCTGCAAATCAAATATGCCTATGCCGTTACCTGTCATAAGGCGCAGGGCGGACAATGGGCGCATGTTTATATTGATCAGGGCTATATGACCGATGACATGCTGACACCTGATTATATCCATTGGCTTTATACGGCTTTCACACGAGCAACGGAACAGCTCTATCTAGTGAATTGGCCAGAGAAACAGCAGCAATAGAAAAACGTTCAATTACGCATGATGAATTACGAATTAGCATCTTGGTTCCAGCAGTTCAATCACGATTACTTTCATGATAAGCTGCCTATGCCGCGTCTGAAACTATCGAAGTCAAGGACGCGATTGGGTTCTTTTGCCTGTAAGCGTAAACTGACGTGGCGCGGTTATCTGCCTGTGGATTTCATCATTTGCATTTCTACCTATTATCAAATGACTGAGCGTCAAGTGCAGAATGTGCTGCTGCATGAGATGATACATTATTATATAGCATACATGCGGTTGCGGGACACTTCGGCACATGGCATGATTTTCCGTCAGCTGATGGATGAACTCAATCAGAATGGATGGGAGATAACGGTTTCTACAAAAACGAAAGGGTGGGAGACAACAGTTCCTCCAGTGGAAAAGAAACGCATCGTGCTTGCCATGAAGACCAGCGACGGCAAATATTTCCTGTCTGTTGTCAATCCGAAATATGTTTCTCGTTTGGAACAACAAATCAAGCGTGTCCTAACTATTGTGGAACACGCTTGGATAGAATCTTCTGACGACCGCTTCTGCACTTATCCGCAGGTCAGAAGTCTGCGAGGACGTCGTGTCTCGCGGTCGGAGTATGAAGCTATTGCATGCATAGCTCGATGACTTTGTCAACTGCTGCCGACAGACCGTCAAGGTCTTTACCGCCAGCACTTGCATAGTGAGGCTGTCCGCCACCGCCGCCTTGAATCAGTTTGGCTGCTTCGCGTACAATCTTTCCAGCATTCAGTCCATGTTCTTTTACCATATCCTCGCTGAGCATCACGTTCAGCATGGGTTTGTCGCCGCCTGTTGAACCAACTACGCAGATCATGTTTTCAGGAATAGCCTCGCGAACCTTGAAAACGATGTCCTTGGCTACGTTCGGCATAACAGGGAAGATACCCTTCATCACCTTCACACCATTGATCTCCGTTACGCGTTCTATCAGGAGACTCTTTGCACGCTCGGTATTCTGAGCCTGGAATTTTTCAAGGTCTTTCTTCATCGACTCATGTTCTTCGATGAATTTCTTAATAACACCTATCAGGTCCTTAGAGTTGTTGAACAAACTCTTCAAGTTTTTCTGGACATCTTCCATCATGTAGATGGCCTCTTCACAGTTTTTGCCTGTCAAAGCTTCGATTCGGCGGATGCCGGCAGCAACGCTGGATTCGCTGACAATCTTGAACATACCGATACGGCCGGTACTTCTTGCATGAATACCACCACAGAACTCACATGAAGGACCGAAGCGAACAACACGTACGGTGTCGCCGTATTTTTCACCGAACAGGGCGATAGCTCCCATTTTCTTGGCTTCTTCCATCGGTGTGTTACGGTGTTCGTCAAGCGGAATATCTTCACGAATCATCTCGTTGACCATTCGCTCTACCTCACGCAGTTGTTCATCGCTGACCTTCTCGAAGTGTGAGAAATCGAAACGCAAGGTGTTGGCGCTCACGTAGGAACCCTTCTGCTCAATGTGGTCGCCCAAAACTTGTTTCAGGGCATAGTCCAACAGGTGGGTTGCCGTATGATTGGCAGCGCTGGCTTTACGCTTATCGGTATCGACACATGCCATGAAGTCTGCTGTAAGGTTCTTCGGCAACTGTTTGACGATGTGTATGCTTTGGTTGTTTTCACGCTTTGTATCGATGATTTCAACGGTTTCGTCTTCGCTGACGAGTACACCCGTATCGCCAACCTGTCCACCCATCTCACCGTAGAATGGGGTATAGTCGAGAACCAGTTCGTAATAGGTGTTCTTTTTCTGTGTTACCTGACGGTAGCGGATAATATGACATTCGTATTCGGTATAGTCGTAGCCAACGAACTGCTGTTCGGTAGTGGCAACGTCATCGCCACATACATCTATCCAGTCTCCGTTCTCCACCTGTGCGGCATTGCGGGCACGCTCTTTCTGTTGCTGCATTTCTGCATTGAACTGCTCTTCGTCAACAGTAAAACCGTTCTCGCGACAAATCAACTCTGTCAAGTCGAGAGGGAATCCGTAGGTATCAAACAGTTTGAAAGCATCGCTACCGTTCAAAATGGTCTTTCCTTGAGCCTTCAGGTCATCCATTGCAGCAGTAAGCAGGTTGATTCCGCGTTCCAGTGTGCGAAGGAAGGAGTCTTCCTCTTCCTTGATGACACGTGCGATGAGTTCCTGCTGTGCCTTCAGTTCAGGGAAGGCATCGCCCATCTCCTGTACGAGTACAGGCAAGAGCTTGAACATAAATGCTTCTTTCTGTCCTAAGAAGGTGTAGGCATAGCGTACGGCACGGCGTAGGATGCGTCGGATAACATATCCCGCCTTCGCATTGCTCGGCAACTGTCCGTCAGCAATGGAGAAGGCTACAGCACGCAGGTGGTCGGCACAAACACGCATAGCAACGTCAACAAGCTCTTCTCCCTCTGGTGAGGTGGCTCCGTATTTCAAACCCGTCAGTCTTTCTATCTCCTTGATAATCGGTTGGAAGACATCCGTGTCGTAATTGCTGTGCTTGCCTTGCAGGGCGCGCACCAGACGTTCGAAACCCATACCTGTATCGATAACGTTCATGGCGAGTTTCTCCAATGAGCCGTCTGCCATTCGCTGATACTGCATGAACACGAGGTTCCAGATTTCAATCACCTGAGGATTGTCTTTGTTGACCAGTTCGCGACCAGGAACCTGTGCTTTTTCCTCTGCTGTACGCGAGTCGAGGTGAATCTCTGAACAAGGACCGCAGGGACCGGTATCGCCCATTTCCCAGAAGTTATCATGTTTGTTGCCGTTGATGATATGGTCGGCAGGGACATGCTTTGCCCAAAAACCGGCAGCTTCGTCGTCGCGCTCCAGTCCTTCAGCAGCATCGCCTTCAAACACGGTCACGTACAAATCTTTAGGATCGAGTTTCAGTACATCTACCAGATACTCCCAAGCCATATCGATGGCACCTTCCTTGAAGTAGTCTCCACACGACCAGTTGCCCAGCATCTCGAACATGGTGTGATGATAGGTGTCATGACCAACCTCTTCCAAGTCGTTATGCTTACCGCTCACACGCAGACACTTTTGTGTATCGGCACGTCGGCGCGGCTCCGGATCCTTCGTTCCGAGGATAATATCTTTCCACTGGTTCATACCTGCATTGGTGAACATCAGGGTTGGGTCGTCTTTGATAACCATCGGAGCCGATGGTACGATGACGTGTCCTTTTGACTCAAAGAACTTTTTGTACGATTCGCGTATTTCTTTAGCTGTCAACATGTTACAAATTTACAAGTTTACAAGTTGGCAAATTTGCATAAATGCAAAAATGCGTATTTACGTTAAAAACGTTGCAAAAATACAAAATAAATACGAATTATGAATTATGAATTATGAATTATTTCGTACCTTTGCCACAATTCCACGAATTTATTAAACAGAAAACACTTTAAGCAAGATGGCATTGAATCAGGAAAAACCGCATAAATTGTACTATTCCATCAAAGAAGTTGCTCAGATGTTGAATGTGAGCGAGAGTCTGCTTCGCTATTGGGAAACAGAATTCCCGCATCTCCGTCCGAAGACAACGGGGAACAAGGTGCGTCAATATACCGATAAGAATATTGAGCAGCTTCGTGTCATCTATAATTTAGTGAAGGTGCGTGGCTTCAAAATTGCGAATGCCCGTAAGATTATCAACGAAAACCGTCAAGGAGCCGACAAGACGGCAGAAGTGATGAACACGCTGACATCGGTTCGCGACCAGTTGAAGGAATTGAAACTTCAACTCGACGGTATGGTATAATCTTGATTCCCTTATCTTTTTACCATTAGCGGAGGGCATTGATCAATGCGACCATATTCCATATATAGGTACGCGTGGAAATGCCTTTAATGCTTTTGTTCTCGTATGGAGAAGTGTCGTACTCGTCGCCAACCATCTTATCAGCTACAGAACGGTCTTCACTACTTGTTGGCATCGTTGCCGGTATAGGCTTGTAGGGATTGGAAACCTGATGGAGCACACTGATCCAGCGACCTTCGCTGTCAAGTGATGCAATAATCTCATCAACCTTCGGCGCAGGCATTCTGTAGCCATAGCGGTGAGCTTGGTAATAGTAATCTTTCGGACCGCTGACGGAAGCTTCACGAAGTGGCGATTTTTCGGCCAGCTTCTTTGCATCAAGGGCTTGCGCCTCTTGCAATGCCTGACGCAACATAGGAGTATTGACAGTTGCAAAGGAACTGTAATGGGCGATGGTACCCGTGTAGATGCTGTCAGTATAGTATTCGCCATTCTTGACGTTTGAACCTTTACGGTGTACATACATCGGTTTGCCGTCATCAGGATTGATGAAACGAGGTGTTAGGATTTCACCTTCACCCAAAGGCCTGCGCCTGACAACAGGTGCCCATTCGTCAGGCAACTTCTGTCCTTCCAAAAAGGTAATGGCATTGGGAATGCCTTTCAGGAAACTCTTGTCGCCCGTCATCTGGTAGAATTTAATCATCAGGCGGCACATTTGCATCGTTGTAGCCGTGTTGATAGCTCGCGGTTCATAGCTACGAGCATGGGCCGGTTTCATATCCGCAGGCGAATATTGGTCGCCCCATCCTGCCAAAGGCAACGGCTGTTGCACATCGCGCAGACAATGCATGGCTCGAAGAATCGGTTCGCGCAATTCCTTCATTTCCAATGATCTGTAGCATTGCATCAGAAAGTCAATGTTCTCAGGCATCACGTCATCGTTGATGGTGATAAACGAGGAGTAGTCGGCCTTGCCCTTGAACGGATGGTCGTACATCAACGGATAGCGTTGCGGCCATCCGCCATTGGGATACTGACTTTGCAGGAAGAAGCCGATAGCTCGCTGCAACGGCTCATAGAATGCCTGATCGTGCTTCTCCAAATAGATGCGCAACAGGAACTCTGCACAATGTTTCGTGGCCTCGTCGTCGAAAGTGGCGTTGCCGTAGTAATGCTGGAACTCTTCCAGACGCCAAGCCTGCCGCCCGATAGTGGCATACCAATGACGCGTAGTGGCTTCCGACTCGTAGTCGAACATATAGTTCCATCCGCCACAGGGAAGCTGACCATGAATGATACATTGTGCCACCTTGCTGGCGCTGTCGTAGTAATACTCATCACCAGTGGCGTGATAGGCGTCAAGCAGCACCTCACCCACATCGGGCGTGCTGGGCGATTGCAGCCACACCATCGTGCGCTCAGCCTCCAGCTCGCCCCACTCACGGCTGTAGTCGGGCAGGTAGTTCCAAACGAAGCCGCCCTTGTAGGATGCTACATCCATCATATACTGGGTGGCGCGATGCATGGTCAGCTTGATTGCTTCCTGGTCGCCAGCCCTCATGGTAACAGCTATCACCAACAAGACGGCACATAGTATCGGTCGTTTCATGATTTTAGTTTTTGTGGTTGTTGTGCGAACTATTTCTCACCGATGAATGTAGCACGCATCGGACTGAAGTTGTCAATCAGTAACCCTTCCTCTAAACATACTACACCATGAACGGTATCGGGTGCAACATAAAAACCGTCGCCTTCCTTCAGCACTTGTGTTTTGTCACCAATAGTAACTTCAAACTTGCCTTTTGCCACATAGGTAGCCTGTGTGTGATAGTGACTGTGGGCTTTGCCTACGGCACCTTTTTCAAACTTCACTTTTACGACCATCAACTGTCCGTCATAGCCCATCACCTGACGCTGTACGCCTGGTTCAGCATCTTCCCATTTCAGCTCGCTTCCAATCTGGAATACGTCGCTGCATGTCTTTTTTGTTTGTGCACTCATTGTCATTGTCATTAACGTCATTACTGTTAGAAGAAAAAACTTTTTCATACTTTGTTTTGATTTGAGAATTACTGGATTAGTTCAGCTATTTATTATTAGACGAATCGAAGTCAGAAATGTTTAGTATAAACAGAAGAAAAATTGCCAGAAATTAAAAGTTATCGTTAACGTTGTCGTTATTGTCAAGATTTTTCGTTTCCATTTTCAAAAGCTTATGTTTTGCGTTCCAAAACCTATGCTTTTACCCGCCAAAACCTACCCTTTTGCTCTCCAAAACATGGCCTTTTGCAGTTCAAAACGTCACCTTTTGCAGCGCACTTGCAACCCGTTTATTTTCAGCTACTTACATTTCGCAATTTCTCCCTGCTTCTTTCTTCCTTCATTTTTACTTCAAAATTCTTGTAAAGATTCTTCATTTTATCATACAGGGGATCGTCTTTTTAGTGGCGTTTCGCGCTACGGCGCTACAGCGCTACAGCGCTACATTTGTTGGAATCTTCACTTCAATCTGCATAACACAGCACGCAGCCACGCAGCCACGCTGTCCCATTTACTTTTTCAAAATGTAATGAACACCGTTTCTTGAAAGTTATAAATTATAAGTATAT
>CADCPZ010000115.1 GCA_902803475.1 uncultured Prevotellaceae bacterium
ACTTGTTTTCTGGACTTTTTTGATAGAAAAATAGCGTGGATATTAGACATAAAAAATCCCTGCAACCTCGAAAGGTCACAGGGAACCCCCCTTGGTGGGCGTTGACGGATTCGAACCGCCGACCCTCTGCTTGTAAGGCAGATGCTCTAAACCAGCTGAGCTAAACGCCCGATAAAAAGGTGGAAACCAAATGGTCTCCACCTTATTTATATTTGATACTTCTTGCAAAGTATTATTTGCAGGAAGGACACCAGGGTTTCAACTGCTTGAAGAAGTCGTTGCCTTTGTCATCAACGAGGATGAAGGCAGGGAAGTCTTCAACGGTAATCTTCCAGATGGCCTCCATACCGAGTTCCGGATATTCCACACACTCGATGCTCTTAATGCTGCTCTGCGACAGGACAGCTGCTACGCCTCCGATGGTGCCGAGATAGAAACCGCCGTGCTTCTTGCAGGCATCGGTAACCACATCGCTACGGTTGCCTTTGGCAATCATCACGAGTGAGGCACCATGATCCTGGAACTCATCAACATACGGATCCATGCGGTTGGCGGTAGTCGGTCCCATTGAACCACAAGGATAACCCTCTGGGGTCTTTGCCGGTCCTGCATAGAGGATAGGATGGGCTTTGAAATACTGTGGCATCTCCTCGCCGGCATCCAGGCGAGCCTTGAGTTTGGCATGGGCAATATCGCGAGCCACGATAATTGTTCCACGTAGGTTTACTCTTGTGGAAACAGGATACTTCGTCAGCTCAGCGCGTACAGCATCGATACCTTTATCCAGGTCGATGACGATGCTATTGGTGCCTTCACCTGGTTTGGCAAATTCAGCAGGAATCAGTTCTGCAGGGTTGCTGTCCATCTTCTCCAACCAGATACCGTCGCGGTTGATCTTGGCTTTGATGTTACGGTCGGCAGAACAACTGACACCCATACCGATGGGGCAGGAGGCTCCGTGACGCGGCAGACGGATCACACGGATGTCGTGAGCCATATACTTACCACCAAATTGGGCACCGAGTCCGATCTTGTGTGCTTCCTCCAAGAGCTTGTTCTCCAGGTCAATATCGCGGAAGGCACGTCCCGTCTCGTCACCTGTCGTCGGCAGGTTGTCGTAATACTTGATGGAAGCCAATTTCACCGTCAGGAGGTTCTTCTCTGCTGAGGTACCGCCGATGACAAACGCAATGTGGTATGGCGGACAGGCAGCCGTACCCAGACTCTTCATCTTCTCTACCAAGAAGGGAATCAGGGTTCCTTCGTTCTGGATGGTCGCCTTCGTCATGGGGTAGAAGTAGGTCTTATTGGCAGAGCCGCCACCTTTCGCTACCATCACGAAACGGTATTCTGCTCCCTCGCAGGCTTCGATGTCAATCTGTGCAGGGAGGTTACAACGCGTATTCACCTCGTCGTACATGTTGAGCGGCGCATTCTGCGAATAGCGCAGGTTGTCTTGGGTGAAGGTGTTGAAGACACCCCGTGAGAGGGCTTCCTCGTCCTCGAAGCCTGTCCATACCTGCTGACCTTTCTCACCATGAATAATTGCGGTACCCGTATCCTGACAGAACGGCAGGATGCCTTTGGCAGCTGTCTCTGCATTGCGCAGGAACTGAAGGGCTACATACTTGTCGTTCTCGCTGGCTTCCGCATCCTGAAGGATGGCAGCAACCTGCAAATTGTGCTCACGGCGTAGCATGAATTCCACATCGTGGAAGGCCTGCTGTGCCAACAGCGTCAGAGCCTCTGGTGATACCTTGATGATTTCTTTTCCTTCAAACTCACCGATGCTGACACCTTCTTTTGTCAGCAGACGGTATTCCGTCTCGTCTTTGCCCAACTGAAACATAGGGGCATATTTGAATTGGTTCATAGTTTATGGTTTATGGTTTATGGTTTACAGTTTAATATCCAAAAATTTCTTCTGTTGTCAGTCGCTTGATAGGACCAATCTTTTGCAACGACTCGATGTCCAGTTCCTTCTCGTCGCCAAGGATGACATAGCGGTAGGGCTTGTTTGCAATATTCTCCTTCTCGAAGTTCACGACATCCTGAAGGGTGATGTTTGGAAGGGCATTGTAGATACGCTCGTTGAGGTCGTAGTCGATACCACGCTTCTTGGCAGCGAGCCAGGCGTTGATGATGCCGAATTTTGTCTTTCGTTCGCTGGCAAGGCGCTTTGTCAGTGCATCTTTAGCGATAACGAAGGCAGCATCACTCTGTGGTATCGTATCGAGGATGTTGTTGAACTGATGTATGCAGTCCATCATTTTGTCGTTCTGAGTAATGATATGAGTGAAGAAAAACTCCGCCTGATCCTTGTATGTTGGCTGACGATAGAGTGCGAAGGCGTTGTATGCTAGTCCGCGTGCCTCACGAAGTTCCTGGAAGACGATCGTGTTCATGCCGCCGCCGTAGTACTCGTTGAAAAGTGCTTTTACGGGAGCCTCCTCAGGATTCCATTGGTGGTTTTCGTTGTGGAGCATACGCATGTAGATGTTTTTCGCATCGTAAGGAGCAATAACCACCTCATTGACAGGTGTTGTCTCCATCATGTAGTGACGTGCTGCAGGTGCTGCAACAAGATTCTTCGGCATACGGTGTTTCTTTGTGATAACGTCAGAAACCTCCTTGACACTCATCGGACCATAGTAATGAACCTCGTGCTCATACTGTGAGAGGTTCTTCAGCAGGTCGAGCAACTCTTGTGGGTTGGTCTGTTGCAGCTGCTTGATAGAAAGCGCGTTGCGTGTAGAGTTGTAAGGACCATGTAGCGCATAATCTACGAGGAATCTGAAGTTCGTCTGCTGGTTCAGTTTATTGTCCTGACGCTCCTTTTCTATGAGTGCTACATACTGGTTGTAAGCATCGTTGTCAACCTTCGCATTCTGCAGGAGGTCTTCAAGGAGAGCCAGTGCCTGAGGCATACTCTCGCTGAGTCCGGAAAGATAAACGTACAGCTCTCTGTCGCTGACGCTGATGCCGTAGTTGCAGGCGAGTTTGTAGAACTGCTGCTTCAGTTGCTCTGCGCTGAGTTTGTTGGTTCCCAGATAGTCAATATATGCAGCGGCATAGTGATATCTGATATCGTTCTCGTCGCCGAGGTCATATTTGAAGTTCAGCGTGAAGCGTCCGTTCTCTGTGTTCTTGACATAGAGCATCGGGAGCTTCTTCTTCGTCTGTGCGAAAGTGAGGTCGCGCTGGAAATCTACGAACTTAGGCTCTATCGGATTTACCTTTGTATTCTGTATATCCTTGACGAACGCACTTACGAGGTCTCGGTTTGTTGGGATCGGGGTGATAGCAGGTTTGTCAATCTTCTTCTGTGTGGGGTCGTTACCCTGTCGTTTGTAGATAGTAACGTAGTTGTCGAGGAAATGACGGTTGGCGAAATCTACGATGTCTTTCTTTGTCAGTTTGGAGAAACGATCCATGCGTCCTACGCGCTGCTCCCAGGATTCACCGTTGATGAACGACTCCACAAATTGGTCGGCACGCCAGCTGTTGCTTTCGAGAGAGTTGTAGTACTTCAGCTTCGCATTGTTTATAATCGACTCGATGAGGTCATCGGGGAAGTCGCCACGCTTCAGCTTGTCTATTTCTGCCAGCAGGAGCGCCTTCACCTCGTCAAGGGTCTGTCCCTCTTTGGGTGTTCCTGTGAGGATGTACATAGAGTAGTCCATGAGGCTTTCTGTGGTGCCCCAACTCTCAAGCATCTTCATCTGCTGGTTGATGTCGAGGTCAATAAGTCCTGCTTTACCGTTATACATGATGGCCTTCACCATATCCAGCGTGTCAGTCTGAAGCGATGCAGCCTTGTCGAAGCGCCATCCGAGCCATACGGTCTCTGCTTCAAGACCGATGACGGTAGAATCGACAGGTTCCGTAATAGGCTTCAGCGCAGGGAAGACAGGCTGTGTAACATCCTTGCCAGGTTTCCAAGAGCCAAAGTATTTGTCGATGATGGCAATCACCTCGTCTGGGTTGAAGTCGCCTGCCATACAGATCGCCACATTATTTGGAACGTACCACTTGTTGAAGTAGTTCTTGATATTCACAATCGAAGGGTTCTTCAGATGCTCCTGCGTACCGATGGTGGTCTGTGTACCATAAGGATGGGTGGGGTAGAGCTTCGCCATCAGAGCGTTGAAGAGCTTGTCCATATCACTTGTGAGGTGGATGTTATACTCTTCATATACCGCCTCCAACTCGGTGTGGAACCCGCGGATGACCATATTCTGGAAACGGTCAGCCTGAATCTTTGCCCAGTTTTCTATCTCGTTGCTGGGGATGTCTTCCGTATAGCAGGTCACATCGTTAGAGGTATAGGCATTCGTTCCCTGTGCACCGATAGCAGCCATCAGCTTGTCGTACTCATTGGGAATGAAATACTGTGCGGCAATCTGTGAGATGCTATCAATCTCGTGGTACTTCTGTTTGCGCTGAGCCGGGTCGGTGATGAGGCGGTATTCCTCATAGCGTGCCTGGATCTCGTCCAACAGCGGTTTCTCTGCCGCAGGATTGTTGGTACCGAACTTATCGGTACCCTTGAACATCAGGTGCTCCAGGTAGTGAGCCAGACCAGTTGTCTCCGCAGGGTCGTTCTTGGAACCGGTACGTACGGCAATGTAGGTTTGGATACGAGGTTTCTCTGCATTCACGGAGAGATAAACCTTCAGGCCATTGTCTAACGTATAAATGCGAGTTTTGGCCAAATCGCCCGCTACCGTTTTGTACGGATAATCCTTCGCCTGTGAACCCATCGCGAGGGCTACCAAACAGGCAAATAGCAAAATCTTAATCTTCATAATCTATTTCGTGATCTAATTTGGATATAAAGTCGTCAAATACGTCTTGTTCAACATCACCCATTGCAAATTCCTTCTCGGCATCCTTGCGTATTTCAGCAATCCAGGCACGACGTGCTTTGCGGTAGTCTTCATGGATGAATTCCACGTCTTTCTGTGTGATTTCTTTCAGACCGTAGTACTCAAGAATAATATTGTATGTCCACACCCATTGGTATTCGCGGAAATGTTCATGGATATCTTCGAAACGCTGGATGATGCCCCTTACGTTGTCGATATCGCCATTCTTGATGTCGTTGATGAGACGCTCTTCCTCACTGGCTGGGAGCAGCAGACCAGACAGGTCGTTCCATTTACCCAAGCCGACATCAGATGTAGGCTTCTGGAGGAATCCCTCTTTGACAGCACGTTTCAAGACGGCACCCAGATAGATACGCAGGGCAATGTCGTAGTATTTGATACCCTTGCGCAGTGAGGACGCGTTGATGATGTACTCGTGGTAGTTATAGCTCGATACATTATCACCTCCAGCCAGACGCAACGCCTCAAGAATCTTTTTGCCCTCAAGAATCTCACCAACGGTAAACGGTGACAACCAGTCGAAATTGATGATACTCTTCTTACAACTGGCAGCACGCTTGTCACGCTGCGGCCATTTCTTGATATCGCGATACAAACCTACTGTTGTGATGTTACGACCAGGTACGATATACATAGTCTCACCATAAGCCAGCAGATAGGCAAACGGCAGACAACGCATATCTGGATGGTTCATCAATTTACCGAAACAAACGGAGAACGCACCGATTTTCGCAGGCATCAGCACGTAGGCACCGCTGGCGGTTTTCGTGCCGCGCTCCAATGTTCCGTAGTGCATCGGTCCCATCTTATAGGCGTGGTTCGAGAAATTCGTATTGGAACCAGCGTTGTAAAACGAGAACTCACCGCCGATCAGCAGGCTACTCTTATGATGGCTGGCAGAGAACGGACCACAGAAAGCGGCACATGCTTCACCATTGGCCATATAGCTGTTGGCAAAGAACAAACTTGCCTCTGCCGTAAAACCGTTGGTAATCTGGCAGGCTTCGCCTACGAAGCAGTCCTGCATCTTCACAGAGTTCGTGATGGAACAGCCGTTGCTGATGATGGAGTTTTCGCAGATGACGCCCGTACCGATATATACGCTGGCATCCTTTGAACTCATGATGGTACAGTCGCTCAGTCGTGAGGCTCCGCTGATTTCACAGTCGTCTTTGATAACGGTGTTGGTAATCTCCTTCGTGTTGATAATCTTCACGTTGTTGCCAATGGTACCCTGATCCGGTGTATCGAGTTTTATTCCCTCGTTGACCATCAGGTGAATGGCTTTCTTCAGTTGCTGGTCGTTGAAATGTTTCACCATGAAAGCAGCCAGCTGACTGTTCAGTTCGTTGAAGAGAATCACATTGCCGTCGCCCATCTCGTTGAGCACGCTTACCATGTGTCCTTCGCCGTAAGTAGCGCCTTCGGTGGTCTCCATCGTGCAGATGTTAGAGATATAACAGTCGTTGCCGATGGTATAGTTGTTGATGAAGTTGCCGATTTTCTCAATCAGACAGTCGTTGCCGACGGTGACGTTGCGCAGGGTGGCATCGTTGATACCGGAATGCTTGGTAAAGCCGGCACTCACTTCTACTTGCTTTTCAAATTCTCCCAGTCGGATGTCGCCATAAAACATGACGCGATGGAAAGAATACGGTTTGAATCGCTCAGCTACTTCTACGCGGTTCCAATCCTCAGCCCAACAATTGTTGGCTTCCAGGACCTGAATCTCTTCAGGTGTCAGTTTTCGGTAATTATTCATATTAAATCTGTTTATGTTGTTATGATTCTATTTCAGGGTACAGAAAATCATTATAAGGATACTTCTGTACATGCATCTCGCGTACCTTTTTATATAGTATCTCTCGGAACTCATCGATATTTTCTTTCTCGCGGGCAGAGATAAACAAACAGTTTTCGTTGAGTTTTGCCATCCAGGTGCGCTTCAGTTCCTCCAACGTGATATTCTCTTTCGTAGCAGGAGTCAGGTCGTCGGGTTCTTTCTCTACCCAGGTGTATTGGTCGATTTTATTGAACACAATCATCGATGGCTTTTCTGCACACCCCAAGTCGGCAAGGGTCTTCTCGACGACTTGGATCTGTTCTTCGAAATCGGGGTGGGAGATATCGACCACATGCAACAACAAATCGGCCTCGCGCACCTCGTCCAGCGTTGATTTAAACGAGTCAACGAGGTCGGTAGGCAGTTTGCGGATAAAGCCGACGGTATCGGCCAACAAAAACGGCAGGTTTTCAACCACCACCTTACGAACGGTCGTGTCTAATGTAGCAAACAATTTGTTCTCAGCAAACACCTCACTCTTTGCCAAGAGGTTCATGATGGTTGATTTGCCAACATTGGTATAGCCAACCAAAGCAACGCGGATGAGGCGTCCCCTGTTCTTGCGCTGAGTCGTTTTCTGTTTGTCAATTTCCACCAAACGCTGTTTCAGTAAGGTGATACGCTGGAGGATAATACGGCGGTCCATCTCCAACTGGGTTTCACCAGGACCACGCAAACCAACAGAACCTTTTCCGCCACCGCTTCCAGAACCGCCGCCCTGACGTTCCAAGTGGGTCCACAGACGTTGCAAACGGGGGAGCATATAGCGGTATTGTGCCAGTTCTACCTGCGTCTTGGCGTTGGCCGTCTGTGCACGCATCGCAAAGATATCCAGAATCAAACTTGTACGATCCAGAATCTTCACTTTCAGTTCGTTTTCTATATTGCGTATCTGTTTGGCTGTAAGCTCATCGTCGAAGATGACCATACCGACAGGTTCTTCATCGTCTTCCTTTTGCTTGATAAACTGACGGATTTCCTCCAGCTTACCTTTTCCGACATAGGTGACCTGACTGGGGCCGCCTACACGCTGTGTAAAGCGCTTTACAGTAATAGCGCCAGCAGTGTCGGCAAGAAATTCCAGCTCGTCAAGGTATTCTTTTGTTTTCGCTTCACCTTGTTGGGGAGTAATCAGTCCCACCAGTATCGCAGTCTCCGCTTTAGCCTCGGATATAACGAATTCTTTCATTCTTTTAATTTTTACAGATTGCAAAGATAGCAAAAGTCGAAGATAATACAAAGAAAAATACATTTTTCTTTTATTATTACCTTCTCTCACATCGCAAACAGATATCATTACACGTAAACGTTTTCGTATTTTTTGTATGTAAAAACATCGATTTTTTTGATTTATATCAATTATTTGCATACCTTTGCATCGTTGATTTTGGATTTCCAAATGAAACTACAATAAAAACTCAAACTGCTGAAACATTCAAAAGTGTACAAGGTCCCGACGCGATGTCAGGACCTTGTTCGTTTTTGGAAATGTTATTTTTGTTTAATTCTAATCCTTTTTTGATGGTGATATTATCGAAAAAAATTACTTTTGCGCCCGTATTTTAATCGTAAATGTTCAAACAACAAGACACAAGTATTTTATGAGACTAATTATTGAACCAGATTATGCGAAAATGTCGCAATGGGCTGCAAATCACGTCATTGAGAAGATCAATGCATTTAATCCTACACCAGACCGTAAGTTCGTGCTCGGATTGCCTACAGGTTCTTCTCCTGAGGGTATGTATGCAGAGTTAGTAAAGGCTAATAAAGAAGGCCGCGTGTCGTTCAAGAATGTGCTGACATTCAACATGGACGAATATGTAGGTCTGCCAGAGGAGCATCCAGAGAGCTACCATAGCTTTATGGCTCGCAATCTGTTCGACCACATCGACTGCCCCAAAGAGAATATCCATATCCTGAACGGCAACGCCAAGGACTTAGAGGCAGAATGTGCTCATTATGAGGAGATGATTGCTGAAGCCGGCGGTATTGATTTGTTTATCGGCGGTATCGGTCCTGATGGTCATATCGCATTCAATGAGCCATATTCTTCGCTCACCAGTCGTACTCGTGTGAAGACGCTCACCACCGACACCATCATCGCCAACTCCCGTTTCTTCGACAACGATGTCAACAAGGTACCCAAACTGGCGTTGACAGTAGGTGTGGGAACCGTTTGCGATGCCCGCGAAGTGATGATTCTGGTCAACGGACACCATAAGGCTCGTGCCCTTCGTGCTGCTGTCGAAGGTGCTGTTTCTCACGAATGGACCATCAGTGCTCTGCAGTTGCATCCGCACGGAATCATCGTAGCCGATGAGCCTGCTACCGATGAACTGAAGGTTGGAACCTACAAGTATTTCAAGGATATCGAAAAGAACAACTTGCTTTAAGTCTTACTCCCGATCCTTCACTAGAAAGTGGGGTAGGTTGTCAGAAGAATTGATGAGGAGGGAAAAAATTCCCTCCTTTTTCTTTGTTATTCGTATAAAACTTCGTAATTTTGTCCACAGAAAATTAGGAGGACAAATCATGACGAAAGAAAAAATCACTCAGGAAAACTTCAATGCGGAGTATGTTGACAGCATCGAACTGCAACAGATAGACAAGTTCGTCTGTGCCGAGATGGGGCGTCAGATTCATCGATATATCAAAGGAATGCGTGGTACCAAGCACATGATGGAGAAGTTTGAAGAGGCGATTTCCCATCTGTCGGTGCCTGAGAAGGAAGAAGCAATAGCACGATATATTGATCTGAACCGTAAGGCGATACGTGGTTTGGATATGAAGATAGTGCTGATTCGGGCAATGGCCAACTATTGCGATACCTACGATTATTTCCATACACTTGCCAACGACTCCCAAAAGGTAGAATTCTATTTAGCACGCATCGAAGAGAAATATATCCGTTTCCATTCTGTATTCGAGGAAAACGGGAAGTTCGGAATCAAAGACTATAAGGGCGATGTGATTCTGCGTCCGGAATATGAGTTCCTGCGTACCTGCTACGTCTATGTTGACGACTTGGTACGCCTGCCGATTATCGCGCAGAAGAACGGCAAACTGGGATTAGTGCTTCCCGATCAGGAGAATACGGTCGTAGCCGATTTCCTTTACGACGACATCTCCCTGCGCGATGAATATCCATATTTCGAAGCACGAAAAGGGCGCAAGAAAGGGTTCCTGGATAAACATGGGCAGTTCGTAAGATAATTATGAATTATGCATTATGAATTATGCATTACTTAAGCGTTTCTTAAAAGATTGGACACTGCCAGTGGCGATGACCACTGGCACGGTTTTTTATCTGCTGTTTGCTTTTACACCAGGACTGGAAGAAGCATCCGCATTCTTCGACCCAATCTTCGACACCATCTTCCCTATGTTCATGTTCCTCATCCTCTTTGTCACCTTCTGCAAAGTGGATTTCCGACGCTTACGACCTGTTCTGTGGCATTGGTGGACAGGGTTGTTTCAATTACTTTTCGTAGCAGTCATCGTGGGTTCAATCCTGGTGTTTGACATTCATGGGAAGAACCTGATACTTCTCGAAGCCATCCTCACCTGCATCATCGGACCAGGAGCAGCTGCGGCAGCTGTTGTTACACAGAAACTGGGTGGCTCGTTGGAGGAAATGACCACCTATACCTTCATCTCCAACTTCCTGTGTGCCACATTGGTGCCCGTTTGTTTTCCATTGATTGATCCAGCGGCCGATATGGGTTTCCTGTCGTCGTTCTTCCTGATATTATATAAGGTGTGCCTCGTGCTGGTGTCGCCCATGTTCTTGGCCTATATCGTCAAGCATTCCATGCATCGCTTCCATCAGTGGGTTATCAGCATCAAAGACTTGAGCTATTACCTCTGGGCAGTTTCTTTGGCTATCGTTACAGGTACCACCGTGAAAAACATCTGTCATGCAGAGACCACCATTGGTTTCCTCTTCCTCATAGCCCTATTAGGATTGATACTCTGTATCATCCAGTTCTCCGTAGGGCGTTATGTCGGTCATTTCTTTCATCGGACAATCGAGTCAGGTCAGGCATTGGGGCAGAAGAACACCGCCTTCGCCATCTGGATTGCCTATACCTACTTGAATCCCTTGTCGTCAGTAGGACCAGGTTGCTATATCCTTTGGCAGAATATCATCAACAGCGTGGAAATCTGGCAGCATCGCAAGAATCAGGAATCACCAAGAAAACACTGATCCACGTTGAAGAAACAATCTGGAAATGCTGTATAAATATGCCGTTTTGTGCAATTATATGCATTCTGCTTTTCGTCAAAAAAGGCATTTATAAGCGTTTTTACTTCATTTTCACCTCATTTTGCACCCTTTTCAACAACTTTTTAGTCTTATTTTCGCCCATTTTCTGTCATTTTTACCTCCATTTTATCATTTTTCAAAGAACAATACAACATGCTGATATACAATATGTAACATTTGCAAAGCCATTCCTTTAACTATCATTTTTTACCCACTTTCCTCTAAAACATAATTCTCTAGAGAATTTTTTGTAAGAGGATAGCTTTCGCAACAAATTCTCTAGAGAATTTTGTGCAAAAGCATACCTTTTACCCTCCAAAACCTGTCAGTCTCCTGTCAGTCTCTGTCACTCTTTTCAAGACTGCAGCCCCTGTGTTTATCGGCGTTCTGTCAGTCTGACAGTCTTTTCGTCAAAATTTTGTGTTTTATCTCAAAATATACAATCACCAAAATGCATATATATACGATTTTGCAAACCTATTAAAGACTCTGCTGCTTCATAACCCAACGACGGATTCCCGCAATATATCCGTCGTTTTCTTTTCCGTTTTGCTCAGTTTTCTCTACCTTTGCATTGTAAATCATATAATCTAACAACATTGGTCGTTTTACAAGTAATTCAAAGCAAGGTCGTAGACTGATAGAACGGGAAATCGTGAAGGGAAAATAAGTGCAGAAATGACAGAACACGAGAAATGGCAATGGCAGGAGCCGGGCAGGGCCTGGAAGGGTGTGGGCCTGTACCACATCACACTGACTATTCCCGACCGTAGGCCTCTGTTGGGCACGTTGGACATCCCTGACGGTGATCCCACGATGACCGCAGTGAGACGCACACCACTTGGCAATTCTCTGGTTGATTGCCTACTGGACATCCCCAACCACCATCCAGAGGTGCAAGTGCTTCACTTCTGCCTTATGCCCGACCACCTACATGCTGTTTTGTATGTCCGCCGTACGATGCCTACAGGCATCAAGGGGATGGTACGTGGGTTTTGGCAGGGCGTAAAGAAACTGGGACGGGCTTCTTCCATTATTCCGAATGACATTCGGAGGAACTGCAAAGAAGGAACTTTGGGACTTCAGGAAGCTACGCGCAACCTGGAAGTTTTCGCTGAGGGCTTAAAAGGACAGATGAGCGACGAGGCCTATTACAACCTGTATCCAGTCTTCACTGAAATGCCCTTCATTCGGCCGATGGGACGAAAGGCTCAACTGCCCAATACCATACGTTATATCGATATGAACCCCCAGCGGTTGGCCACGAAGCGCCTGAAACCAGGCTTCTTCAGGGTACAAAAGGGCATCGAGATTGGTGGCTATAGTTTTGACAGCGTGGGCAATGTAGCCCTGCTACATGCCGAGTATTATGACGTAGTGCATGTGCGCAGCGTCTGGGTGAAAGCAGCAGAGCATGGTGACAGTCAGACCCTTCGGGACTATATGAACAGCTGCGTGCTCAAGGCTCGCAAAGGGGTGGTGATGGTGTCGCCGTTCATCTCGCAGCAGGAAAAGCAGGTGATGCAGGTATTAATCAACGAGCAGCATCCTTTCATCTTGCTTGCCGACAATGGTTTTCGCGATTATTACAAACCTTCCGATGCGCTTTTTGATGCTTGTGCAGCAGGTCGGGTGCTGATTTTAAGTCCCTGGCCTTATGATGCTGGTAAGCGTCACATCAGTCGCGCCGACTGCGTGAACCTGAACAAGATGGCTGAAGAGTTTTGCAAAACAATGGAAACAGACTATGACAGCATGTGTCACGTACCAGGTACCTGACATGTGTGATACAACTCGTTCTCAAAGCCATATACAGTTGAGCCAACCATTATCTTTATCTTTCTATCCATATTTCATACATTTTGATTACGGCATCAGCAGAC
>CADCPZ010000116.1 GCA_902803475.1 uncultured Prevotellaceae bacterium
GAAGATAACCGACAAACATCATTTCACTTGGACGCACCTCGTAGAAGCCGAGGATATGATGTCATGGATCGGAACCGAGGGTTTTCCCTTCACCGTCGTTGTCGACAAGCAGGGCATTGTCCGCCATGCCGTCCACGGGACTAATGAAACAAAACGGGCTGAACTTTTGGCTAAGATTAAGGAGGCTGATGCAGAATAGTTATTATATACAATGAATAAGCAAGCCATCATCATCACACTGCTTGCCCTCGTTGCATTAAATTCAATGGCACAGACATCCTTTGACCCCAAGCATCTGTTCTTCTTGCTCCATCCATTGGCCGACCAATTTCAACGAAAACGATAACCTTAACCATCGACTATCTGCCTAAGGAAATATTGAATTTATCCTTCCATCCTGCACCTAAGCTGATTATCAGATAGTTAGATCCTATTTCCTGTGTGTTATCCTGCACCTAATCCTGCACTTTATCCTGCACCTAAGCTAGCGATAACAATAACAATAAAGGAAATGATTACTGTTTGTACCAGATTTCTACCACATTTTGGTACGCGAAGTACCAAGCGTTGGTACTAAGAGTACCAGGCTCTGGTAACATGATTACCAAACCCTGGTAACATGATTACCAAGCCCTGGTAACAACATTACCAGATTTCGGAACCAATTCTGGTAATTTTGTTAAAACATAATGTTGAGAGACTTTAGATTTTTATTTCTTACAAGAGTGAAGGTGAAGTGATCGTTAACGTTAGAATCGTGTAGGAAATGTGTATGTTCGTGTAGAACAAAATCGTTGCTAAGCCCAATGTTTATAAGACTCGTGCACGATGTAGGATTTAATTGAAAAAATCTGGGTAATGCGCGCGCGGAAAAGAATCGTCGAACTCACGTTGCACTTTAGAACGGAAAACGGAGCAAAAAATTGGGTTTTTCGTGAAATATTTGGAAGAACCGGAAATATCATTTATTTTTGTAGCGTCAAACCGAAATACTAAAAACCGATGAAATCAGAGAAAGAGTTGACAAACGACGGAAGCAAAACCGAGGAGAAAAAAACGCCCGACTATCATATGCTGGGTGAGTCTGGACTGATGGAAGATGAAGACGGCAATATCGTCAGCCCTGCAGAAGCCTATGGTATCGAAGAAGTGGAATTCCCTACTGACCCCAACAGTGTCTTCAATGCTTTCAAAAAATCATCTTTCGTCTCACAACTGGACGACAAATCCAATCCCGCCTATTGGTATTACGACTACGACCCTCGCTACTGTGGACCAGACCGCGAGGCCTGGGCAGAAGAGATGGCGCTGAAGCATCGGAAAAAACAAGCATCGTTCGCCTCCGACACCACCGTCAAAGTTTCTGACACCCCCACCAAGGTTCAAGAAACAACCCCCACCACCAAGGTTCAAGAACCAACCACCACTAAGGTTCATGAAACAACCGCTGCTATCAATTACATTCCCATTTCCGATGAAAGCAAGAAGTATGCCGATGAGGAGCAGCGAGAAGCGGAGCGCGCAGGATTGCACCCTAAAATCAGTCAGCATGTAAGCGGACCGAGTTATGCAGGCATCGTAAACAAACAGAACGAGGTAGTGATCTCCGAGAAAGACTATTCCCTGATCGGCGTGTTCAACAACGGACTGGCTATTGCACGAAAGCGGAAAACGGGGAAGTTCGGATTCATCGACAGGCGCAGCAACGAGATCATCCCCTGCGTGTGGCGCTCTGTCGGACCGTTCAGCGAATACATGGCAGCTGTGGTTGACGACAACAAGAGATGCGGTTATATAGACGTGACAGGCCGCCTCGCCATCCCCTGCGTTTTCGAAGAAGGATGGCCGTTTCATGACGGTCTGGCAATGGTTCAGAAAGACAGGAAGATCGGCATGATAGACGTACGTGGAGACATCGTCATCCCCTGCCGATGGAGAAGTATGTGGTCGTTCGTCGACGGATTGGCCGTCGTTCAGGATTTCAACAAACGCTTAGGATTCATCGACAGGAGTGGCGAACTGGTGATACCCTGCCGTTGGAAGAAGGTGAACTACTTCCAAAACGGCTTGGCCAAAGTGTCAGACTCCAAGCGCTTTCTTTTCAAAGACAAATGGGTCTATATCGACAAGCAGGGACGCATTGTCAAAGAAGAATGATTTAATCCACCATCATCGGACCTCCGAAGCCGCCACCGCCACGACGGGAGGAGCTGCCTGAAGGAGGCGGACCGCTGGGACGGCTGTTGCCATCGCGTGGTCCCATGCCTGGTCCTTCGCGGTCGAAGTTGTAGGGACCGTCATGCTGCTTGCGTGCTTCCTTTCCCCCAAAGAGGTTCAGGCGATAAGAAGCGCGGAACATGATATATGAATTGATGCTATTGTATTGTGTATCAGTGCGCTGGGTGGAACTGATGGCACGACTGAAGGAACTGAGCTGTCCCAGAATGTCGTTGAACTGTACAGAAAGGGTAAGGGCGTTGCCTTTGAGCAAACTTTGAGAAATCTGTGCATTCCATATCAGTTCGTTAGTATTGAGCGATTTGTCATCATAACCACGACGGCTCTGCTGATGCAGGTCAGTAGCAATTGTCATGTTCCAGGGCAACGACACATTGACAGTACCACCGTAAGAGAACTGCCAAGTGTCGAGGTTGTTAGCTGCCTGCAGTTGATTACGGGTGTGAGTGTAGTTCACACTTCCGTCAAGCTCTACCTCCAACCATAGGTTGCGATAGCTGGCAGAAAGTCTCTCGCCAAGGGTCGTGCTTCGAGTAACATTCCTTTGAGAATCGGAATTGCGGTCAAGCGAGAGATAACTTACATAGTTGTTGTATCTGCCTGTGGTAAATGTGTTGATATTGAAATAACCGGCTGAGTCAACAGAACAATTATACATAAAGGCTCCATTGATGTCCCAATTGCCATTGATATTCTCTGGACGGGTAATACGGCCACCTGTCTCAGGATCGTAAGTCACCTTGTTGGAGATACTGTTCAAGGTGTTGCTATAGTTCAGGAAAGCCATGATGCCCTGCTGATGACTCTGGATATAGTTGTTATAGAACAGGCGGAAACGATGGGTGAACGAGGGCTTCAGTCCAGGGTTACCTTGTTTGATGTTCAACGGATCGCTGTCGTCAACAATATCAAGAAGGTCGCTCATTGACGGCTGGGTGGTTGTTCCGCGATAGTTGATTCGCAGGTTACTACGTTTTGAGAAGCGGTAACGGAGATCAAAGGTAGGACTCCAATTGACAACGTTGCGGATGGTATCGGTGTGTATGCCCAAGTAGTCCTGGGTATAGTCGGTACGCTGCGGTTGCAGCATCACACCGGCATTGAGACGGTATTTGCCTCGTATCATACGGAACATCACCTGCAACTCATGAATATAGTTCTTGTATTCAGAGAAACGGCTGAGGTCGGTGTCGAGATAGGTCTCCATCGGACGAGGCAGCAGCGAGAGATATTGGTCCCAGATACGATACTCAGGTGTGATGTTGTCAAAGAGGCTAGGATCGGTGTCAGAGAAGTCGTATGTGCTGCGTGTGCTCTTATTGTAGTTATATTTATAGCGATAGCTGAACTGCAGGTAAGTCTGCTTGGCAAGTGGCTCGCTATAGGTAGCCTGTACCGAATAGCTCCACGTTTTCGTAGGCATGAGGTTATAGCGGTTAGTCTGATAGACAGAGTCTGTACCTAGATGGTTTTTCACCTGATAGAGGTGAACTTTTTCTAACGAAAGACTTGTCGAGCCATCCTTTCCCCAACTGGCATCAGCACGAAGGGTGACGTTGCGCCCCTTTTGATTGAGCTTGCGGTTGTATTGCAGCATCCCACCCAACGATTTGCTATCACCATAGGTAATGGTCCTACTATCATTGGTATTGACCATCACACCCAGTGCCGCCATCTTTTGGATAGCCTCCAACTCTAAAGGTGTATCGGTATAGTCGTAGGGATTGTCGTTATAGGAAGCTTTGTTGGAGACGGTGGTTCCATCGGATGTTGATACCTTGAAATTCGGTCGGAACATGATATTGGTCATGGAATCCGGTTTCCACTCCAAACGATAGCGGAAGTCCCAGGAGTTGGAACGACTGTATTTTTGGGAAATACTGTTGGAGAACGAATTGAAACTACTGACAAAGTTTTCAGTTGCCACCTCTGTACGCACATCACCATCGCTGTGGTTCCATCGCAGGCTACCATCCATCTGCAATTTCTTGCCATCATCGTAGTTCATGTTGACACCCAGCATCTTCGCTGCATTCAGACCTTGTTTGGGACTGCCGAATCCGCGTCCGCCACCAAAAACAGCATCGTTGGTATTGTTGGCATTACCCATCACCATCACCTTCATCTTGTCATTGTAATAGCCACCCATGAGGCGCTCTGAATAACGGCCTTTGGTACCGATACCAGCATCGGCATTAACCATCAGGCCTTTGTTCATACCTTTCTTAATACCGAAATCGAGTACGGTCTGTTCCTCACCGTCATCAATACCGGTAATACGGGCGAGATCGCTCTGCTGGTCATAGGCTTTCACCTTATCCACGATACTGGAAGGCAGGTTCTTCAAAGCTGTCTGTGTATCACCCGTCATAAACTCCTTACCATCGACAAGGATTTTCTTCACTTCTTTTCCATTGATCTTGATGGTACCATTGTCACTGACTTCTGCACCAGGAAGACGTTTTACAAGAGCCTCAACGGTAGAGCCTTCTGGAACACGATAGGCAGAAGCATTATACTGAAAGGTGTCTTCTTTGAGTATCACTTTCGCTGCATGCCCCTCCACGACGGTTCCTTTCAGCATAATTGCATCGGCTGCAAGCTGAATATTTCCCAGTAGCAGTTCCTTGTCAGCCTCTACTGTGACATTTTTCGTCAGCGCCTTATAACCGACGCTGGTAATCTTGACTATATACTTGCCTGGTTCTGCCAAAGCAATGCTAAACTTGCCGTCAATATCTGAAACCGCACCAGCCACATAGGTACTATCCATTTTCAAAAGTTGCACCGTTGCCTGCATTATACCTTCTTTGGTATCGCGGTCGTAGAGCAGTCCTGAAACAGCAGACTCTTGTGCCCCTGCCACCAGCGACATGAGCGTCAACATTAGTAAAAGTATTGGTTTCTTCATCATGTAATTTTTGATGCAAAAGTAACGGATTCGTTTAATCAGTGGAAATAAATTCAGCAAACAGGCAAATTTCTTCAACAAAAAGGAATACCCACAGACATAATAACTCCAAAAAATTGCACACTTACAGGTCGGTGTGCGCAATTTTAGCGTTCCGAATGTAAAAAAAACCTAAAACTATTACGCAACTATCTGATAACTAACACTTCATGTATTACCTTTGTGCCGAGAGAAAATGATATGTTATGGAGCAGAGAATTATTATTTCAGGAAACTTACAGAACGAATTGGCTATCGCCTTGTCAGAATGTGAACATGACCGTATCTTCGTCCTCACAGACGAAAATACGCTTACCCATTGTTGGCCTGTCATCAGCAGTTATTTCTGTTTGAAGCATGCACAGGTAATCACCATTGGGGCCAGCGATGCAAACAAGACGCTGGAGACGGTGAGTCAGGTATGGGAATCATTGATCAATGGTGGTGCCACACGCCATTCGTGCCTCATCAATCTGGGTGGTGGAATGGTAACCGATTTGGGTGGCTTTGCAGCATCAACATTCAAACGGGGCATCAACTTCATCAACATCCCCACTACCCTATTAGCAATGGTCGATGCTTCGGTAGGTGGAAAGACGGGCTTCAACTTCGCTGGTCTGAAGAACGAGATTGGCGTCTTCAATGATTCCATGTTTGTAATTCTCGACACACAGTTCCTGAAGACCCTCGATCAGGAAAACCTTCTCTCTGGCTATGCTGAGATGCTGAAGCACGCGCTGATTTCAAAAGAAACGATGTGGGCACAACATCTAGCGCTCGACGTAGAGTCTCTGAATACGCATGAATCTCTTGAGCAGTTACAGGCAATGCTTGCTGACAGTGTGGAGGTCAAGGAACAAGTGGTAAAAGAAGACCCTTACGAGCAGGGCATCCGTAAGGCCCTTAACTTTGGACACACCTTCGGACACGCCTTTGAGTCGTGGAGTTTGAACCGTGCACAGCACCATCCCCACACAGGGAAAGCTGAGGGGGTACTCCTCCACGGATATGCTGTTGCCTATGGCATCATCTGCGAATTGTATCTTTCTGCCATCAAATGTGGCTTCCCTACCGATAAGATGCATCAGACAGTAGCTTTCATCCGCGAGCATTACGGACGGATGTCCATCAACTGTGACGACTATCCTACGCTGATACAGCTGATGCAACACGACAAAAAGAATACTTCTGGTCTCATCAATTTCACCCTGTTGGAGGATATCGGCCGCATCCGTATCAACCAGACAGCAACAGTTGACGAAATCAAGGAGGTACTGGATTTCTTCAGAGAGGGGTAAAAGCCCTCTCCTGCCCCCCATCAGGGGGAGGAATAAGAAACTTTAAAGTAGGAAGAACAAGGATACACCTACTACTGAGATACAAGCACCTATGAAACCCTTCCACGTAATTTTCTGGTGGAAGAGATAATAAGAAGGCAATAAAATAAGGATGGGCGTCGTTGCCATAATTGTGGAGGCGATACCTGCCGCTGTATATTGTACAGCCATCAACGAGAATCCCACGCCAACAAAGGGACCAGAGATAACAGCTGTCAACATGGCCAGCATTCCTTTATGATTGTGGATACTCGTACGCATCTTCGAACCCTCACCGCGTACCAGCAGCCAAATCGTGAAGCACAATAATCCAGCCAAACAGCGGATGAGGTTGGCACCAAAAGGCAGATAGTTTTCTACCTGCGGCAACACCGCAACTGGCACATCAGCTGTATAATAGTCGAGACCTATCTTACTCAATACCAGACCCACACCCTGTCCCATTCCTGCTCCGATACCAAAGAGAACACCTTTTGCCGGAAGCTGGATAGATAACTTATGATGGTTGCCACGACCCAATACAGAGATAGAAATACCCACAATCGTCACGCTCATCGCTATCAACGAACCTGCGCTAAGCGTCTGCCCTATTGACACCCATGCAGAAAGAGCAGCAAACATCGGAGCGAGTGTCATAAACAACTGTCCATAGCGAGAGCCGATGGTCAGATAGGAATTGAACAAACACCAGTCGCCGAAGAAATAGCCAACCACGCCTGAAAGCAGTAACCAACTCCATGCTTCTGCGCCTGCATACAATGGAAAAGGCTCACCCATCGTCAGCCACATCAGGCAAACAGAGAAGAGCAAGGCCAGCAACATTCGCCAGACATTCATCACAAAAACGCCTAACCTGCGACTGCCCACCTCGCTCGACAATGCTGCAACTGTCCACGAACAGGCTACGCCTAAAGAAATGATTTCTCCTATATAATTTGTCATTCAGGGCACAAAGGTATAAATATTTCTTAAATCTGTGTAGATTATAGATTTTTTTATTATCTTTGCCCCACAATTTTGAAATTGCAAAAAACACATGAATATCTTAGAACTGAGCGAACAGGAAATCGTTCGCAGACAAGCACTTGAAGAATTGCGACAGATAGGCATCAACCCATATCCTGCCGCAGAGTATCCTACAAACGCATTCTCAACGGAAATCAAAGAGAGTTTCAAAGATGACGAGCCACAACGTGAGGTTGTCATTGCTGGACGACTGATGAGCCGTCGTGTGATGGGAAAGGCATCGTTTGCAGAGATACAGGACAGCAAGGGCAGAATACAGGTGTATGTAACAAGGGATGACATCAACGCAAATACCGACGAAGGCAATCTGGGAACACGCTCAATCATCGATTATGCAGTATTCAAAAGACTGCTCGACATTGGCGACTTCGTGGGCGTAAAAGGCTTCGTTTTCCGTACACAAACAGGGGAGATCTCTATCCATGCAAAGGAGATAACCCTGTTGTCGAAATCACTGAAACCGCTGCCTATCGTGAAATACAAGGATGGTGTGGCATACGACAAATTCGATGACCCTGAACTTCGCTATCGTCAGCGCTATGTTGACCTCGTTGTCAACGAAGGTGTGAAGGAAACCTTTCTGCAACGTGCTACCGTCATCCGCACATTGAGAAAGGTGTTAGACGAAGCTGGTTATACAGAAGTGGAAACACCCACCCTGCAAGCTATTGCCGGAGGAGCCAGCGCCCGTCCGTTTACCACGCATTTCAATGCGTTAAACATCGAAATGTACATGCGCATCGCTACTGAGCTGTATCTGAAACGTCTGATCGTTGGCGGTTTTGAGGGTGTCTATGAAATTGGCAAAAACTTCCGCAACGAGGGTATGGACCGTAACCACAACCCAGAGTTCACCTGTATGGAACTTTACGTGCAGTACAAGGATTACAACTGGATGATGTCGTTTACAGAGAAACTCCTGGAGACCATCTGTATTGCTGTCAATGGGAAGCCTGAACGTGAAATAGATGGCAATATCGTATCGTTCAAAGCTCCTTATCGTCGTCTGCCTATCCTTGAAGCGATTGAGGAGAAGACTGGTTTCGATTGCAACGGCAAGAGCGAAGAGGAAATTCGTGCATTCTGCAAGTCGAAAGGAATGGAGGTAGATGAGACGATGGGTAAGGGCAAACTCATTGATGAACTGTTCGGAGAGTTCTGCGAGGGCACATTTATCCAGCCAACCTTCATCACCGACTACCCTGTTGAGATGTCACCACTGACGAAAATGCATCGTTCAAAGCCAGGACTCACTGAACGTTTTGAACTAATGGTCAACGGTAAGGAACTGGCGAATGCCTATTCTGAGCTAAACGATCCTATCGACCAAGAAGAGCGTTTCGTAGAACAGATGAAACTGGCAGACAAAGGTGACGATGAGGCAATGATTATTGATCAGGACTTCTTACGCGCCCTGCAGTATGGTATGCCGCCGACAAGTGGTATCGGCATTGGTATCGACCGTCTGGTCATGCTGATGACGGGCAAGACCTACATTCAGGAAGTGCTGTTCTTCCCACAGATGAAGCCTGAAAAGAAAATCCCACAGAGCACCATCGCAGAATGGGCTGAACTGGGTGTTGCCGAAGATTGGGTATATGTGCTCCGTAAGGCTGGCTTCAACCTGATTTCTGACATCAAGGAAGAAAAGGCACAGGGACTGCAGCAGAAACTGGGCGACATCAACAAGAAATACAAACTGGGGTATGAGAAGCCTTCAGTAGCTGAGATACAGGAGTGGATTGACAAGGCACAATAAATCGTCAAATCGAATAATCGTCAAATAGTCAAATAGATGTACGACTGTGGAAAAATAGCGATTATCGGAGGCGGAAGCTGGGCAACAGCCATAGCCAAGATTGTGGTGGGACATACTCATCACATCGGATGGTATATGCGTCGCGACGACCGTATTGAAGATTTCAAACGATTGGAGCACAACCCTGCCTATCTGACCAGTGTACGTTTCAATACCGATGAGATTTTCTTCTCGAGCGATCTCAATAAGATTGTTGAACAATACGACACTCTGGTATTCGTCACACCATCGCCCTATCTGAAAAACCACCTGAAGAAATTGAAAACACGCATCAGGGACAAGTTTATCATCACCGCCATCAAAGGTATCGTGCCTGATGAGAACCTCGTCTGTTCGGAATATTTCCACCAGGTATATGATGTATCGTACGACAATCTGGCATGTATCGGTGGTCCCAGTCATGCAGAAGAGGTGGCATTGGAACGACTCTCCTACCTCACCATTGGCTGCGCCAACATCGAGAAAGCGAAAGCATTTACTGAGGTACTGGCGAGCAACGTCATCAAGACCAAGACTTCTTCTGATGTCATCGGCATCGAATATGCATCCGTGCTGAAGAATGTCTATGCCATTGCCGCTGGTATCTGCAGCGGCTTGAACTACGGTGACAATTTCCAGTCGGTACTGATGTCGAATGCTGTTCAGGAGATGTCGCGTTTCCTTCAGACAGTACACCCCATTGAGCGTAATATCATTGACAGCGTCTATCTGGGTGACCTGCTTGTGACAGGATACTCGAATTTCTCACGCAACCGTACTTTCGGTACCATGATTGGCAAGGGATATAGTGTGAAATCGGCACAGATAGAGATGGAGATGATCGCAGAAGGTTATTTTGGCACGAAGTGTATGAAGGAAATCAACCGTCACATGCATGTGAACATGCCTATCCTCGATGCTGTTTATAACATCCTCTACGAACGGATTTCGCCACAGATTGAAATCAAACTGCTGACAGACAGTTTCAGGTAACCCTCCCTCATCACCCCCATTAGACCCATTAAACCCTTTAAATAAAAACAATAATGAAGAACATTCAATTAGACATCACGAAAGCTGCTTGCTTCTTGGAAGCAGGCGCAGTAAAGGCTTTTGAACCAAAAGTAAAAGCCGCACAGCAGGCACTTGAAGACGGAACCTGCCCTGGTAACGATTTTTTAGGTTGGCTTCACTTACCCAGCAGTATTACTCCGGCATTCCTCGATGAGGTACAGGCTACTGCCAACACTTTGCGCGAGAAATGTGAAGCTATCGTCGTTGCAGGTATTGGCGGCAGCTATCTGGGTGCACGTGCCGTCATCGAAGCACTTGGCAACTCTTTTACCTGGCTCATCCAAGATAAGTGCAATCCTATCATCCTTTTTGCAGGCAACAATATCGGTGAGGACTATCTGGCCGAAATGACTGAATACTTAAAAGGAAAGAAATTTGGCGTCATCAATATTTCCAAGTCTGGTACAACCACTGAGACAGCACTGACCTTCCGTTTGCTGAAGAAACAGTGTGAGGTACAAATGGGCAAAGAAGCTGCCAAAGACGTCATCGTAGCTGTTACGGATGCTGTGAAAGGTGCCGCTCGTGTTTGTGCTGACAAAGAAGGCTACAAAACATTCGTGATTCCTGACAATGTAGGTGGCCGCTTCTCTGTTTTGACCCCAGTAGGTCTGTTGCCTATCGCTTGTGCAGGCTTTGACATCAAGGCATTGGTGCAAGGTGCCACTGACATGGAGAAGGCTTGCGGAAAAGACGTGCCATTCGAAGAGAATATCGCTGCACAGTATGCAGCTGTGCGCAACGGTCTCTATCAGGCAGGCAAGAAGATTGAAATTATGGTCAACTACCAGCCGAAACTCCATTTCGTCAGCGAATGGTGGAAACAGCTATACGGAGAATCTGAGGGTAAGGACAAGAAGGGTATCTTCCCTGCATCTGTAGATTTCACCACAGATTTGCACTCTATGGGTCAGTGGATTCAAGATGGCGAGCGTACCATCTTTGAGACCGTCATCAGTATAGAGAAACCCAACCGTACGATGTTGTTCCCAAGCGATGAGGAGAACCTTGACGGCTTGAACTTCCTGGCAGGAAAGCGCGTGGATGAAGTCAACAAGATGGCTGAGCTGGGAACTCGTCTGGCACACGTTGACGGTGGTGTTCCTAATATCCGCATCAGCGTTCCTGAGCTGAATGAATATTATATTGGCCAACTCATCTATTTCTTCGAGATTGGTTGTGGCATCAGCGGCAACGTATTGGGTGTGAACCCATTCAACCAGCCAGGCGTAGAGGCATACAAGAAGAATATGTTTGCCCTGCTCAACAAACCTGGCTACGAGGCTGACAGCAAAGCCATCCAAGAGCGTTTAGCAAAGGAGCAATAACTAGGAGAACCTAGGAAGTCCTAGGAAAACCTAGGAAAACCTAGGATGTCTTAGGAAAGCCTAGGAAGCCCTAGGAAAGCCTATAAAAAAATGTACAAAGCAATTAAACAATATTTAGAAAAGCACGGCTTTGAGCGTTTTGCGCCCAAAGCTGTGCTTTTTGATATGGATGGTGTCCTCTACGATTCGATGCCCAATCATGTTGTAGCCTGGCATCAGTCGATGGCACAGTTTGGGATTACCATGAACACCCATGATGCCTATGCCACAGAGGGAGCCAGAGGAGTCGATACTATTCGTATGATGGTGAAGCGTCAGCAGGGACGCGATATTGATGAAGCGGAAGCACAAAAGATGTACGATGTCAAAAGCCGATTGTTTCATGAGATGCCTGCTCCTGCTGTCTTTGACGGGGTTAAGGAACTGATGCGTAAGATTACAGAAGCAGGCATGACTGTCATCGTGGTAACAGGTAGCGGACAGCGTCCACTTATCCAACGACTGTTGGAAGACTTCAGCGAATTCCTCACGGAAGATCACATCATTACCGCCTATGATGTGAAACGGGGAAAGCCTAATCCCGATCCCTATCTCATGGGGTTACAGCGAGCAGGAAATCTGCAACCTTGGGAGGCTATCGTTGTAGAGAATGCGCCATTAGGTGTTCGTGCTGGCGTAGCTGCAGGCATTTTCACCGTAGCAGTCAACAGCGGTCCTCTTCCAGATGAGGCACTTGCCAATGAGGGAGCAAACCTCGTTTTTCCAAAGATGACTGCTTTTGTTCAAGATTGGGAAAAGATAAACGGGCTGTCAACAATCTGACAACCCGTTTTTTATTTCTTGCAAGTAGAAAATACTTATTTCTTGCAACCTTCGGCCTTCTTGCACTTATGCTCTGCACCTTTCTTGCAACCTTCAGCTTTCTTGCAACCTTCAGCCTTCTTGCACTGACCCTCAGCTTTCTTACAGCCTTCTGCCTTCTTGCACTGACCTTCAGCTTTCTTGCAACCTTCAGCCTTCTTGCACTGACCTTCGGCCTTCTTGCAGCCTTCAGCTTTCATACATTTGCCTTCAGCCTTTTTGCAATCCTCTTTCTTACAACATTCTGCTGTCTTGCAACAGCATTTTTCCTTGCAGCAGCAATCTGCCTTACCGCACTGTGCCGATACTGTCATTGCTACGAACAACAACAATACCATTGTCATCATTGTTTTTTTCATATTACCTTCGTTATTTATAAATCTATTGCAAAGATAGTGCTAAAACCTGAAACAACCAAAACGTTTTGGCTTTTTTCATACAAAATACTCAATAATCGGTAGTTTGTTTACAGAAATTGTTTATCTTTGCAAACGTCTATTATCCATCATGTCTCAGTAACCTATGAATATCAGAAAAATCAAATACTTCCTCTTGGTAGGTATGTGGAAAGAGGAGAATGATGACCGCAAAGGCATCATCGGGCGAAGCATCAACTGGCTACGTAAGCTATGGCTTGCCGTCATTTTCTTCATCCGAAGGGGACATAGCGATTACGCCACAGCCCTTTCGTTCTCGACATTACTGGCTATCGTACCCGTCTTTGCCGTTGTCTTCGCTATCGCCAGAGGCTTCGACTTATCTATATATATAGAGGTGTGGTTTCGCAATTTGCTGAGCAGTCAGCCACAAGTGGCAGAATCCATCATAGAACTTGCCAACTCGTATCTGGCGCATGCCAAGAGCGGTGTCATCATTGGTATCGGTTTGATATTCATGTTCTACTCCGTGATGTCATTGATTTACAATGTGGAGTATGCGTTTGACAAGATATGGCAAGTGGAAGATAAGCGGTCGCCAACACGCATCGTCATCGACTACATGGCTCTTTTGTTTTTTATTCCCATCATCATTATCATCTTCTCTGGTCTGAACATCTTTTTCTACACCATAGCCGGTTCGCTGGAATCATTTGCCGTACTGGGTACGATGTCGAAATTCCTCATCGAACTGATTCCCTATGTGCTGATGCCGTGTTTCTTCATTGCCTTTTACGTGATCATGCCCAACACAAAAGTGCATGTATCCAAAGCCATTGTTCCTGGCATCATCGCAGGTATCGCCATGATTATCCTACAGTATTTCTATATCCACGGACAAATTTTGCTGACCAGCTACAATGCCATCTATGGTTCGTTTGCTGCCCTGCCGCTGTTCATGCTCTGGATGCTCATCTCATGGTACATCTGTCTGTTCTGTGCCGAATTGTGCTATATGAATCAGAATATGGACTACTATGCTTTCCTGATAGAGACCAAAGATGTGAGCTATGGCAACCAGATGCTGATGAGTGCCACACTACTGGGCATCATCTGTCGTCGGTTTGCAGAAGGGAAAGCGCCCCTAACGGCCCTTCAACTGAAGGAAGAAACAAAAATCCCCATCCGTGTTACTACCGATTTGCTGTTCCGTTTGCGTGATGTCAACTTGCTGACAGAGATTTCTGGCAATGGCGACCAAGAGCCTGTGTTCCAACCGGCTCAAGATATAGCCAATATCACAGTAGGAAGGATGAGAGAACTGCTTGACGCCTATCCTCGTGACAAACAGCGGAAACTGAACACCAAGATTTCCGATATCCTTTCAGAAGAAACGATGGCACAGCTGAAAGCTGCCCAACAACAATACATCCAAGCATTAGACAACATCCCTCTGAAAGACGTTTGTAAATAACAAACGAAACTGCGCCTCACGGTTCACCCGTGAGAATCTTCATACCGTAATTTCACCACTGCCGAAACAACGGTGGTGCTGTTCATCATAAACCACACAGAACTGACCTGGCGCCACCCCATGAATGGGCGCATCGGCATGAATCAGGTATTCCCCCTCTCCTACCTGTTCAATCGTCGCAGGCAGGTATTCAGGTGTATGACGAATCTTGAAAGTGATGTTCATGAGCTGAGCGGAGTGATTGTTCTGATTCTCATGAAACGGCTCCGTGAGGAAATGGAAATCATGAATACGGAAGTCCTTTTTATAGGCTGTCTGCGGATCGTAACCGTGACTGACAAAAAGAATATTCTTCTCAACATCTTTCTTGACCACAAACCAGGGACCACCGCCGAAGCCCAGTCCCTTGCGCTGTCCGATGGTATGGAACCACAAGCCTTTGTGCTCACCAATTCGCTTGCCTGTTTCCAGTTCAATCACATCGCCAGGCTGTTCGCCTAAGTATCGGCGGATATAGTCGTTGTAATTGATTTTCCCCAAGAAACAGATTCCTTGCGAGTCCTTGCGCTTGGCATTGATAAGATGTTCGCGCTCAGCAATCTGGCGCACCTCGTCCTTCACATAATGTCCGATAGGGAAAAGTGCTTTCTTCAGTTGCCAGTCATAGATTTGTGCCAAGAAGTCTGTCTGGTCCTTCACAGGGTCAGGACTGGTAGTGAGCCACTTCTTTCCTTCTATCCATTCCGTTTGTGCATAGTGTCCTGTAGCGATGAGGTCGTAGTCGTGGCCACGTTTCTCGTGGAAGGCACCAAACTTAATCAGTCGGTTACACATCACATCGGGGTTGGGCGTATAGCCAGCCTTCACCTTCTCCATCGTATAGCGCGTCACCTCGTTCCAGTATTCCTGATGACAGTCGATCACCTCCAAACTGCAGCCGTACTTATGGGCCACAGCGGTTGCCATCTCCAGGTCTTCCTCTGAAGAGCAGTCCCACTCTTCTTCCTCCTCTGGACCTATCTTGATATAGAAACAATCAGGGTGAAGTCCGAGTTGTGCAAACTCAAAGACCACCACAGAACTGTCAACACCTCCTGACAGCAATACCGCTATCCGCTTGTCCTTGATTTCGTCTATGTTCATTGCCTTTTGGATTCTTCTACTATGCAAAATTAGGAATAAAAGCCCAAACCCCAAAAGAAATATCGTTTTTTTATCCTAAATCGGTCATTATGCTTTATGTAATAAAGGCAACGACGACAATATTATAGTACATAAGGGCGTACAGATTCATCTCTGCACGCCCTTATGACTACTTACAAGATTATCGTTACTTCACCACAACTTTCTTGCCGTTTTTAATGAAAATACCCTTCTTCGTTGGACGTTCTACCTGAACACCGTCGAGAGTGTACCATTTGTCGTTTGTCAGTAACTCATAATTTATACCATCAATTCCAGTTGATACACCCGGCAAAACTTCTACGCTGTAGATCTTTACCATATCCGTCGTTGCTGGTGCACGATAAGCAAAACTCTTTGCGTTATTAGCAGAATTGACGAAGTATATATACACATAGGTATCTTCTGTCACGTTATACGCAATCTGTGCATCCCCTTTCTCTGGCTTTTGGACAATAGTCGGAGTACTATTACCAATCTGTATTGCAAGCTGTGCATTTCCAGATGTCAAAGCATTCACAATGATTGTACCATAGCCTGCTCCTACCTTTAGAATCAGACCCGTAAAGAGATTACTAATATCATTTGAACCTGGCGTTGCATCAGCTATCTGCTGCATATCCGTCGCTTGTCCGATGACAACACTCTGGTCTTCGCTATCGTACCCTTCACCACCAACATTGTAATAGACATCATCCACAACATTGTTTGATAGATCTTCCTCGCCAATCTCACTCATATTAATGGTTGTTTCCTCTTCAATAGGAGTCATCTCATCAGCAATACTAGCAATTTCAGCAATCTCACCAAACTCCTTCCAATAGTCAGCAGCCTGATAAGCACTCTTACTTCCCTTAGGCACATACAATGTTGCTTTCTCTGGATTAGTGAATACATATTCCGTAATAGCAACCGGATTTGGATTTAAGGCTGTGACGGAGGTAAGGGCAGAGCAACCAGTGAAGGCATAATCGCCAATACTCGTCACGCTGCTGGGAATAATGATGGAGGTAAGGCCAGAGCAATTATAGAAAGCATGATCGCCAATGGTCATTACGCTGTTGGGAATGGTGACAGAGGTAAGACCAGAGCAACCATAGAAAGCCCAATCGCCAATACTCGTCACGCTGTTGGGGATGGTGACGGACGTAAGGCCAGAGCAATTTGCGAAAGCACCAACTCCAATACTCGTCACGCTGTTGGGGATGGTGACGGAGGTAAGGCCAGAGCAACCATAGAAAGCAGAACTGCCTATACTCGTCACGCTATTGGGGATGGTGGTGTTCTTACAGCCAGCAATTAAAGTATTATTTGCAGTTTCAATAATGGCATTACAATTGTTTCTTGAATCATACTTAGTATTCCCTAATGCTACTA
>CADCPZ010000117.1 GCA_902803475.1 uncultured Prevotellaceae bacterium
ACTGCAATGCAATGCGGGAGAGTAGGTAGCTGCCTTTTTTCAATGAGAGTTCCCTTGTCTGAAAGGACAAAGGAACTCTTTTTTTGTGGTCCTTCGCAAGCCTCTCTAAAAAACTTTAATTTTTTGGTTGTTTGAAAAAAAATATATACCTTCGCGTCAAACAAACGAAACCAAGTATTATGCCAGAATCATCAACGAACAAAACGACAAGGAGGAAAGTTCAGGCTCCGATTGATACCACCTATGGACATCTACAGCCGCAAGCGTTGGAAATTGAACGAGCAGTGCTCGGGGCTTTGATGATTGATAAGGATGCTTTTACAGTAGTATCTGAAATCATCAAACCCGAAACATTCTACGAACAGAGAAACCAGAAAATCTATCAAGCCATCCAAACGCTGAATATGGATGAAAAGCCTGTCGATATTATGACGGTGGTCGAGGAACTTCGTCATGAAGGTATGCTCGATGAGGTCGGTGGTGCCGCATATATCGTAGAGTTAAGTTCAAAAGTATCTTCTTCTGCTCATATTGAATACCACGCACATATTCTGGCACAAAAATCTATAGCCAGACAATTGATAAAGTTTGCCAGCGTCATTGAGACGAAAGCATTTGACGATACTGTGGATGTGGACGAGTTGATGCAAGAAGCAGAAAGTATGCTTTTTGAATTGTCGCAGAAGAATTTGGTGCAGGACTATACGCAGATAGATCCGATTCTTGCCCAGGCTCATGACTTGTTGATGAAGGCAGCTAATCAGAAAGGAGGTCTGACGGGTGTTCCAAGTGGTTTTACAGGATTGGACAAGATTACATCGGGTTGGCAGCCCAGCGACTTGGTGATTATTGCCGGTCGTCCTGCAATGGGTAAGACTTCTTTTGCATTGTCTATTGCGAAAAATATCGCTGTAGATTATCGTGAACCAATTGCCTTTTTCTCACTGGAAATGAACAATGTACAGTTGGTGAACCGTTTGATTTCTAATGTGTGTGAAATCTCAGGAAGTAAAATTTTGAACGGACAACTTCAAAAAGACGAATGGGAACGTTTTGACAAGAATCTCCGTAAGTTATCGGGTGCTCCAATCTATGTGGATGATACGCCGGGCTTATCTATTTTTGAACTCCGCACGAAGGCACGCCGTCTGGCTCGCGAACACGGCATTAAGGTATTGATGATTGACTATTTGCAGTTGATGAACGCGAACGGCATGCGTTTCGGCAACCGTCAGGAAGAGGTGTCAACAATCAGTCGTTCATTAAAAGGATTGGCCAAGGAGTTGAATATTCCCGTCTTGGCATTGTCGCAGTTGAATCGTACCGTGGAACAGCGTGAAGGTATTGAAGGCAAACGGCCGCAGCTTTCCGACTTACGTGAATCTGGTGCAATCGAGCAGGATGCCGATATGGTGCTGTTTGTCCACCGTCCTGAGTATTATCACCTCTATCAAGACGATAAAGGTAATGATCTACGTGGAAAAGCACAGATCATCATCGCCAAGCACCGTAAAGGTGCAACAGGAGATGTGTTGCTGAATTTCCGCGGTGAGTTTACCCGTTTCTCAAATCCCGATACAGATACCTATGAGGCGCCGCCCGTTGACGAAAGAGGTGGAGAAATCATCGGTTCTAAAATGAATGGTGACGACCCATTCGGTGGTGATATACCAGCTCCGGATGTACCATATTAATTATATTTTTCTGCAAACATATAAAAAAATATTACGATTTATTTGTTTGTTAAGGTGGAAATGTGTAATTTTGCAACCAAATTAAGAAGAAATGCAGAATTTTATCAATCTATTGGGCATTATTATTCGAATTCGACTGCAGAAAAACAGGCGGAAGTGATGATGTGCGTATATAGATATGGTATATAAATAAAACTGATAAGCCTTTCTCACTTCCAAGAGTGTGAAAGGTTTTTTTTATCGTCAGAGAATTAGTATATAATTAGAAAGAGATTATCATAATAGAACTATAAAATGAGTGACAGACTTTTTGTTTTTGACACGACGCTGCGGGATGGTGAACAGGTTCCCGGTTGTCAGTTGAATACGGTTGAAAAGATTCAGGTAGCAAAGGCTCTGGAACAATTGGGAGTTGATGTGATAGAAGCCGGATTCCCTATTTCCAGTCCAGGTGATTACAATTCTGTGATTGAAATCTCCAAGGCCGTAACATGGCCAACGATTTGTGCTTTGACACGTGCTGTAGAAAAAGATATTGATGTGGCTGCAGAATCATTGCAATATGCTAAGCACAAGCGTATTCATACTGGTATCGGCACAAGCGATTCTCATATCAAGTATAAATTCAATTCCAATAGAGATGAGATTATTGAGCGTGCTGTAAAGGCTGTTGCATACGCAAAAAAATATGTTGAAGATGTGGAATTCTATGCGGAAGATGCTGGTCGTACTGATAACGAATTTCTTGCCCGTGTAATAGAAGCAGTCATCAAGGCAGGAGCGACAGTTGTCAATATTCCGGATACTACCGGCTATTGTCTTCCTGATGAATACGGTGAGAAAATCAAGTATCTGATGGAACATGTGGACCATATCGATAAAGCCATTATCTCTACCCATTGTCATAACGATCTGGGCTTGGCTACAGCTAACACGTTCAGTGGTGTGCAGAATGGTGCCCGTCAGGTAGAAGTAACGATCAATGGTATTGGTGAACGGGCAGGCAACACTTCTTTGGAGGAGATCGCTATGATTATGAAATGTCATAAGTATCTGAATATCGATACGAATATCAATACCACAAAGATTTATCCGCTCTCCCGTATGGTGTCCAGTTTGATGAATATGCCTATACAACCCAACAAGGCTATTGTTGGTCGGAATGCTTTTGCCCATTCCAGCGGAATCCATCAGGATGGTGTATTGAAGAATGTCAAGACATACGAGATTATGGATCCGAAGGATGTCGGTCTCGATGACAACTCGATTGTCTTGACGGCCCGTTCTGGTCGTGCTGCGCTCAAGTTCCGTCTGCAGGTTTTAGGAGTAAATGTCGATGACGAGCAGAAGATTGATGTTCTCTATCAGAAATTTCTTCAGTTGGCAGACCAAAAGAAAGATGTTACGGATGACGATATCCTGATGTTGGCTGGAGCTGATACTGCTGAGAGCCATTCTGTAAAACTTGATTTCCTGCAGGTGACAACAGGTAAAGGTGTGAAGAGTGTCGCATCAATAGGGTTGAATATCAGTGGTCAGAAGTTTGAAGCAGCTTCATCGGGTAATGGTCCTGTAGATGCTGCCATCAAAGCGTTGAAGAAGATTATCCAGAAGCAGATGACATTAAAAGAATTTACGATTCAGGCAATTTCCAAAGGTTCTGATGATGTTGGTAAGGTACACATGCAAGTAGAATATGATGGTCAGATGTACTATGGTTTCGGTGCCAACACTGATATTGTCACTGCGAGTGTGGAAGCCTATATTGATTGTATCAACAAGTTTAGAGTAAAAGAATGAATACACTATTTGATAAGATTTGGGACAAGCATGTCGTTCAGATCGTTGAAGATGGTCCCACTCAGTTATACATAGACCGCTTATATTGTCATGAGGTAACCTCACCGCAAGCTTTCGACGGTTTGCGGGCAAGAGGCTTGAAGTGCTTTCGTCCACAGCAAATCTATTGTATGCCCGATCACAACACACCTACACATGATCAGGATAAACCGATAGAAGATCTTGTATCCAAGAAACAGGTTGACACGTTGGCAAAGAACTGTGCAGAATTCGGTCTAACTCATTATGGGATGTTTTCCAAAGATAATGGAATCATCCATGTGGTTGGTCCGGAGAAGGGACTCTCTCTTCCCGGTATGACCATCGTTTGTGGTGATTCGCACACCTCTACACATGGTGCTGTGGGTGCTGTCGCTTTTGGTATAGGTACCAGTGAGGTAGAAATGGTGATGGCATCACAGTGTATCCTCCAGCAAAAGCCGAAGTCTATGCGCATCAATATCAACGGTAAGTTGGGTAAGGGTGTGATGGCGAAAGATGTTGCATTATACCTGATGTCACAACTTACAACCTCTGGTGCAACAGGCTATTTTGTTGAATATGCAGGTGACGTGGTTCGCGAGATGAGTATGGAAGGCCGCCTTACGCTTTGCAATCTCTCTATTGAGATGGGTGCTCGTGGTGGATTTGTTGCGCCTGATGAGAATACGTTTACCTATTTAAAAGGAAAGCCCTATGCTCCAAAAGGTGAAGAGTGGGAGAGAGCCGTTTCTTATTGGAAGACGTTAAAGAGTGGCGATGATGCTGTCTTCGACAAAGAAATCACCTTTAATGGTGAAGATATAGAACCACGTGTCACTTATGGTACCAACCCTGGAATGGGAATTGGTATTACCGAACATATTCCAACCATAGATACCATCGACGAGACTAGCCGGGTTTCATTCAAGAAAAGTCTCCAGTATATGGGCTTTGAACCTGGCGAGCAGCTGATAGGCAAACCAATAGACTATGTTTTCTTAGGTGCTTGTACTAACGGACGAATTGAAGACTTCCGCGCCTTTGCTTCTATTGTGAAGGGGCGTAGGAAAGCCGACCATGTGATTGCTTGGCTCGTTCCCGGAAGTTGGGCTGTTGATCGTCAGATACGGGAAGAAGGAATTGACAAAATTGTTGAAACAGCAGGGTTTGAGATTCGTCAGCCAGGTTGTTCTGCCTGTCTTGCGATGAATGATGACAAGATACCAGCAGGTAAATATTGTGTATCCACCAGCAATCGAAATTTCGAAGGTCGTCAAGGACCTGGTTCCAGAACGATTCTTGCTTCACCGTTAGTAGCTGCCGCAGCTGCTGTAACAGGTGTGATTACTGATCCTAGAGATATGGAAGCCTCCTCCGACTCCCCCACGAGGGGGAGAGAAGGAGTAAAGGAGTAAGAAGTAAAGGAGTAAAGGAGTAAGAAATATGAAAGAAAAATTTGATATTATCAAATCAACTTGTGTACCCCTTCCGTTGGAGAATGTTGACACAGACCAGATTATTCCAGCCCGTTTTCTGAAGGCAACGGACAAAGAAGGATTCGGTGACAATCTTTTTCGTGACTGGCGCTACAACAAAGATGGAAGTTTGAAGAAAGATTTTGTGCTGAACGATCCTCGTTATAACGGTGTAATTCTTGTTGCAGGTAAGAACTTTGGTTCAGGTTCTTCTCGTGAACATGCTGCATGGGCAATTGCCGGCTACGGATTTCGTGTTGTGATTAGTTCGTTCTTTGCAGATATCCATAAAAACAACGAATTGAATAATTTTGTTCTTCCTGTTGTTGTAACAGAGCCGTTCCTCCAAGAATTATTTGCTTCCATAGACGCTGATCCATCAACAGAAGTTATCGTTGATTTACCCAATCAGATAGTTACCAATACATCCACAGGCAAAAGTGAACATTTTGAAATCAATGGTTACAAGAAACATTGCCTAATGAACGGACTTGATGATATAGACTACCTTGTAAGTCATAAAGATAAGATTGAAAAATGGGAACAGCAGAACAAATAAGAACGCAATATAACCGTATTCCACCGCAGATAGAGATTTTGGATTCTACGCTTCGTGACGGTGAGCAGACAAACGGTGTTTCTTTTCTCCCCCATGAGAAGCTGATGATTGCCCGTATGTTGCTACACGACGTAAATGTCGATCGTATAGAAGTTGCATCGGCACGCGTGTCTGAAGGGGAGAAGGAAGCTGTGCGGATGATCTGCCGTTATGCTCAGTCTATTGACAAACTGGAACGAGTGGAAGTGTTAGGATTTGTTGATGGAAATCAATCTGTCGATTGGCTCATCGATTGTGGCGGCAAAACCATCAACTTGTTGGCAAAGGGTTCTTTGAAACATTGTATCCAACAGTTGCACAAGACTCCAGAAGAACATATTGCCGATATCAAGAGTGTGGTGGAATATGCAGATCACCATCAGGTTTGTGTGAACCTTTATCTCGAAGACTGGAGTTCGGGAATGAAGGACTCTCCCGAATACGTTTATCAGTTGATTGATGCCCTGAAAGACAGCAGTATCAAGCGTTATATGCTTCCTGACACATTGGGTATTATGAATCCGTTGCAAGGTGTAGAGTATATGCGGAAGATGGTGAAGCGTTATCCTGACAAACATTTTGATTTTCATGCGCACAACGACTACGATATGGCTGTAAGCAATTCGCTGGCAGCAGTTCTCTGTGGTGCTCGCGGTCTTCATGTGACGGTCAATGGTTTGGGTGAACGTTGCGGCAATGCACCTTTATCCAGTGTGCAAGTGATTCTGAAAGATCATTTCCAAGCGATAACACATATTGATGAGAGCCGATTGGGAGATATCTCCCGATTGGTAGAAGGCTATAGCGGTATTGCCATTGCTCCCAATCAGCCGATTGTTGGTGAGAATGTGTTTACACAGGTTGCAGGCGTTCATGCCGACGGTGACAACAAAGACAATTTGTATTGCAACGACTTAGTGCCAGAACGCTTTGGCCGTCGTCGGGAGTATGCTTTGGGCAAAAATTCTGGCAAAGCCAATATTGCGAAGAATTTGAAGGAATTAGGGTTGGAACTGACTCCGGAACAGACCAAACGTGTGACCAAACGTATCACGGAACTGGGTGACAAGAAAGAAATTGTTACTCAGGATGATTTGCCATATATTGTCAGCGATGTGTTAAAGCATGATGCACCCGAAGATAGGGTGAAACTTGTCAGTTATGTTGTTTCTACCGCCTATGGATTGAAACCAGGTGCCAATGTACGAGTAGAAATCAATGGTAAACAGTATGAGGCAGGTGCTACCGGAGACGGTCAGTATGATGCCTTTGTAAAAGCGATGCGGTTTATCTATCGTAAATATTTGAATCGTACGTTTCCTATTCTTGCCAATTATCAGGTGTCTATTCCGCCTGGAGGTCGCACGGATGCTCTTGTACAAACGGTCATCACTTGGCAGATGGATGATGGGAGACTATTGCGAACGCGCGGCTTGGATGCTGACCAAACAGAAGCGGCCATCAAGGCAACATTCAAGATGTTGAATATTTTTGAAGTAGAGAGTTAAGTCAAGAAATTCATTTATCGTTAAAATATAGTTTATGAAATTAAAAATTGCTGTTCTTTCCGGTGATGGTATCGGACCGGAAATTATGAAACAAGGCATTGCAGTGTTGGATGCTATAGCTGAGAAGTTCGGACATCAAATAGAATACAAGGAAGCATTGGTTGGGGCACATGCCATCGACGAAGTAGGTGATCCGTTCCCAGAGGAGACATTTCAAATCTGCCTTGATGCCGATGCAGTACTCTTTGCTTCTGTTGGTGACCCAAAATACGACAATGATCCAACTGCGAAAGTTCGCCCTGAACAGGGTTTATTAGCTATGCGTAAGAAGTTAGGTCTGTTTGCCAACATCCGTCCTGTCCAGACTTTTGATTGTCTGTTACACATGAGTCCTCTGAAAACAGAATTGGTTAAAGGAGCCGACTTCATTTGTATTCGTGAGTTGACTGGCGGTATGTATTTTGGTGAGAAATACCAAGATTACAACAAAGCTTACGATACCAATTACTATACACGTCCGGAAATAGAACGTATCTTAAAAGTTGCATACGATTATGCGCGCCGCCGCCGCCATCATCTGACGGTTGTTGACAAAGCAAACGTGCTTGCCTCCAGTAGGTTGTGGCGCCAGGTAGCTAAAGAAATAGAACCTCAGTATCCTGATGTCACCACAGATTATATGTTTGTTGACAATGCCTCAATGCGTATGATAGCTGAACCCACTTTCTTTGATGTATTGGTGACAGAAAATACATTTGGAGATATTCTCACAGACGAAGGTTCCTGCATCAGTGGTTCTATGGGACTACTCCCATCTGCGTCAACAGGTGAACGTACACCTGTATTTGAACCTGTTCATGGTTCTTGGCCTCAGGCAGCAGGAAAGAATATAGCCAATCCAATCGCTCAGATTCTATCCGCAGCTATGTTGTTGGAGTATTTTGAGTTGAAAGAAGAAGGAACCCTCATCCGTCAAGCTGTAGATGCCAGTTTGGATGCTCATGTACGTACACCGGAGATACAGGTAGAAGGTGGTGCAGCATACGGAACGAAGGAAGTAGGTGCGTGGATAGTGGAATATATCAAGAATAACTGATAGCTAAGCATTTCGTATTGAGATGATGAAACGAATATTGTTATTTATATTTTTATTTTTGATCGTTTTGTGTGGCCAGGCACAAGACAAACAGGCGTTACGTGACTCCTTAGCTGCAGCAACGGATGCATTAGCATATCATCCTGATTCTGTTGATTTGCGTTTGAAAAAAGCAGCGTGGAATGTTGAACTGGAGCAATGGCAATATGCCAAGGACGATTATGATCGTGTGTTACGTAAGGAACCAGACAATATTGCAGCGTTATATTATCGTGCTTTTGTCAATGAGAAACTGGGACGATATAACTTCGCTCGTTTGGATTACCAAAACCTTATTCGGTTGGTACCCGGTAATTTTGAAATACAGCTTGGATATGCCTTGCTGAATCAGAAAGACCGGCACTATACGGAGGCAATGGATCAGATGAACCTATTGGTAAGTCAGTTCCCAGATAGTGCCCTTGCTTATGCCGCTCGTGCAGGTATGGAAGTGGAACGAGGAAAGTATGAGTTGGCTTCCTACGATTATGAGGAAGCTATTTTGCGCGATCATACCAATACAGATTATATCCTTTCCTATGCCGATGTATTAATAACGCTCGGTAGGAAAGAGAAAGCACGCAAACAACTCGACCGGCTGGTAGAGTTAGGCGTACCGCGTGGTTCCTTGAATGATTTTTATACGCGACTTCATTAAAACAGCATAGCTATTTGATAGAAGGCGGCACTAACAATCCATGCGAGAATTGTTGTGTATCCTGCAGCGAACAAAGCCCATTTCCATGAACCTGTTTCTCCCTTGATTGCTGCGATGGTGGCGATACAGGGAAAATAAAGCAGTACAAACAACAGAAAGGCGTAAGCCGTAACTGGCGTTATTCCATCAGCGGTCATCTGTTGTCTCAGATGCGTGTATTTGATATCATCATCACTATATGTGTCATCATCGCCAAAACTATCATCACCACTATACAACACACCCATTGTTGATGCCACAATTTCTTTAGCAAACACACCAGAGAGCAGACCGATATCCAGTTTCCAGTCAAAACCTTGAGGCTGGAAAACAGGTTCGATGGTTTTTCCTAATTGTCCGATGTAGCTTTGTTCACGCTGTTCTTGGTTGCTCAGACTATCGTTGTGAGGGAAATACCCCAATGCCCATACAATGATACTTCCAACAAGGATGATGCCTCCCATCTTTTTCAAGTATTGCTTGCCTTTCTCCCAGGTATGTCTCACAATAGCTTTCCATGTGGGAAAACGGTAGGGTGGTAGTTCCATCACGAAAGGGGCGTCTTCTTTCTTGATAACGAATTGGCTAAGTACACGGCTCGCGATGATAGCCATAATAATACCAATAACATAGAGCGAAATCATCATAGAAGAACGGTATTTCGCCGCAAAAAATGTACCGATAATCATGATGTATATAGGTAATCGTGCCGAACAACTCATCATCGGCAATACCAGCATGGTGATGAGACGCGACCGACGACTTTCTATCGTTCGTGTCGCCATCACAGCCGGAACATTGCAACCGAATCCCATAATAAGCGGTATAAACGATTTCCCATGTAGTCCCATCTTGTGCATCAGTTTGTCCATGATGAATGCAGCACGGGCCATATAGCCGGAATCCTCCATAAAAGAGATGAAGGTATATAGAATTAATATTTGTGGCAAAAAGACGATGACGGCTCCCACACCTCCAATGACACCATCGATGAGCATTGCTTTGACGGGACCTTCGGACATTGTTGTCGATAACAGGTTGCCCAGCCACTCAACACCTGCTTCTATCCAGTCCATCGGATACTGTCCTATGGAGAAGGTTGTTTCAAACATCAGCCAGAGCAATGCGATGAAGATGGGGAATCCCAGCCATTTGTGGGTGATAATATGGTCTAACAAGTGTGTCAGCTGATATGTGTTTTTTAGGTTGCCAGTATGATAGCCCGCTTCTTGCAAAGCACCATTGATAAAACCATATTTGGCATCCATGATAGCGGTCTCGCTGTCATTATTGGTTTCTTCCTTAATGCGCCCCATTGCTTTATCGCGAGCTTTCATGATGTCGTTGGCTTTAGGCAAGTTACCAACAAACTTCAGCGCTTGGGAATCGTTTTCCAGCAGTTTGATAGCAAGATATCGGGTAGAGTAGTGCAGACGTATATTATCGTCAGACTTTAGATACTGCTGAATATCCTTGATGCCATTCTCAATTTCATGTCCGTGATTGATGTGAATGTGACGGTATAAAGGTGAAGGAGAATCTTCCTGACCTTCCCTTGCAGAGGAGGAATCTGGTGAAGGTTTTTGTGATGCTTCAAAGAGTTCTATGATGGTATGGAATAGTTCTTTCACACCGCGTCCCGTCTTGAATACCGTTGGCACCATCGGCACACCAAAGAGCTGTCCCAGTTTCATGTAGTCAACGTGGTCGCCACGTTCTTCCGTTTCATCAAACATGTTCAGAGCGCATACCATGTGCAGGTTCATGTCGATGAGTTGGGTGGTGAGGTATAGGTTGCGTTCCAGATTACTGGTGTCGATAACGTTGATGATTACATCAGGCGTTTTCTCGATAATCTGTTTGCGTACATATAGTTCTTCAGGTGAATATGCCGACAGAGAATAAGTGCCAGGTAGATCTACGATGTTGAAATGATAGCCTTCATAATTCGCATATCCCTCTTTGGCATCGACGGTTACACCCGAATAATTGCCTACACGCTCATGCGAGCCGCTCGCATAATTGAAGAGGGAAGTTTTTCCGCAATTTGGATTTCCTACTAATGCTACATTAATCGTCTTGAAGGAGCTATGCAGGAAGGTTTTTTCTACTTCCCCAAAGGGTTGAGTGTCTGGTGTTGTGTACTGGGATCTGGGTTCCGATTGTTGGGTACTAATTGTCGGTTGTTGGGTGTTGGATGTAGGCAGGTCGGTTAATTCATCGTATCTAACTACCTCAATCTTTTCAGCTTCATTGTGTCGCAACGACACCTCATAGCCCATGATTTTATATTTCACCGGGTCTTGCAGGGGAGCATTAAGAAGCACTTCTACCTCTTTGCCCTTGATGAAGCCCATTTCGATAATGCGTTTGCGGAAGCCGCCGTGTCCGGCTACTTTCACTATGACGCCTTTCTCGTGAGTTTTCAGTTCAGATAATTTCATTTTAATTTTCTATCTTGTTGCAAAAGTACAACAAAAGGTGAAAAATGCTGAAAGAATGGGTGCAGTCTTCTGCAAAATACCTACTATTGGGGATGATTTTTATAAGTTGAAGTAAGCTTCCAATTCATTTTCTGCGCTCCCATTCTCATTGGGCAAGTCTTTAATCAGTTTGCCGTGCTCCATCAAGATGATGCGGGTGGAGATATCAATTGTATGCTGTAGATTATGACTGGATATCAATACTGTTGCCCCATGCTGTTCACAATAGTCCTTCAATGACTTCTTCAGGATAATCTGACTACTGGGGTCAAGAAAGTTAAACGGTTCGTCGAGAATCACCAACTGCGGTTGGTTGAACAAGGCTGCTATAATACCTACCTTCTGTTTATTACCAGCCGAAAGGTTGCGTATATATTTTTTCTGTTCAAGAATTTCGCCGCCCATCAGCTGGGTGAAGTCCTGCAGGCGCTGGCTGATTTCCTCCGTCGTCATGTTGTTCACCTTACCGATAAATTCAAAATACTCCTCTGGCGTCAGAAAGTCTATCAGGAATCCTTCGTCGATATAAGCACCCGTCGAGTCCTTCCAGTGTTCGTTCTCAGTTGGGTTTATCTGTTCCTTCTGTCCTGTCTTGGGATTCGTCAGGTCCAGCGTCACCTCTCCCTCGTCAGCCTTCAGCAAGTCAATCATCAATCGAAAGAGCGTTGTCTTACCTGCGCCGTTGTTACCAACCAGTCCCACCATCTCACCTTCATTAATGGTCAGCGACTCAATATCTACGGCTATCTTCTCGCCGAATGATTTCCTTAGATTCTTAATTGTAATCATGTGCCTATATTTATTGTTTATGGTTGTATCTATCTTTATAAATTAGTATAGAGCTTCCTCTATCAGCTTTGCGACTTGTTCAAGATAATTTTTATCGATATCGTCAAAGGTTCCGATTTCTTTGCTATCGATATCTAATACGGCTCGTACATCACCATGTTTGTCTTTGATGGGAACAACGATTTCAGAACGTGATAGAGCAGAACAGGCAATATGGCCAGGGAAGTCTTCTACATTCCTGACAACAATAGTTTTCTTTTCTTTCCACGCTGTTCCACAAACACCGCGTCCGTATGGAATGGTGTAGCATGCTGGAGTACCCTGAAATGGACCGAGGTGCAAAGAAGTTTTGACGATATAGAAACCTGTCCAGAACCATTGGAATTCGGCATGAAGAGCAGCAGAGATATTCGCAAGAATGCTGATTTCATCATCAACGCCCTCAATGAGTGCCTGTAGTTGTGGCAGAAAAGTTTTATATAGTTGTTCCTTCATACTAAAAATTTTCGGCTGTAGTTTGTAAGATTTCACCAAGGGTTGGGTGGATATGAACGATATCTCGGAGTTGTCTGACGGTGGCATCGAAATTCATCAGCACGGCTATTTCTTGAACGATGTCCGCAGCGTGAGCACCCATTATATGGCATCCGAGGATTTTACCGCCTCCGTCTGTTGTCAACGGGGTTGTAATCAGTTTTAGAATACCATCGGTATCATTCATGGCTAGTGCTTTTCCGTTAGAGCGGTATAACCCTTTCTTGCAGATGTATTCAAGTCCTTGTTCCTTACATTGGTTTTCCGTCATTCCTACACTCGCCACTTCTGGTGTCGTGAAGACGGCGGCAGGCATAATGGCGAGACGGATAACATCCTTTCGGTTGAGAATATTATTGATAACCTTGATGCCCTGCATCGTGGCTGCATGAGCCAGAAGTGTTTGTCCGTTGACGTCTCCGATCGCATAGATTTTAGAGGAATGTGGATTATTTTGTGAAGGAATAAATTGTACCTCGAAAGAGTCTGGGTCAACCGTAATTCCGTTCCTGTCGTAGGCAATGCCTGCAGCTTCCAGGTTCAGTCCTTCCGTGTTGGGTTGACGACCTGTTGCAATGAGGACAACATCAGCAGGAATGGTTTCAGCTTTACCTTTACGCTCAAATGTAACTCCTTCTTTGGTAATTTGTTGTACGGATGCTTGCATGTAGAACTCAACACCGCTTTTCTCCATAGACTTGCGAAGACGTTTGGCTATATCGCTGTCGATAGCAGGCAGACATTCCTTGAGGAATTCGATAATGGTAACCTGACAACCAAAAGCGTTGAAGATGCTTGCAAACTCCATGCCGATAACACCAGCTCCGATAATCACCAATCGCTGGGGAACGTGGTCGTAGTCGAGCAACTCTGTTGAGGTAACAATGGTTGGCAGGTTGTTTGCTTCTTGGTGTTCTTTGTTTTGCAAATTCTTTATAAACGGTGGGAACTTTGGTTTTGATCCAGTTGCAATCATGATATGCTGAGCAGTATATTCTTCTCCATTACATACCACCGTTTCTGCATCTTTGAACGAGGCTGTTCCTCTAACAAAGGTGATACCTGACATCGTCATCAGTTGTTCTACACCAGCACGCAACTGTTCCACCACTTCGTTTTTATGAGTTAAAGCCTGTGTGTAGTCTTTGTGCTCAAGTGATGCTGAATAACAAAAGCTCTTCGTAGGAATGCAACCGCAGTTCAGACAGGTTCCTCCTGCCTGTTCGTGTTCAAAGATGATAACTTGTAATCCGTTCTTTGCAGCGTGTTCTGCAGCACGATAGCCACCAGGACCACTACCTATTATGATAAGATCAGCTTTCATACTCTTTGTTTCTAATCTCTGGCTCCTATTTGCTTATACGTTAAAACTGGTTGTTTGGCGGCCAATACATCATCAACACGACCGATAGGAGTGTTATGGGGTGCCGTTTTTACCAATTCGGGATTTTCTTTTGCTTCCTGTGCGATGATGCGCATTACTTGAATGAAGGCATCAATAGTTTCTTTGGATTCTGTTTCCGTTGGCTCTATCATCATCGCTTCATGAAACAACAAAGGGAAGTAGATAGTTGGTGCATGATAGCCGTAATCGAGAAGTCTCTTGGCGATGTCCATCGTGGTTACGCCTGTTGACTTGTCTTTCAGGCCATCGAAAACAAACTCATGCTTGCATACACCTTCAATAGGTAGCTCATACAGGTCTTTCAATGATTCTTTAATATAGTTTGCATTGAGTGTTGCCAGCGGACCCACCATCTTGATGTTCTCTTTGCCAAGTGACAGAATGTAAGCATAGGCCTTAAGGACTACTCCAAAATTGCCAAAGAAATTACCAATAGAGCCTAAAGATTGTTGCGTGTTATTTGTTGTCTGTCGTACAACGGTGAAAACATTTTGTTCTTCATTGAAGACAATGCGCGGAGTAGGGAGGAAGGGTTCTAATCCCTGCCGTACACCAACAGGACCGCTTCCCGGTCCGCCACCACCATGTGGCGTAGAGAATGTCTTGTGTAAATTGATGTGCATGACATCGAATCCCATATCGCCAGGCCGGGCTATGCCGAGCATCGGATTCAGATTAGCGCCGTCATAGTACATCAGTCCGCCGCAATCGTGTATAAGTTGAGCAATCTCAGGAATGTTTTTTTCGAACATTCCTACAGTGTTAGGATTAGTCATCATCATAGCCGCAATTTCATTGCCGTGGGCTGCGATGACTTCTTTAAGGCTTTCAAGATCAATGGTGCCGTCAGTAAGACTTTTCACTTCAACGATTTCCAATCCGCAGACAGCTGCAGAAGCTGGATTGGTACCGTGTGCAGAATCAGGGATGATGACTTTCGTTCGATGATTGTCATTATGGCTCTGGTGATAGGAACGAATCACCATCAGGCCTGTCAACTCTCCGTGTGCACCTGCACATGGATTTAATGTAAACTCGCTAAGTCCCGTCAACTCTGCTAATGCTTTCTGAACTTCATGATAAATGTTTAGTGCCCATTGACAAGTGGATGTATCTTGTAGAGGATGTAATCCTGCAAACTCCTTGAGAGCAGCTATTTCCTCATTGATTGAGGGATTGTACTTCATCGTACATGAGCCTAAAGGATAGAAGCCATCGTTGACACCAAAGTTGTTGTGACTGAGATTAGTATAGTGGCGTACAACTGTTAGTTCATCACATTCTGGCAGTTCTGCATCCTGCTCACGGCAAAGGTTTTGGGGCAGTTCTGTCGTGTGGAACTCATAATCGTTTTGGGGCAATGAATAACCTTTGCGTCCTTTCTTCGAGAGTTCAAAGATAAGGTTTCCATATAGTTCTTTGTTCATGCGATTTCCTCCCTCAGTGCTTGAATGGTATTTACAAAGTCGTCAATCTCTTCTTTTGTACGCTGCTCAGTAACAGCAAACATAATCGTGTGGTCGTCAATCTTGACACCTGCCATAAAGCCCATCAGTGTACATTTTTCCTGCAGTTTTTCCACATCGCCATCATAGGTCAAACAGAACTCATTGAAAAACGGTTGGTTGTAGGTTGGCTTAAAATAGCCGGTTTTCAACAACTCTTCATATAAATAATGTGCACCACCATACGATAGCTCTGCAGCCTCTTTGATCCCTTCCTTACCCATAATAGAAAGGTAGATGGTTACATAGAGTGCCATTAGACTTTGATTGGAACAGATATTGGAAGTCGCTTTCTGTCTTCGGATATGTTGCTCACGTGCTTGCAAGGTCAAGACAAAAGCACGCTGCCCGCGATTGTCTTGTGTCATACCGACGATACGTCCGGGTAATTTGCGCATCAGTTTCTCTGTACAGCACATATATCCGATTCCAGGTCCTCCGAATGTCATTGGGATACCTAAACTCTGTCCTTCTCCGACAGCGATGTCTGCGCCCCATTCACCAGGTGTTTTTAATATCGCAAGGTCCGCAGCGATGCTGTTCATGATGAACAAAGATTTCTGTTTATGGCAGATATCTGCATAACCTGTATAGTCTTCCACAATACCATAGTAGTTCGGTTGCTGCACGATAACACCTGCAACGCCACCTTCAGCGAGCTGTCGTTGTAAATCTTCGCGGTCAGTTACTCCTTCTTTGGAGGCAATCGGTTTAATATGGATGCCATGAAATTTGGCATACGTTTCTACAACGTGTAATGTTTTCGGATCTACGGTCTCAGACACCAGTACCTTGTCGGCTTTCTTTGCGCTGGCAAAAGCCATCATCGCAGCTTCCGCCGTTGCTGTAGCACCATCATACATCGATGCGTTGGAGATATCCATACCGGTCAGTTCTGCCATCATTGACTGATATTCAAAGATGTAATGCAGTGTACCTTGAGATATTTCAGCCTGATAGGGTGTGTAACTGGTGAGAAACTCTGAGCGTTCAATGAGGTTCTGTACGACAGATGGTGCGTAGTGATCATAGCATCCGGCACCTGCAAAAACAGTTAGCGGCTCATTGTACATACTCATCTCTTCGAAGAGCTTGCGCAATTCAACCTCGCTGAAGGCTTTCGGAAGGACATAATCTTGTTTCAGCTTCACGCTTTCGGGCACATCGGCATAGAGGTCATCGATGGACTCGACGCCGATTTTACCCAACATCTGCTGTATGTCTTCCTTCGTATGTGGAAAATATTTGAACATCTCTTTGTTTATTTCTCTATGAATGCTTGGTAGGCAGATGCGTCCATCAGGTTTTCTAATTCTGCCTTATCATTAAGTTCAACCTTGATAATCCAGTTTTCGAACGCATCCTGGTTGATCAGTTCTGGTTCTTCTTCAAGTGATTTATTGATCTCAACGACAGTTCCACTGACAGGAGAAATCAGGTCGCTGGCAGCCTTTACACTTTCGACAGCCCCAAACTCTTCGCCTGCTTCCACTTCGTCATCCACTTCTGGCATATCAACATATACTACATTGCCCAATGCATTTTGTGCATAGTCTGTAATGCCGATGTAACCAAACTCACCTTCTACTTTCACGAATTCATGTGACTCTGAATAATAGAGTCCTTCTAATACTTTTGACATAAAATGAAGCCCCCCTCATTTCCCCCCAAGGGGGGGGAGGCCACATAGGGGCTTGGGCCTTGTTCTTATTTTTTATAATGTTTCTCGTAAAACTTTTTCTTCACAACTTTGCCTGGAAATGTTTTCTTTCTGATTTGGATTTCCAATTCTGTATCCAGTTTTGCATATTCAGTTTTGACAAGCGCCATGCAGACGCTCTTGTCAACAGAGATTGCATGATAGCCTGTAGTAACTTCACCCACCTGTTCACCATCTTTCAAGACAGCATATCCGTGACGGGGAATCGCCTTATCTGCTAGTTCGATACCTACAAGCTTATAATCAACACCTTCTGTTTTCTGTTTGATGAGGGCTTCCTTTCCGATAAACTCTTCCTTGTCGAGTTTGACAAAGAAGCCTAGACCAGCCATGATGGGAGAGATGTCTGCAGACAATTCGTCACCATAGAGTGGTAAACCTACCTCAAAGCGCAACGTGTCGCGACATCCCAATCCACAGGGTTTCACACCAGCAGCAACCAATTTGTCCCAAGCCTCACGAATGAAGTCGTGACTGCCATAAATTTCAAAGCCGTCTTCACCTGTATAGCCCGTCCGACTGACGATGATAGTCTCGCCGTTTACTCCCAAAGTCTTGCAAGTATAGAATACTAATTCTTTACATGCGAGGTTCAAGACTGTTTCCATCACTTTCTCACTTTCAGGACCTTGCACCGCCAGTTGTCCGTAATCGTCTGACAGATGCATCAGCGAAACGTTGAATCCTTGGATCTGTTGGTTCATCCATGCAACATCCTTGTCAATATTGGCAGCATTAATGACGATGAAAAAGTTGTTTTCCCCCATCTTATAGACGAGCAGGTCGTCAACGACTCCACCATTTTCGTAGCACATCATTCCATAGAGGATTTTCCCATTGGGTATATCTTTGACATCGTTGGTAAAGATATGGTTAATATAGCGCTCTGCATCAGGACCGGTAACGAGCACTTCTCCCATGTGAGAGACATCGAATACACCGCAGGCGTTCCTCACGGCTTGGTGCTCGTCAACAATATTTGTGTACTGAATAGGCATGTCGAAACCCGCAAAAGGAGACATCAGCGCTCCCATTTCCACGTGTTTGTCATATAAACATGTTTTCTTTGTATCCATATAGGTTTGATGATATTAAATGAGGTGAATAAACTCTTCTTTCAGATATTCTTTTTTTATTTCTTCGATGGCACAAACATCTTCGTCAGTCAGCATCCGTTCTCCAGAACAAATGGTTTCTCGAATGAGCACTTTCACTTCCTCGATCGTCAGTTGGGTATAATCTTTTAATAAGGTGATTCGTTGCCGAACACTCTGGATGCCTTTTGCCTGTAGTTTCTCGGCATTGGGTGTGATAGCTTGCGTCATGTGCTCCATGTTCGTATCATAGAGTAGGGTGCTGTGTACGATGCTGTGTCCAGGTAGATGGTAGCAGGCAGTACCGCTTACCTTTTTGTTGCCGATTAGGATATCGTTGTGATGGGTGCCTGTTGCTTCGATTCCCATTTTGTGGAGCACCAACAGGATAGCGTTGACAAAGCGGTTGAAAGCAAAGTCAACTTTCTCGTCGCTGGTAATCATCGACAGCATGACGTTGTCTCGGTCAGCATAGACGCACCCGCCACCACTCTTACGGCGTACCATCTTGATTTGGTGCTTTCGGCAGTAATCCACATTTACTTCACTTTCCAGATGCTGGTTGCGTCCGAAGATGACGGTCGGCTCTACCTGCCACATAAAAAATGTTTCCTCTTGGATATTTCTGGCGACATACTCCTCCATCGCCAAATAGAAGGGAAGTTCTTTTGGCTTTTCGTTTTTGGTTGGGCCGTTGGCACATGCGTCTTCCGGCAAGGAAATATACACCATAATAGGGGTTGTTGAAATCTTTCGGCAAATGTATAAAAAAACTGGCGTATGACAAAAGATTTCTTTCAAAAAGATGAGGCTGAAAATGAAAATATTTTCAGCCTCTTTCAAATCGTTTTAAGAAAACACCATTGAATTGCTTTTTTTAAGATAATCAGCCTTAGAAATATCAATCTGTTTTTGGCTGCTTAGGCGTATCATTTCCTTCTGACTGCGTAATGACATGAATATCTCTTTGAGGGAACGGAATTTCGATATTGTGCTTGTTCAACGTGTCGTAGATTATTTCCATCACGTCGCTAACTGCATAGATTTGTTTGATAGCATCCACCCAGCACAGCAATTTAAAGTTGATGCTGCTGTCGCCAAATTCTGTAAAGACTACCTTTGCTTTCTTGTCCTTCTCAAAAGCTGGGTGATTTAAATCGTTGACAGTATCTTCTATCAGCGTAATTACCTTTTTCATATTGGTTCCGTAGGCAACGCCGAAAGGAATCATGCAAAGTACATAGCCGTGATTCTTCGTGAGGTTTTTGTAGTTCTTCGTGAAGAGTTGAGAGTTGGTAAAAGCGATAACAGAACCATCTATGGCTTCTATCTGTGTGCTGGTATAGCTGATGGATGAAACTTTTCCTTTCGTACCGTCACATTCTATCCAGTCGCCCACCTTGATACGTCCTGCCATCAGAGAAACACCATAGTAGATATTCTCGAGAATATCCTTCATCGCAAAACCCACACCAGTTGATAAACCACCTGAGATGACAACAAGCCACGTGTTCGACACATTGAGAATGGCGAGGGCAAGAAGCAACCAAAATCCCCAAATGATTACCTGCAAGACATTGATAATCATCACGGAGCGACTTTCTGCCGTCGTAGGATCGTTCTTTAAATAGTATTGTTTAACCAATGCCTTGAAAGTGTGGTTCAAGTAGTTAAATATAATCCATAAGATAATGACTTGTGAGATATCGAAAAGGCTCATCTTCAGATAAGGAGTATCAATGTAGGGAGTCTTAAATACATCCCAAGTCAATGATCCTAAGTTGAAAACGTCGGCAGCCCAATACACGCTGAGTAGAACTGAGAACACCATGAGGATGGGCATCACCACATGGTAAACGAATAGGAAACGCCATTTCCCTGTGATGGGGCGCTCGCTGATTTTCTTCCGTTTACGATATTCGTTCAACCAGTCACGTACACATTCCAACGTAAGCATACAGGTCATCTGCATAATCCACCAGATGAGTAGCTGTACACTGAACAGGGTGTAGCCCAACCATGAGCAAACAAGGCTGATGATGAATACCGTCAGCGAAACGTAAGCGAGATGTCGGTCAAATCGAGGAATTTGCTGCTTGTGGCGCTTTGTCATGCTCCATTGCCACAATGTACAGATCAGTAGTAACGGTGGAAATAGTACGTTGACAATCTCGTTAGGGATTAGTACGATACGGAAGATAATAACAATCAGTCCTATCAGCAACAAGGGGGAATAGATGCGGTATGCTTTCTTGATTTGTGTACTGTCGATTCGAAACAGCATGGAGATAAGGATAACAGCCAACAGCCACGTATAGCTAATGAGTAGGTTGCTGGCCATCATCACGAAGTTCTGCTCCAACGTTATGCGCAATATACCTAAAATGATGGCGAGGGTTACCACTGATGTTGCCAGCATAATACAAGTACGTTTTTTCAGGAATCCTTCTTGTATCCCCTTGAACATCTTAAATTTCATCAGATAAGTTAATAAGTACCTGATGCCGATGAAATTTATCGCCAATGAAATAATCGTATAGACTACTAGCGCTATAAACAAGCCGATAATCCATTTCACATCCCATTGTGATTTCACCATGTTTGTGGGCGTATATTTCTCTGCAATTGCCGCTCGCGCCTCCAACCATCTCCAGTTCATCTCAGAAAGCATCTTGAAATAGTTGGTGCCGCCGTTGCGGAAAATATTCACCTGTATCTCTTGATAACGTTTGTTGGCGTAGTCGTTCAGGTTTTTCAGCTGTCGCTCTGTAAAGTTATACCACACCATATTTTCTTTCAGCGCCTCATTGTTGTCGATGAGCATTCGACGAATGTTAACCGCTAAAGCCAGACACACATCACGGTCGCATTTTGCCTGCGGAGACAGTTGTCTGACGGGCATCTTGCTCAACACATCGATGAGCGAATCGTAGCGGGCGATATCTGATGAACTGCGGTTCACATATTCCTTGAAAGGCGCAATTTGTTTCTGGAATTCTTTGTATTGTTCCGTTGCCTCGTTACAAGCATAAGTGAGGTCGAACACATAATCAGTCTTTTGCGAATAGAGCATCAACGAGTTCTGTGCCGAACGGAGCATAATTTCCTTCAGGCGGTTCAATGCCTGTTCGCTTTGTATCTTTGCACCATGCAAACGGTCCTGCTGCTCACGATGGTATGTGGTCAACTCATGACGCAACACAGCCAAAGAACTGTTGATATCTTTTTCCTTCAAAACGGCCTGTGCCTGCATAGCAAAGCACATCACCCATATACCTATAAAGAATAGTTTCTTGAACATACCTTATTTTATTTATGGCGACAAAGTTAGTGAAAGTTGAGAGAAGAACAAAATAAACGCATTTATTTTTCTGCTCTTTCTTGATGCTTTCGGATAATTTGTGTATTTTTGTCGGCGAAAATTAATTATAGAGACAAACATGAGACTGATTGCTGATAGCGGAAGTACGAAAACTGACTGGTGTTTAGGAACGGATACAAGATTTTCAACACAAGGTATTAATCCTGTTCATCAGGAAGAAGCAGAGATTCGACAAATCTTTGCAGACGAGCTGCTGCCAAAATTGTCAAAAGATATCGAGGTTTCTGAAGTATATTTCTATGGTGCTGGATGTACAGAAGTATATAAGGGAAGGGTAGAAGTTGTGTTAAAAGAAACACTTCAATTATCAATAGACAATATTCATGTTTACAGCGACTTGCTTGCTTCTGCTCGTGCCCTATGTGGCAACAGTGAAGGTCTTGTCGGTATCTTAGGAACAGGCAGCAATTCCTGTTTGTATAATGGAAAGGAAATCGTCAGAAATATTCCTCCTTTAGGTTATATTCTTGGCGATGAAGGAAGTGGAGCTGTGTTAGGAAAAATTTTTCTGAACGCAATTTTCAAAGGTTCACTTTCACAAGACATCAAAGAGGAATTCCTACAGTCGGCCAATTTAACCTATATGGATGTGATTCAGAAGGTGTATCGTCAACCGATGGCGAACCGTTTCCTGGCAAGTATCTCAGCATTTATTCACCAACATCTCGACGACCAGACTGTCAGAGAACTTGTTATAGGCAATTTCCAGCAATTTATTCAGAAGAATATCCTACCGTATAAAAGGCCGGATTTACCTTTCCATAGTGTGGGCAGCATCGCCTATTATTATCAGGAAGAACTGATGGAAGCTTGTCGGCGCGAAGACATCACCTTAGGAAAGGTACTGAAAGCACCTATAGAAGGATTATTAGCCTATCATGCTATTGCCGCAGCAGATTGAGTTTTCTCCAAACTGCATTCGGAATACAACGCCACAAACTTGTCAGCAGCTTCCACCGCCAGTCGATGACAACTTTATGACGCTTCTTATAGATGGCTTTGACGATTTGTTTGGCAACCTTTTGTGCAGTCATCAGCATCGGATACTGTCTTGCATCACTTTCGTTCATCTCGCCGTTTTGAGGGAAGAGCAAGTCTGTTTGTACGAATCCTGGTTGGATATCAGTAAATGCGATGTTCAGATTACGGCTGTTAGCCAATTGCTCCAAAGCTTGAAGATAGGTACTTTGAAGTGCTTTCGTAGCAGAGTAGGAGGGCGCAGGTCCTAATCCTTTTATACCACTGATGGAGCTGATGATCGCAATATGTCCGCCTGTCCGTTCTGCAAAGTATCGGAAAGCTTCTCCCACCATTCTGGTAAAACCCAAGGCATTTGTCTCTATGGTACCTATTTCTATCTGTTCGTCCAACATTGGGTTCTGTTTGCCGATACCTGCCGCATAAAAGAACAAGTTCATACCGCCTAACTGCGAGAT
>CADCPZ010000118.1 GCA_902803475.1 uncultured Prevotellaceae bacterium
CATCGCCAAATACCATATTCCTATCTCGAATATTGTCACACACGAGATGGTGCGACAAGCCTACAAACGGAAATATCCTGAAAAGCGCTGCTATGGTAAGGTGGATATTACCCAGAAGGAATATGCCAGGTTTATGAAAGCGCTGAAAACTGAATTTCAGAATTGACGGCAACTGTCACAAGAGGAGTATCTCGGCGCAAAACTATGTTCTAAAGATACGGTTTGCCAAAGAGAGGCCAGCGAAGGTCAGGAGGCCGTTGACCATCAGCAGCTCATAGCCGAACTGATAGTTGAAGAGGTAACGGGTAGCGGTATCGAGTGCGAAACACAATAAAGGTGAGGCTACGGCGATATAGGGCGCCAAACGATCGGAATGGATGTCCATCTTTCGGTCGGCATGCTTCTTTTGCATCCACAAGGCATAGGCGAAAAGACCTAATAAAGGACCGTAGGTATAGGAACACATCACATAGATGGCGTCGATGATGCTGGTGGAGTTGAGCCATTCAAACAACAGGATGAACACAGCAAAGACGGCTGCCATCATCAGATGCATGCGTTTGCGCAACCGCTCATCATCAGGACGCTCGCAGATATCGACACAGAAACTCGTGGTCATCGCCGTCAAAGCTGAATCGGCACTGGAGAACGAGGCGGCAACAATACCAAGGACGAAGATAAAGCCTACCCCCACCCCCTCCCAAAGGGAGGGGCTTTTAGATACAAAGTTAGGAAGCAACTGGTCGGAGGATGCTGGAAGGGCGATACCCTGTTGCTGGTAGAACAGCACCAGCAGTACGCCTAACGACAGAAAAAGCAGGTTTGCAGGCAGGAAGGCGAAACCATAGGTGCACATATCCTTCTGTGCATCGCGCAGACTTTTACACGTCAGATTCTTCTGCATCATATCCTGATCCAATCCCGTCATCACCACCACGATGAAAATACCACTGAGGAACTGTTTCCAGAAATTCTGCTTCGATACCCAGTCGTCGAACACGAAGATGCGGCTATGACTGTCGGCAAAGACGGCACGGACAGCCTCGCCCACGTTCATATCCATCTGCGTAATCACCATATAGATAATCAGGAGAAGGGCCGTGAACATACAGATGGTCTGAAAGGTATCGGTCCATACCAGCGTGCCGATACCCCCTCGACGCGTATAGAGCCAGATCAGCAACACCATACCGATGACAGTTATGAAGAAGGGCACTCCCAATTCGTTGAACACGAAGGTCTGCAGGATGACACACGCCAGATAGAACCGTACGGAAGCTCCTGCCATCTTCGACAACAAAAAAAACGAGGCACCCGTCTTGTAGGAATACTTGCCCAAACGTTGCTGCAGGAAGGTATAGATGGTTGTGAGGTTCAGGCGATAATAGATGGGCAACAAGAGATAGGCCACCAGGAAATACCCAAACACAAATCCCATGCATGTCTGCAGATAGGTCATATCAGACTGCTGTATCATTCCTGGCACACTGACGAAGGTGACTCCAGAGATGCTTGCGCCCACCATTCCAAATGCGACCATATACCAGGGAGCCTGACGACGGGCACGGAAGAAGGTGCCGTTGTCGCCCTTTCCGCCTGCGATTCGGCTAATGACGGAAAGCAACACAAAGTATATCAGGATGACGAGGAGAATGAGCATGTTTTTTAGAATGTTGATTTGACGATGGTACGCACATTCTCGGCCTTTCCCATTGTGTAATAATGGATGGCTGGCACACCGTGACGCAACAAATCCCTACTTTGTTCCACACACCATTCGATACCAATCTGATAGGCTGCATCAGACGAAACAGCCTTCTTCATCTCGCCCACCAAATCCTGCGGAATATCAATATGGAAGGCGCGAGGCAGCAGGTCGATCTGCCGTTGCGACGAGAGAGGTTTCAATCCTGGAATGATGGGAACGTTGATGCCTGCTTTTCGACATTGTGCTTCAAACTGATAGAACCGTTCGTTGTTGAAGAACATCTGCGTGATGATATAATCAGCACCTGCATCCACCTTCTTTTTCAGGTATTGGATATCGGTATCGAGGTTGGCTGCTTCGAAATGCTTTTCTGGATAAGCCGCAACACCCACACAGAAGTTGGTTGACAGCCCGTTCTTCACCGTCGGATCAAGATACACACCTTCATTCAAATGACGAATCATACCCACCAGTTCCGCTGAGTGTACAAAGCCGTCTGGTTCAGGAATGAAATAACGCTGACCAGGAATCGCATCACCTCGAAGGGCCACCACATTCTCGATACCCAAGAAATGCAAATCCAACAACTCGCTCTCGATGGTTGTTTTCGAGGCTCCTCCGCAGATCACGTGGGGAACAATTTCAACAGGGAACCTGCGCATGATAGCCGCTACGATAGCGATGGTGCCAGGACGCTTGGCTAACGTCAGTTTGGTATAGGTGCCATCACCATTGGGATGATATTCTATCTCGTCGCGATGACAGGTCACATTCAGAAAAGGAGGCGCCAACTCCATCAGCGGTTCTATGCTTTGATAGAGTTTTGACACATCGCTGCCCTTCAATGGTGGTACCAATTCAAAAGAGGCGAAAGGAGCCTGTCGGCTGTTGATAATATCGATTACTTTACTCATAATGTTGTAGGTGGAATTACATATTTATCTAATAAGCTGCGGCCTTCTTCGAAGGTGATACCGCGGCGACGGCAATAATCAGCCAACTGTTGTTCGTCGATGCGCCCAATGGTGAAATAGCGTGCTTCAGGATGGGCAATGAACAAGCCACAAACAGTGGTTGACGGTTGAATAGAATACTGTGGAGTCAGTCGGACGCCCAGTCGTTCCTCTGCATGGAGCTGCTGGAACAGAATCTGTTTCAGCGAATGGTCAGGACAAACGGGATAACCGAAAGCCGGACGGATCACACGTTTGGAATGCTTGTCATAGACCTGATGCTGTATCCAGCTGACACAAGCCTCTGCCAACCGAGCACGCAGGGCGTGGTTCATCAAGCTGTCGTACGATTTTTTATCGGCATACTCTTCCGTTGTATCAGCAACCACGCAAAACAGTCCGACAGGACTGTCGGCATCACTGTCGAGGAAGTCGGCCAACGATAGGAAGGCTCCTGCCTTACGCTGACTGCGGAGCATCGGCATCACCGTACCATCGGAAAAGCATATATCATTCCCTTGTCGGCGGGCGTTTTCGAAATGCAACAACACTTGTAAGCGAAGAATCCCTTCACGCTTTGCTTTTTCGAGCCACTCCCTACCCTCTCGAAGCGTTTTTTCTGCTTCAGGGTTGACCAACAACTGTTGGAGCGACTCACCACGATAGCCCCAGAACAGCAGGAACATACGCCAGTCGATGTCTTTTTCCACATCGGCTATCGACGGCTGCAAGGATTCGTATGGTTGCAAGTCGGCCAATCGCACATAGCCCGATGCTGGCGGCAGCTGTTGTGCCTGACGGTTGGCATCTTCGTAGGGCACCACTTCATAATGGCGCGTCTCGTATGCCGTTCGAATTTCCTGTTGGGTAGTCTTGATTTCCTGGATGGTTTGCTCACGATTCGTCAGCAGTTTCTTTGCCAACACGGAGGTATATGAAGCATCGCCACCATAAGCAACAACATCGTCGTAGAGGGGAGCCAGTTTCACCGCTGTGTGAACGGCAGAAGTGGTCGCTCCACCTACCAGCAACGGAACTTGCAAATGATGCTGCTGGAACAACCGGCAGAGGTTCTCCATCTCCTTCAAAGACGGCGTAATCAGTCCGCTCACACCCACCATACAGGGTTTTAAGCGCAACGTTTCTGCCAGAATGGTCTCGTTGCTGACCATCACACCCAAATCGTGTACATCGAAATGATTACAAGCCAAGACGATTCCAACAATATTTTTACCAATATCATGCACATCTCCGTTGGCTGTTGCCAGAATGACCAATGGTTTCTTGGCTTGCTCGCCAGTCTCTGTCGCATGCTGGTCGATATACGGCTGCAGAATGGTTACGGCCTCCTTCATCACCTGTGCTGACTTGACGACCTGGGGCAGAAACATCTTGCCTTCTGCAAAGAGGCTTCCTACCCGCTCCATCGCCCGCATCAGCGGCTTTTCAATAACCTCAACAGGGTTGTCGCCATACGCATGGAGCAATTCCACGATATCCTGTGACAAGAATTCCATCTGCCCTTTACACAAGGCGAGGGTCACTCGTTCCTCAACGGGTTTGCTGCGCCAGTCGAGCTGTGCTTTTTCTGCAGATATGACGGTTCCAGAACTGGTCTGTTTCAATTCCTCTGCCAACGCTATCAGCACCTCTGTTGCCTGAGGATGACGGTTCAATATCACATCTTCCACAGCGTTCAGAAGGCGAGGTTCTATCTCGTCATAAACCTGTAGCATTGTCGGATTGACAATACCCATATCAAGTCCGGCTCTGACAGCATGATAGAGGAAAGCGGAATGCATGGCTTCGCGCACCACATTGTTTCCTCGAAAAGCAAACGACAGGTTGCTCACACCACCACTGGTCTTGGCGTAAGGAAGGTTCTCTTTTATCCACGTCACAGCCCTGATGAAATCGATACCATAATGTGCATGTTCTGCTATTCCTGTGCCAACCGATAGGATATTCACATCAAAGATGATATCCTGCGGAGGGAATCCGATGGCTGTCAGCGAACGATAGGCACGTTCGGCAATAGCAATCTTCCGAGCGTAGGTCGTCGCTTGTCCTTCTTCATCGAAGGCCATCACAACGACGGCAGCACCCAGCCGCAACAGTTCACGTGCCTTCTCTATGAATAGCTGTTCGCCTTCTTTCAGACTAATCGAATTGACGATGCACTTTCCCTGTGCGTTCTTCAAGCCCTCAATCACTGTTGGCCAGTCTGATGAGTCGATCATCAGCGCAGCACCAGCAGCAGCAGGATCGTTGGAGAGGTATCGCACAAAGTTGCGCATCTCCTGCCGGCTATCCAACATGGCGTCATCCATATTGATATCGATAATAGAGGCGCCGCCCTCAATCTGATGGCGGGCTATCTGTGTGGCTTCCTCGTATTTCTTTTCGGCAATAAGACGGGCAAACTTTCGTGAACCAGCCACATTGGTACGTTCACCGACATTGGTGAAGGCTCCCTCCAACCTCCCCCCTAAGGGGGACGCTAAGGTTACACGGTGGGGTTCCAAGCCAGAAACCCATAGGTCGCTGCTATCGCGAGTGGGAACAGTTCTTGGTTTGAGGCCACGAAGTGCATCAGAGATAGCGCGGATGTGTTTGTCTGTTGTTCCGCAACAGCCTCCTGCAATATTCAGCAGTCCTGCCTCAGCCATCGTCTTGAGATGATGAGCTGTAAAGGCCGGCAACTCGTCGTATTCACCCATCTCATTGGGTAGCCCTGCATTGGGATGAATGCTGATAAAAGCAGGAACCACACGAGACAACTGCTCTATAAACGGACGTAACTCGGTAACGCCAAACGAACAATTCAGTCCAAACGACAGAATCGGATAATGAGCAATACTGATATAGAATGCCTCCAGTGTCTGTCCTGTCAGTGTTCGACCGCTCCTGTCATTGATGGTTGCCGAAACCATCACAGGAATGACAACACTCAGTTTCTCATTGAGTTGCTCAATGGCATAAAGAGCGGCTTTGGCGTTCAGCGCATCGAAACACGTTTCCAGCAACAGCAGGTCAACACCTCCAGCCCATAGTGCCTCAGCCTGTTCGCGATAGGCAGCTGCTAACTGGTCGAAATCGACAGAACGGTCAGTAGGATTGCCCATATCAGCAGCCAGCGACAAGGTTTTTGAGGTAGGTCCCATACTTCCTGCCACCCATATCTTACGTGTGGTACAGGCATCGGCCTCCTTACGGGCTAACTGTGCGCCAGCATAAGCCATCTCCCAAACAACATCCTCACAGGCATATTCTTTTTGTGAAATCCGATTCGAAGAGAACGTATTGGTTGTGATGATATCAGCACCAGCCTCAATGTACTTGCGATGAATTGTACTGATAACCTGTGGGGAAGTCAAATTCAGGATATCATGATTACCCACAAGGGAAACGGAAGCATTCGCAAAACGATTACCCTCAAACGCAGCCGAAGGCAAAGCCTGCGATTGGATAAGCGTTCCCATCGCCCCGTCAAGAATTAATATTTTTTCTTTCAGTACTTCCTTTATCTGCATAATTGGCTGCAAAGGTAAAAATAAATACGTAGAAACTGACACGTTTTAAGAAATAATTGTTACCTTTGCCGCCAAATTAACGACAAAAAGTAACTATAAAATAACTATTATGAGCAAACAGAAGAAATTTATTCTCCAAGAGAATGAAATCCCAACACAATGGTACAACATTCAGGCTGACATGAAAACGAAGCCGCTACCTCCTATCCATCCAGTCACCAAACAACCGCTGGGCGTTGACGATTTGGCACACATCTTCCCACGCGAATGCTGCGTACAGGAACTCGATACAGAACATGCCTGGATAGATATCCCAGAGGAAGTGCTCGACAAATACAAATTCTACCGTTCTACTCCTTTGGTGAGAGCCTATGCTTTAGAAGAGGCGTTGGGTACACCTGCTCATATCTATTTCAAGAATGAATCAACCAACCCGCTCGGCTCACATAAGATCAACTCTGCCCTGCCCCAGTGCTACTATGCCAAGCAGGAAGGAACAACCAATGTGACTACAGAAACAGGTGCCGGTCAATGGGGTATGGCACTCTCGTATGCTGCCAAACTGTTTGGACTTGACGCAGCTGTCTATCAGGTGAAGATTACCATGCAGCAAAAGCCCTATCGTTCCAGCGTGATGCGTACTTTCGGTGCTGCCGTTACTGGGTCACCGTCTATGTCCACCCGTGCTGGTAAGGATATCATCACCAGAGATCCGATGCACCCAGGATCATTGGGTACAGCCATCTCGGAGGCAGTAGAACTGGCAACCACCACACCTAATTGTAAATATACATTAGGTTCTGTGCTCAACCATGTAGGACTCCATCAGACCATCATCGGACTGGAAGCAGAGAAACAGATGGAGATGGCTGGCGAATACCCTGATATGGTTATCGCCTGCTTTGGTGGAGGCAGTAACTTTGGTGGTCTCGCCTTCCCATTCATGCGTCATAACATTCTTGAAGGCAAAACAACAGAGTTCATCGCTGCAGAACCTGAAAGCTGTCCGAAACTGACACGTGGCGAGTTCCGTTATGACTTCGGTGACGAGGCTGGCTATACACCACTGCTGCCGATGTACACCATCGGTCACGACTTTAAGCCTGCCAACATCCATGCTGGTGGTCTGCGCTATCACGGTGCCGGCATGATCGTCAGTCAGCTCATCAAAGACGGTCTGATGCATGGTGTCGATATTCCGCAACTTGAAACCTTCGAAGCAGGACTCCTTTTTGCACAAACCGAAGGTATCATCCCAGCTCCTGAGAGCACCCATGCTATTGCTGCCACCATCCGCGAGGCCAAGAAATGCAAGGAAACAGGTGAAGAAAAAGTCATCCTCTTCAACCTCAGTGGTCATGGTCTCATCGATATGCCAAGCTACGAGTCTTATCTCAATGGCGACCTGCGCAACTACGAGGTTCCCGATGAGGAAATCCAAAAGTATCTGACGAACGTGCCGACGATATAAGACCCCTCCAACCTCCCCTGCTTAGGGGAGGTTTTTTCTACCCTATCGCTTGTAACACGTTCACGGCTTCTCCCACCGTAGGCACGTTGGCGACTACCATGCTGCGTCGTTCGCGTACCTCTTTCAAATTACAACGGCGAGGATTCGACATGAGGAAATCGAGAACGCGGTCGAAGGCTTCACTTTGATAGAATGGACTTTGTGGCTGACTGACGAACTGCATCTGCATGCGTCCTTGCTTAAGAATCAGTTTCTCACACCCCAACGCTTTTCCCAAACGGCGCAAACGAACGACCTGCATCAATTCCTCACCCTCATGAGGAACAGGGCCGAACCGGTCTTCAAGACGCTTACGGTAGGCATCCAAATCGCGATCTTCTTCTAAATTGTCTAATTCACGATAGAGCAACATACGCTCGCTACTTCCAGGAACATAGGTTTCAGGGAAATACATCTCCAAATCAGACTCCAAGGCGCAGTCAGAAACATAAAGCCCACCCCCATCCCCCATCCCGAACAGAGTTCGCCCCCCCGTTGCCTTCCCCAAAGGGAGGGGGGAAAAGCCACTTCGTGGGTTAGTATTTTCTATCGAATTCACTTTCTTTGAGCTACTTTCCCCTGCCCCTCCCGAAGGGAGGCATGACTCCCCTCCCTTTGGGAGGGGTTGGGGGTGGGCTTCTGGGTGGGCTTCTGGGTAGGCTTCGTTCCTCAGCTCCGCCATTGCTTCTTTGAGGATTTTCAGGTAGGTTTCGTAGCCGAGATCCTCCATGAAGCCGCTCTGTTCGGCGCCCAACAGATTGCCTGCACCACGAATATCCAGATCCTGCATGGCCAGACTGAAGCCGCTCCCCAGTTCCGAGAAGTTTTCCAGCGCCTCTAACCTTCTTCGTGCTTCAGTATTCAGTCCTGCCAATGGTGGAGCTATCAAATAGCAGAACGCTTTACGGTTGCTGCGTCCAACACGTCCACGCATCTGGTGCAAGTCTGAAAGTCCAAAGCGATGTGCATCATTGATGATGATGGTATTGGCATTGGGAATATCGATACCATTCTCTACGATAGTCGTCGAGAGTAGCACATCATAGTCATAATTGATAAATCCCATGATGATTTCCTCCAACTGCTCCGGCTTCATCTGTCCGTGTCCGATCGCGATGCGGACGTCAGGCACATATTTTCGAATGACCTCTGCGATATGATCAAGACTTTTGATACGGTCGCTGACGAAAAACACCTGTCCGTTACGACTCATCTCAAAATTAATGGCATCGGCAATCATTTCACCGCTGAACGTACAGATTTCCGTTTGAATCGGATAGCGGTTAGGCGGTGGTGTACGGATGATACTCATATCACGGGCACCCATCAGCGAGAACTGCAATGTACGCGGAATAGGTGTTGCCGACATCGTGAGTGTATCGACATTGGTTTTCAATTGGCGCAGTTTCTCCTTTGTTGACACGCCAAACTTCTGTTCCTCGTCAATAATGAGCAGACCGAGATCTTTCCATTCTACCTGTTTACTGATGAGTTTATGGGTACCAATGAGAATATCAATCTTTCCCTCTTTCAAATCTTCAAGCACCGTACGAGTCTGTTTGGTAGAGCGAGCACGAGAGAGGTAGTCCACTCGCACAGGCATACCCCTCAAACGATCACGGAAGGTTTGATAATGCTGAAATGCCAATACGGTCGTAGGCACAAGGACCGCCACTTGTTTGGAATCGGTAGCTGCCTTGAAAGCTGCACGCACCGCGACCTCGGTTTTTCCGAATCCAACATCACCGCAAACCAATCGGTCCATCGGCTGAGCACGCTCCATATCCGCTTTCACATCCGTAGTAGCCTTCAACTGATCGGGCGTGTCCTCATACAGGAACGAGGCCTCTAATTCTTGTTGCAAATACGTATCTGGACTATACGAGAAACCTTTCTCTGTACGACGTTTCGCATAGAGTCGGATCAGGTCGCGAGCAATATCCTTGATACGTTTCTTGGTGCGTTCCTTCATACGCTCCCACGCCCCTGTTCCCAATGTAGACAAACGGGGTTCATGTTCACCATCGGAACGGCGGAATTTTGAAATCTTATACAGCGAATGGATGCTCACATCCACGATGTCGCCACGCTGATAGACCAGTCGAATTGCTTCCTGATAACCCTGCTTCCCTTCGCGTGTCATCACAGGAACCCTTACCAATCCTGCGAACTTGCCTATTCCGAAATCGACATGTACGATGAAGTCGCCTGGTTCCATCTCCTGGAGTTCCTTCATCGTGAGAGCCATCTTCCCTGCGCGTGCCGTATCAGACTTCAGACTATACTTATGGAAACGATCGAAGATCTGATGATCTGTCAGGAAACATAGCTTTCGGTCGTTATCTACGAATCCCTCATGTAGCGTTTTGTTCACGGGGATAAACCATTGATTATCATCGCTATCCACCAAAAGGGTTGCATCATCGGGATCTCTTTCCGTCAGGATATCACGCAGACGTGCCTGCTGTTTGGCACTGTCAGCTAATATATATAAGGTATAGCCTTGTTGCCGGTAGTCAGTAAGCGTTTGTTTCAACAGCGCAAAGTTCTTATGGAACAACGGCTGGTGAGTAATGTTGAAGGTGAGGGTTGAGGGTTGAAGGTTGAAGGTTGAGGGTTGAAGGTTGATGGACTGCGACTTTAGAATCACTTGACGGAAACGAGCGGCATCTTTTGCAAACTGAGTTCCCGTTATCAACTGGCAGTCGCGTTGCATTTCACGACGAATCTCTTCCTGTTCTGCTTCCGTAGCATCTTCCAAACGCTCTATCATCGTTTGTTTAGAGAAACCCGTCTCATAAATCCGTGCAATAGCATCGCGAAGAAAATCCATGCTACGCGTCACAAGGACCGTATCATCAGGAAAAGACTGCAGCACAGGAACCTTTGAAGTCACCTGACCAGAAAATTCAGGAACGATTGTCACTGTTTCCTTGCGCTCATGAGAGAGTTGTGAATCTACCTCGAAAGTCCTGATGGTATCGATGTCATCACCAAAAAAGTCAATACGGAACGGCAATTCGCCACTGAAAGAATAAACATCAAGGATGCTGCCACGAACGGCAAACTGACCAGGCTCATACACATAGTCTGTTTCTGTGAACCCATAGTCGCGTAATGTCTTCTCAACCTCCATCAAATCGACCGTCTGCCCTACCGTGAGCTGCAAGGTACGCTCCTCTAATTGCTGCTGGGAAACTACGCGTTCGGCAATAGCCTCTGGACAGGTGACGATGAAAAGGGTTGAAGGTTGAGGGCTGAGTCTTGTCAGCACCTCTGTACGGAGGATTTCATTGGCTGCATCGCGCTGGCCGTATTTCACAGCACGCCGATAACTCGATGGGAAGAACAACACCTGTTCCGTTCCCATCAGTTGTGTGAGGTCATGATAGAAATAGCCTGCTTCATCAGCATCGTTCAATATAAAAAGGAAGCACCCCCTACTTTTCATCCGCTGGCTGACACCTGCAAAAAACAACGGAGCAGATGAAGCCACAAGGCCTTCGAGGAAAATGGTCTTCACCGACTTTTTCCTCAACTGGTCTATCAAAGCCCCAGCCTGTGGTATGGAGCCATATAGCTTTTGTATTTCCTTTATCTCCATAGCTGATGATCAGCAATCAGAAGGTCAGTATAAGAGCCTACTCAACAATCTTCGGATATTTTCTGAACCAGCCATCCCAACGAAGGCGCATCACACCGAAGAAGGCTTCACCGAAGATACCGCCACTCATCTTGCTGACTCCTTCACGACGGTTGACAAATACCACCGGAACCTCCTTGATTTTGAAACCTATCTTATGGGCGGTATATTTCATTTCTATCTGGAAGCCGTAACCCTTGAAGCGAATCTTATCTAACTCAATTGTTTTTAGCACACGACGCTTATAGCACTTGAAACCGGCTGTTGTATCATGTACTTGGAAACCTGTAACTATACGTACATATTTCGATGCAAAATAGCTCATCAAAACGCGACCGATGGGCCAGTTCACCACATTCACACCAGAGATATAGCGTGATCCGATGGCAACATCATATCCTTCGTCGGCACAAGCACTATACAAGCGTGGCAGGTCGTTGGGATCATGACTGAAGTCGGCATCCATCTCAAAGATATAGCCGTAGTCACGCTCCAATGCCCACTTAAAACCTGCAATATAAGCAGTACCCAATCCCAGTTTTCCACTCCGTTCCATGATGAACAGTCGATCGGAAAACTCTTTTTGGATCAGTCCTTTCACGATGTCGGCAGTGCCGTCAGGACTACCGTCGTCTATCACCAGAATATGGAAACACTTTTCAAGTCCGAAGACGGCCCTGATAATTTTCTCAATGTTTTCCTTCTCATTATAAGTAGGAATGATTACGATGCTGTCACTCTGATTCATATGCTTATATTTAAGTGGGAGTTAAAATGGGAGTTAAAATGGGAGTTAAAATGGGAGTTAAACTAATGGGTGGCCTGATACCATCCTGTTTTCTGTAGTCCACGTATGGCCACTACGTGATTGCTGGGATCTGAAATGGAAAGGCCAGAGAACTGTTTAACTGGATAATGAGTAAGATTACCAGACAGGTTCGTCGGCAGTTCGTTGGTTGTATAATAATAAGGTACCAGTCGTTTCATTTCCTGGCGGTATTCTGTCAGAAGCGCCTCATCGGTCACCAGATGATTCACATAGTCTTCAAAATCAAAGAAGATTGTTTCTTCCCCTATTTGGCTGTATCCGTCGAGGGCCTGCAAATTTTTGCGTTGCGATGCATCGAAATGATATGTCTGATTAATACGTTTCATCAGAGAAACCATCTGGTCAACTTCCGAACAGTTGATCGTCACAAGACAACCATACGGAAAGGAATAGTTTCTGTAAAATTCATAGAAAGACTTGCATGCACCATCAAAGTTGATATTACCCGTAAGGTACTTCCACATGGACCGATACGGCATTCCGTATGACATAATCTCGCTGGGTGAGGCAATGATATAATCAGTTTCATTACGAAGCGTGTATGCCGTTTCAATATTGCCCATATAACAGATATCGAACAAAATATACCGCAGATGGATTCCTGCACGACGAATCTCATCAGCGAGCATCTCTACATCTATTTCATACTTCTTGGTAGTGGAACTACCCAAAAAACGTGTCGATGCGTCACCACCTGCTGTATGACTGAATCGTGTGACTGGGTTCCTATTCTTATCGGTGAACATACGCATCCTGGCATTATACGGGTAATGGTTCCAATCGTTCACATACGTCCATCCACAACCGTGAGCACCCAGTATCAATGCATAATCTTGGGCGGGCGCAAAACTCTGTACGTCGTTGAGCACACGGCTGATGGTACCCTGTTTTGCACAATTGACATCAGGGTATTCTTTCAGCGTTTTAAGGGAAGCAACACCATTTTGGAAAACTATTTCATACAAAGTTGCTGTTGATTTTGTTGTTTGCAAATACACAAGTACACGCTCCCGATTCAGCCCCTTTTGATCTTCAATGGCATATTCGACTTCATTGATGTTTTCTTTGAAATAGTAGAACAACCCCACATCTGATGTCTCGTCACCCGTCCAAGGGAACAACATGATATAGGTACGCATTGTACGATTGTCGTCCTCATTGTCATCGCTACACGAAACGAAGAGGAAGCCAATGCTTACCAAAGCCAAACACAAATATATAAATCTTTTCTTCATATTCTTTTACTCCTTTACTCCTTACTCCTTCTCTCCTCCCCTCCCCCTTCAGGGGGAGCCGGAGGGGGCCTTACTGATCCGGATTCTCCCGATATCCCTGATATTCAGGTACCAATCCAGACATCACACTTTGATAACTCTTATCTACTACCTCATCAACATACTCCTTACCGTGTCCTGTTGGTTCGATAGGTTCATGGATGGTCAGACGAAGCGGATGCCATAATACCCATTTAAAATCACGCATACGGGGCATCACGTTGAACGATCCATTGATGGTCAGCGGACAAACAGGCAACTGCAGTTCGTCAGCCAGCATGAATGCACCACGTCGGAACTTTCCCATGTGACCCGTAAAGGTGCGCGAGCCTTCCGGAAATACCACCAACGACATTCCCTCGCGGAGAATCTCACGTGCCTTGTCGTAGGTATCACGGATCTTATGCGGTCCACTCTTATCAACAAAGATATGATGGGCTGCTTCACATGCCACACCCACCAATGGCATTTTGCGCAATTGTCGCTTCATCATCCATTTGAAATTCCTACCCAGGAAACCATAGATAATAAAGATATCGAAGGCACCCTGATGATTGCTGACAAAGACATACGATTGTTTGTCTTTCAGGTGCTCACGGCCTTCTACTTTGATGGGAAGCAACAGTACATGAACAATCAGACGTGCCCATAGTCTGCCTGGATGATATCCCCAAAAATGTCCGTTACCCAACAAGCACCCTACCGTCGTTGTCAACGAGGTAAGGATAGATGCTACCAAGATGATTGGTAACGCGATCAGCAGTTGGTATATGCGATATAGATATTTCACGATTTGACAAGTTTACAAGTTTACTTTTTTTTCAACGTAATCACAACGATTTCGCCCGACATTCCCAAGCGGAAAGGTATCAGTGCGCCCAGTCCCGATGTTACATCTAACGCACGAGAACCTTCATACGTGGTTCCATACCATTCATCATAGAATAATGAGGCTGGCGACCATCCGAAAAGACTGAATTGTCCGCCATGCGTATGTCCACTCAGCGTAAGTTGAGCCTGACTTTCCGGCAGAATCTTATGACGCCAAGCCGTAGGATCATGCTGCAGCATCAGGATGAAAGGATGGCCCGTAACACCTGCCAACGTCTTCTTCACATCTCCCCTACGCGGCATACGTTTCACCACACCCCAGTTTTCCATTCCTGCAACAACGATAGAATCGCTATCACGACGGATCACACGATGCTCGTTCATCAGCAGCTTCCATCCAAGGCTTCGCTCAAACTTCTGAACAGCTTCCTCGTTGGCGGTTTTCTGCTCGTCGCTCAATGGGAGATAGATGGCATAGTCGTGATTACCCAACACACTATAGACACCATCACGGGCACGCAGTCTCTTCAGTTCCTTCTCATGAAGCAACAACTCTGCAGGCTCCAGATTCTGGAGGTCGCCGACAAAAACAATCATATCGGCTTTCTTTGCCAGCATACTATCGACGGCAGCATGCAAGAAAGATGAACGAAAACCGCTTATCGAACCGACATGCGCATCAGAGAAACAGACAATACGATAGCCGTCAAAAGACGCAGGCAGATCGTTGCTGACATAATTCACCTGACGCACTTCAATATGTGTGTAGCCGAAAAGGGTTCCATATCCCACCAATAAGATAACGACTGCCGCCAGGGTTGCACCCACCTTCCGTCCATAGCGCTTCGGCATCAGCCAACGACACAGGAAGAACAGGATGAGTGGAATAACAACCAGTCCCATCGTGTAAAAAAACAGGATAGCATAACGTGCAATCATAGGCTCATCGGTTGAAAGGTGATTGCTTTTCCGCGACATGTCGCATCGAAAACACCCTTATTATATATATGCTGACCGTTGCAGAAGGTGTGTTCCACCATCCAATGGTACTCGTGTCCCATCATAGGACTCCATTTACATTTACTCTGAATGACATTCTCTGTGACCGTCCAAGGTTCACTACGGCGGACGATGGCGATATCGGCTTGATAACCTTTACGAATATAACCTCGTTGTGCTATACTGAACAGTCTTGCCGGATTGTGACACATCAGTTCCACCAATCGTTCCATCGACAATACGCCGGCATCAACAAGTTCCAGCATCGTCACCAATGAGAACTGCACCATCGGCATACCGCTGGCAGCCTTTACGCAACCACCTTGCTTCTGAGACAGCAGGTGAGGTGCATGGTCTGTGCCAACCGTTGTAATATGTCCGTCATTCAGCGCCTTTCTCAATGCATCGCGGTCGTCGGCTGTTTTCACAGCCGGATTACACTTGATGAGTGCTCCCTTCGTCAGATAGTCGTCGCTGGAGAACCAAAGGTGAGCAATGCAGGCCTCAGCAGTAATCGTTGGCAAGGTAGGATGGTCTTGATTTTCTAGGTTCTTTGGAAACAGCTCCAGCTCTTTCGCAGTAGAAACATGTGCGATGTGCAGACGGGTACCAAATGTCTGGGCCAGGTGAACAGCCAATGCAGAGGACTCGTAACATGCCTCCTCACTGCGGATGACAGGATGAAGCATCACGGCAGGATCATCACCGTATGCTTTCTTCATCTGTTCCATATTGTGGTTGATGGTATCGGTATCTTCACAATGTGCCATAATCACGATACCAAGTTCTGCTGCCGTCTTGAAGATTTTCAGTAGCGAACCGTATTGATCTACGAGCATATTTCCCGTTGAGGAACCCATAAACAACTTGACACCTGGAATACGCGTCTTGTCAAGTTTCTCAAAAGTATCATAATTGTCATTCGTTGCCCCATAGAAAAAGCTATAGTTCACATAACTCTTCTCCTTCGCCAACGCAAACTTCTCATTCAGTGCTTCCTGCGTAGTGGTCTGCGGAATGGTATTCGGCATCTCGAAATAAGAGGTTACTCCACCATAGGCAGCTGCACGACTCTCGCTCTGGATATCAGCCTTATCCGTCAAACCTGGTTCACGGAAATGAACATGGTCATCGATGATTCCTGGTAAAACAAAACAACCCGTTGCATCTATGATTTCATCATAGTGTTCACGGGGTGTTTCTATTCCTTCTATGATTTGCTCAATACAGTCATGTTCTATGACGACGCAACCATCAAACATGCGTCCTTCGTTCACGATTGTACCGCCTGCAATGAGTGTTTTCATAGGAGCTATCTCTTCGTAGTATCACCAGCCAGTTCTGCAGGAGTCTTGGGTGCCTCGGCAGCATCACTTGTTGTACCTGGTGCCGGAGCTGTTGGTTCAGCATTGACTGGTGTTTCCGTTCCGTTCATAATATTCTGGTTCTTCAGTGCAGCCTCGTAGTAGTCGCGGATAATCGGATCGTTCTTGAATTTTTCTGTCGCCTTGCTCATGATAAACTCAATCCAGTCGTCGAGCATAGGATATTGGTACCTGATGGCATAAAGACTGAACGCCCACGGACCCAATACATTGTCGAAATTATCTTCCACAAACTGGGTGAGCAGCTTCTCATATTCCGCATCCAATGCCGCCATCTTCTTGTTGATGCTGGAATATACCTCATCCATATCCTTATTGTTGGCATATCCCTCGTACTCTTCCTGTCCTAATTCGCGCAACTGGCTTTGAATCTTATTACTCTCGTTGAGGAAAGTCGTCATACGCTCGTTCAACGGGGTTCCCTTCACGTCATAGGAAGTATAGTCGATATGCATGGTGATATCACCCTGCTCCAACACAATGGGGCGCACCTGGATATCATTCATAAAGAGACTGGCAATACGTACAGTGTCGATGGGACCCGTGAACACAAACTGTCCATGAACCACATCGCATGAATCTATATTCTTCACATCCGCGTCCTGCATAACCTTCAGATACAGCTTTTCGCCATCAAGGTTAGCTATACTGGACGTGCCTTGAATATTATAAGAACTTGCACAAGACGTGCACACCAAAATGGTGAATAATGCGTATAGCGCTTTCTTCATATTGTACGTATTTGTTCGTAGGAGACAAAAATACAACGGATTCCTGACGTAAAAAAACTTTTTTATGCTATTTAAAACAATCGACCACACTTTTAGCGTTTTTTCAGTCTTCTTTGGATAGTTCGTTGGAAATACGATGCATCGTGTACATTTCTAATATGGCAGCAACGAGCAATACTACTACCCAATTGTTATGGATATAACGCATGTATGTTTCATAGCCGTCAAGGGTTGTTGCCATGTGGGGAAACAGCCATTGCCACGCATGTTCCACCATCAGCAGACCTGCGACAACAAACAAGACGTCTGCTATCAACATGATACGGCGCAAACGACGGATAACGATGCTCTTTCCCTCATAGCGCTGAAGGGCTTGCATACCGGCAAACATCAAAGTACCTGCAAGGAACACCAGTGACATGATCTTCGTGAAGACATCAAACACACAACAGCCGACACCAACCACCATGAAGGCACCGCCTACGATAAACACAAAATTCTCGAATTTATTTAGCTGTCTCATGATCCTGAACGGTTGGAAGCAACGACTCGTCGTCGCTCAACACAAAAATATCTTCATCATCCGTTTTCATGAAATAACGCTCACGGGCAATCTTGGAAATGACTTTCGGGTCTTTCCCCAAATCCTTCAAACGCTTGGAATCGGCCTCATAACGAGCTTTATATTCGCTAATTTCCTCCTTCAGCGACTCGATATGATATTCGTATTCCATACGACGTACGAAACTATTCTCATCGACAAATCCAACGATGAGAACGCCCACAACAATCACGATGTGGTATTTAAAATGACTCAGGAAACTCCAGACTTTATTTGCTATCTTACTCACGTTATTCGTATTTTGCGAGCAAAGTTAACAAAACCAGCCGAATCACCCAAATAAAAAAAACAAAAATATTGCAACAACCAGATTTTTATGCTAAATTTGCAAGCAAAAATCAAGAATAAACCAAAAAGCAAATGGAATATATCGTATCAGCACGTAAATACCGGCCGATGACATTCGACTCGGTTGTGGGGCAAGCAGCGCTGACTACTACCTTAAAGAATGCCGTGAAAAGCGGAAAACTGGCACATGCCTATCTGTTCTGCGGTCCGCGAGGTGTAGGAAAGACAACATGTGCTCGAATTTTTGCCAAAGCCATCAACTGTATGCACCCAACTGAAGACGGTGAGGCATGCAACGAATGTGAGAGTTGTCAGGCATTCAACGAACAGCGTTCATACAACATTTTCGAACTGGATGCTGCCTCCAACAACTCTGTTGAAAACATCAAGTCGCTGATGGACCAGACGCGTATCCCACCACAGGTCGGCCGTTACAAAGTGTTTATCATCGACGAGGTACACATGCTCTCTACGGCTGCTTTCAACGCTTTTCTGAAAACGCTGGAGGAACCGCCTGCACACGTCATATTCATCTTGGCAACGACAGAGAAACACAAGATTCTGCCCACCATCCTGAGCCGTTGTCAGATTTATGACTTCGAACGCATGACTGTTGCCAATACGGTCAACCATCTGAAGATGGTGGCAGAGAAAGAAGGCATCCAATACGAAGAAGAAGCCCTTGCGGTGATTGCCGAGAAAGCCGATGGCGGAATGCGCGATGCGTTGAGCATCTTCGACCAGACGGCAAGCTTTGCACAAGGCAATATCACCTATCAGAAGGTGATTGAAGACTTGAATGTGCTTGATGCAGAGAACTACTTCAACATCATCAACTTGGCATTGGAAAACAAGGTGCCCGACATCATGGTGCTGCTGAACAACGTCATCAACAAAGGTTTTGACGGGGGACTGCTCATCAACGGACTGGCTTCGCATGTACGCAATGTCCTCATGGCGAAAGATCCACAGACGCTGCCGCTGCTGGAAGTTAGCGAGCAGCAACGCCAACGCTACCAACAGCAGGCACAGAACTGTCCTACACCTTTCTTATATAAGGCGCTGAAACTGATGAACCAGTGTGATGTAGAATATCGACAGTCGTCCAACAAACGGCTACTGGTGGAACTCACCCTCATCCAAGTAGCACAAATTACGCAACCCGACGATGATGGGGTAAGCGCGGGGCGTAGCCCTAAGCGATTAAAATCCCTGTTCAGAAAACTTTTCCAGACCGTTAAGCCAGAACCAGCAGCACAGGTGGCTGGGGCTAAACGTGTATCTGGAAAAACCGACGAGAATACGCCTCTGCCTAACCACAGTTCTCAAGCCAAAAGTCCCAACGAACCAAAGGTGGTTAAGTCCGCTCAACCGAAGATTACTCTCGGAAGCCTTAGCATGTCATTCAGCAATATACTCAATAACGGCAAAGGCACCCGTACGGAGACCCAAGAGTTAGAGATAAAGAACAAAGAAGAAAAGAAACCTTTCACCGAGGACGATCTGTTGTTCCAGTGGCATGCTATGTGTAAACGCATGCAGAGTATCGACAAACTCAAGGGACTGGCTACTCGTATGCGGAATATCATACCTTCCATCACCACCTATCCCCATGTGGAGATTGTAGCGGAGAACGATATTCTGCAACGAGAAATCGAGGACATAAAGAAGCGCATACGCATCACCCTTGCCAACGAGTTACACAATGCCGATATCACCATTAGCATTCGACTTGCCAAACAAGAGGAAATCAAACCGCTATTGCGACCAAACGAACTGTTCGATAAAATAAAAAAGGAGAATCCTGCTATTGCAAAACTCTCCGAAGTTCTTTTATTGGATCTTGCCTAACACGCTCCCCTATAGGGAAAGACGGAATGCGATTATATCAACATCATCCCTGCCTTTTCGCACGCTTCACGCATATCATCAGGCCAAATGCTGGCTTGGATTTCTCCAATGTGCGCTTTATGCAACAAGACCATACAAAGGCGGCTCTGTCCGATACCACCACCGATACTTAATGGCAACTTGTCGTTAATCAATTGTTGGTGGAAGAACAACTCTATACGATCTTCCTTACCTTCCAGTTTCAACTGGCGCAACAGCGACTCCTTATCCACACGGATACCCATTGAAGACAACTCAAAAGAACGATCCAGCACGGGATACCAGATAAGGATATCGCCGTTCAGTCCTTTCTTTCCATTCTCAGCGACCGTTGACCAGTCATCATAGTCTGGTGCACGTCCGTCATGCTTTTCACCATTCGCCAATTTACCGCCAATGCCGATGATAAACACAGCACCATACTCCTTGCAGATAGCATCCTCACGCTCTTTCGGTGTCTTGTCAGGATACATCTTCAACAAGTCCTCACTATGGATAAAATGAATTTTTTCTGGTAAGAACGGTTTTATCTGCGGATAAGTCTCACACGTCAGGTACTCTGTTCTGCGGATTGCCGAATAGATTCGTTCAACAATGTTTTTCAGAAACTCCAGCGTGCGCTGGTCCTTGGTAACCACAGCCTCCCAGTCCCACTGGTCCACATAAAGCGAGTGTAGGTTATCCAATTCTTCATCTGCGCGTATCGCATTCATATCCGTATAGATACCATAGCCTGGTTCCACCTCGTATTCTGCCAAAGTCAGACGTTTCCACTTTGCCAGCGAATGAACCACCTCGGCCTTTGCATCATTCAAATCCTTGATGGGGAAAGTTACTGGGCGTTCCACACCGTTCAGGTCATCGTTGATACCCAAACCTTGCAACACAAACAAAGGAGCAGTCACACGACGAAGCCGAAGCTCTGTCGAGAGATTCATCTGAAAAAACTCTTTAATTTGTTTGATACCCTGTTCTGTCTGGCGTATATCCATCAGCGCCTTATACCCCTCAGGCTTAATCAATTTGCTCATTATTCTTACCTGTTAATTACAATTTGCGCCTGCAAAGGTATAAAGAATAAATTGATATGCAAGCAAAATCGCCGATTTTTTCTGCACTTTGATAGCAAATCGATACATTTAACGTCATTTTGTCTTCTCCCTTCAACGTTTAACAAATCAAAATTTTCAATCCACCATTCTCAATTCTCAATTTAATATATTACCTTTGCACCCGCTTAGGTCCCGTAGCTTAGCTGAATAGAGCGTCAGATTCCGGTTCTGAAGGTCAAGGGTTTGAATCCCTTCGGGATCACATTCAAATAAAAAGGCTGCGACGAAAACTTGTTTTCAGTTGTAGTCCTTTTTGTTTGAATGTAAGAGCTGCCTGTGGCAGGGCTTGGGATATTTAATCCCTTCGGGATCACAAAAGATTAAAAGGAGTAATGGAAATGAAAGCTTGCTTTGGTAGAGATCGAGGTAATCGCGGAAGTGTGACATTGCATAAATATCCATCATATTCATGCGTTTTTCTCTAAATTCTACAAACGAAACGTAGTTTTTGGGTTACTTTTTGCAATTTTCAATCCAGTTTTCGCCCTTTTTAGCGCTCATTTTGCCAGTTTTAAGCCGATTTTCACCCCTTTTTGGGGTCATTTTATCAAATCTTGATTACACTTGTAAAAATTTGGCAATCAAATGGATAACTCTCGTTTTCAGACTCATATCTATCTCAAAACAATTCCTTTTTGCAAAAATAAAATTCTCTAGAGAATTTTTTGTAAGAGGATAGCTATCGCAACAAATTCTCTAGAGAATTTTGTGTAAAAGCATACCTTTTACCCTCCAAGACCTGTCAGTCTCCTGTCAGTCTCTGTCAGTCTTAAAAGACTGCAACTCACTGACACACAGCGTTCCTGTCAGTCTGACAGTCTATTTTTCATTTTTTTGCTGTATAGTAACAATAAATATTCCACTTTTCCGAATAATTATACATACAATGTGGTTATTTGCTTAAATTTCGTTTGTATTGTCCATATCGTATGCAAAGATAATCTCATTATTTAGAGAGAGGTTCACGATATGTTTTATTTACTACCCGATCCCTCATCAGTTTCATATCTGTGAAGTTTCGGCTAATATTCTGCACAAGATCTAAATCTTCATATTTGGTATTGAGACCATGTGCTAAGTCGAACCCGTTTCCAATAAGTACTATCCTATTCATTACTCGTCTTTATCTGCTTCTTCAAGAGATTCTGCAGCCATACTTAACTGTTCAAATTGCATCGACACTTCCTTTGCCTTAGATCCTGAAGCATCTCTGACCATCGGAGTATATGCCTCGATGATATGACGCCAGTCATTGAGCGACATATCTGGATAACGTTCACCATAGAGTTCGATAACCTCACGTTGCAATTCTCCATCACTAATGTTTGCATCCATGTATAGGCGATTGAAGATGAGATTGCGCACATCCCGGTCATCCTCAACATTCTCTAATATGCGAGACGTGGCAGGAACTACTTCTTTAGGATCTTCTTCCTGCTCGTATTTCTTGAAGTTTTCTGCCTGCTCAAAGATTTCCTTGAACACCTCGTCCTGTGGAACTGGCGGATAACCATGCTCTGCCAATATCAGAATCAAGTCCATCTGCAGTTCTGCTTTGATGTCAGAACGATTGGCCCAGTCGGTATATTTC
>CADCPZ010000119.1 GCA_902803475.1 uncultured Prevotellaceae bacterium
CTTTTGGACAAAATTCTCTAGAGAATTTGTTGCAATAGCTATCCTCTTACAAAAAATTCTCTAGAGAATTTCATTTTGGCAAAAAGTTATTGTTTTGAGAGAGGCAAGAAAAGTATGCGGAAAATACCAAATACGCAAAGATACTCACGAATAGGCATAAAAACTACCCATTTCATCGTGTGGACGAAATGGGTAGTTTGAATATTGAAGAGTCTTTTTGACGATTCAGAAAGAGAGGATTAGCCCAATATCAGGTTGACGAGATAGAGGACAATGGGGATTGTGATGCAGAAGATACCGATGAAATCGATATAGACACCCGTCTTGATCATCTTCGTGATGGGCACATATCCACTGGAATAAACGATTGCATTCGGCGGTGTGCTGACAGGCAGCATGAAGCCGAGCGATGACGAAAGTGCGACACCCACTGCAACAGGCACGGGGTTGAAACCAGCCGAGAGTGCTGCGCCAATCGCCAACGGGCCAATCATATTGGTGGCTGCCGTATGAGACGTCAGCTCGGAAAGCAGGAGCGCCATCACGCAGAAGACTGCGACGAAGACGTACTCAGACGGATTACCTCCAAGACTCTCGATAATCAATTGTCCAATCCATGCAGAAAGACCCGTAGAATACATCATACCACCCATTGCGAGTCCGCCACCGAAAAGGAGCAATGTGCCCCACTCGATACCAGCTAAAGCCTCACGCCATGTAAGCGTTTTATTCTTGAACTTTTTGTCGGCAGGCAAGAAGAACAGCAACAGGGCACCAATCATTGCAACAGCTGCTTCCGGCAGGATGCTGTTATATGCCTTCAGGAGTTCGCTGTCGGTACCGTCACACAAGCTGATAATACCTGGTGTTACCCACAACACCACAGCTACGAGGAAAGCGAAGAGCGTATTCTTCTGTGCGAGCGTCCATTTGCCCAGTCCTCTCACCTTTTCGGCAATCAGTTCCTGTGCTCCCTCGATACGCTTGATGTCGGCAGGGAACATACGCGTTAATACTATATAGGTGATAATGAAATAGCATACCATTGCCACGAAGCCCCATATCATCCAGCTGAAGAAGGAGATATGCGTATTAGCCAACTGGTCGAGGAAGCCAATCATAATGATGTTTGGCGGCGTTCCGATTGGTGTGAGCACACCACCGATAGAGCAGGCGTAGGCCGTCATCAGCATCAGCCCGGTAGCATATTTATAAGTATGTAGGTTGATGATTTTCCCTTTGTGCGCCATCATCTCCCTGATAGCCTCCAACAAGCCCAGGGCGATGGGGAACATCATGGCAGCCGTAGCGGTGTTGCTAATCCATCCGGAACACAGCATACACGCCAAACCGATGGCCAGGAAGATGCGTCGCGGACTGTCTCCCACCCATTTCATCGACATGATGCCGTATGCGATACGCTTGTCGAGTCCGTTGACCGTCATTGCTTTGGCGATGATAAAGCCGCCCATGAAGAGGAAGATCATCGGATTGGCGAAAGCAGCGAAAGCTTCTTTCATCTTCACAACGCCGAAGACGACGCAGAGCGTTGGTCCTACCAGCGATGTGACAGGGATGGGCACTGGTTCTGTGATCCACCAAATTGCCACTAGGACGACGATAGAAAGCAGTTTGTGAGCTTCAGGCGTCAGTCCTTCGATAGGTATCAGCCAAATAAGTATTGCTAAAAGTGGGCCTAAGAATCCCCCCGTGATGTGTCTGCCATGTTCAAAGCGCGATTCCTGTTCAGAATTTTTGTGTTCCTCTACAGGTACCTTTTGATTGTTTTCCGTCATAGATTTGAATGTTTTTTGATGGTTAGATAGAATATTTTGGTGCAAATTTACGATTTTTTTTATACGTTGGTGTGTTTTTTTAAAAAAAAGTTGTAAATTTGCGAAGAAATTTCTAAACCAAACAATAATGAAAGCCGTATTAATTGTAGGAATTGTTTTCCTGATTGGAATTGGACTTGTTCTTTACAAATTCCATCATCGTCTGAGTTTACACAACAATGTAGAACAGCTCAAGGCTACCATCGACCTTATTTTCAATGAAGCCGAGAAGCCTGTGATTTCACAGAATCGCCTGATTAAAGGTTTGAAGCAGCATTTAGAAGTAAACGAGAAGACGGCTTTGAAGCTCATCGGCAAAGCTCGCCATGAGAACCTGATTGAGATTGAAAGCCTTGATTTCAAGAAATTCGGAAAGATCCAATTCAAGAAAGCTTTTTAACAGATAACCCTCTACATGGACGAAGAAATCAAAGATAACGAACACATTCAAGAAGAAGAGACAGAGCAGGTGGAAGATATCCACTCTGACTATCACCCTGTGAGTCGTTTCGATGCTTCTGCTGTGCGCCATCTGAGCGGCATGTACCAGAACTGGTTCCTGGATTACGCCAGCTATTCCATTCTGGATCGCGCCATTCCCCATATAGAAGACGGTTTCAAGCCCGTTCAGCGTCGCATCATGCACTCGATGAAGCGTTTGGACGACGGCCGATTCAACAAGGTAGCCAATATCGTGGGGCACACGATGCAGTTCCACCCCCACGGCGATGCCTCTATCGGCGATGCTCTGGTGCAGATGGGACAGAAAGAGCTGCTCATCGACATGCAGGGCAACTGGGGCAACATTCTCACCGGCGACCGTGCGGCAGCGCCCCGATACATTGAAGCCCGTTTGTCTAAATTTGCCTTAGACACCGTCTTCAACCCGAAGACCACCGAGTGGCAGCTTTCCTATGACGGCAGGAACAAGGAGCCTATTACGCTTCCCGTTAAGTTCCCGTTGCTGTTGGCGCAAGGAGCCGAAGGTATTGCCGTCGGTCTGTCAACGAAGATACTGCCACATAACTTCGTGGAGTTGTGCGAGGCTGCCATCAGCTATCTGCGTAACGAAGAGTTTCACTTGTATCCCGACTTCCCCACTGGCGGCAGCATCGACGTGAGCAAATACAACGACGGTCAGCGCGGCGGTGTGCTGAAGGTTCGCGCCAAGATAGAGAAACTCGACAACAAGACGCTCGTTATCCGCGAGATACCTTTTTCAAAGAACACCTCTACCCTCATCGACTCCATCCTGAAAGCCATCGAAAAAGGAAAAATCAAGGCCAAGAAGGTGGAAGACAACACGGCAGCAGAGGCAGAAATCCTTGTTCATCTGGCACCAGGCGTATCATCCGACAAGACCCTTGATGCCCTGTATGCCTTCTCGGATTGCGAAATCAATATCTCGCCCAACTGCTGTGTCATCGAAGACCATAAGCCTTGCTTCCTAACGGTGAGCGACGTGCTGAAACATTCTGTCAACAGCACGAAGGAACTGTTGCGCAAGGAGTTGGAGATACGCAAGGCAGAACTGGAAGAACAGTTGTTCTTTGCCTCACTGGAGCGCATCTTCATCGAGGAGCGCATCTACAAAGGGAAACCCTTTGAGAACGCCACCTCTACCGATGCCCTTTGTGAATATATCGACGAACGGCTCACCCCGTTCTATCCGCAGTTTATCCGTGAAGTGCGCAAGGAAGACATCCTGCGCCTGCTGGAAATCAAGATGCAGCGCATTGCGAAATTCAGCAAGGACAAGAGCGACGAACTCATTGCCCGCATCGAGGAAGAAATCAAAGACATCAACAAGGACTTGAGCCGTATGACCAATGTTACCATTCGCTGGTTCGAGTTCATCAAGAGCAAATACGGTGCCGACCATCCACGTCTGACAGAAATCAGAAACTTCGAAACCATCGAGGCCACGAAGGTGGTGGAAGCCAACCAGAAGCTTTATATCAACCGTCAGGAAGGATTCATCGGCACAGGACTGAAGAAAGACGAGTTTGTCTGCAACTGCTCAGACATCGATGACATCATTATTTTCTACAAAGACGGAAAATACAAGGTCATCCGCGTCAGCGAGAAAACCTTTGTCGGCAAGAACATCATGCATGTGCAAGTGTTCAAGAAGAACGACAAGCGCACCATCTACAATGCCGTCTATCGCGACGGCAAGGGCGGTTACTATTATATCAAACGATTCAACGTGCCGGCTATCACTCGCGAGAAAGAGTACGACCTCACACAAGGCAAGCCCGGTTCGCGCGTCATCTATTTTACGGCCAACCCCAACGGCGAGGCAGAGAGCATCAAGGTTACCCTCGACCCGACCATCAAGAAGCGCAACATCTTCCTGATCAAAGATTTCTCGGAAATCAGCATCAAGGGGCGCAGCAGCAAGGGAAACCTGTTGACGAAGTTCCCTGTTCAGCGCATCAGCCTGAAGAGTCACGGACACTCCACCCTTGGCGGCAGAAAAGTATGGTTCGACCCTGACGTCAACCGCATCAACTACGAAGAGCACGGACGGTTCCTGGGTGAGTTCAACGATGACGAAAGCATCCTTGTTGTCCTCGACAATGGTGAGTTCTATCTGACGAATATCGATGTGAACAACCACTATGAGAGCAATATCGTACGCATTGAGAAGTTTGACGAAACAAAGGTGTGGACGGCTGTGCTCTATGATGCCGACAACAAAGGCTATCCCTACATCAAACGTTTCTTGATGGAGGCTGTCAAGAAGCACCAGAACTACTTGGGCGAAAATGTCAACTCGCAGTCTATCCTGCTCAGCGACCAGGTATATCCGCGCATTCAGATCACCTTCGGAGGCAACGACGCACACCGTCAGCCGATGGAAATCGATGTGGAAGAGTTTATTGGAGTGAAAGGCTTCAAAGCTCACGGCAAGCGCCTGACCACCTGGGAGACGGAGAAGATAGAAGAACTGGAACCCACCCGTTTTCCTGAACCTGAACCGGAGCCGGAGGATGACGAGAATGCTGAGTCTTTAGAGGATTCCGAGGCCCAAAAAGTTGAGAAAAATGCAGAAAAGCTGGAGATGCCTCAGAAGCCAAAAGAGCTTCCTCCGCTGTCGGAACGAGGAATGAGTGAGCAGCGCATCCGCGACGAAATGGAAGGACAACTAAACCTGTTCCCTGATGAATAAGAAGCTTGTTTTTCTATGGCTGTTGATGATGCCGTTCTTGTCTGCCTCAGCCCAGACCGACAGTCTGAGCCGATTCCAGTCGAACATGATTGCAATCGGTCCAACCAATATCCTCGACACCTATCTGTCAGCAGAGAAATATCATGGTATCGACGTGCGGTATGTCAATCACTGCTCGCGTCCCACCCATTGGAAGAACATCTCGCAGACCGTTATCCATCAAGGAGAACTGTCGTTTGTCAACAACCGTGCTGACAACAACGATGAAATCGGGGGAATGTACAATTTCCAATATCATCTGCGCTACAACTGGTGGCTGTGCGACCGGAAGCTGCGGTTAGAAGCAGGTGCAGGTATTGACGTAAACTTAGGCTTCCTGTATAACACCCGTAACAACAACAACCCAGCACAGGCACGAGCTGCTGTCAACTTAGCACCATCGGTGGCAGCCTCCTACCGCTCACATATCAAGTCGATGCCGTTTGTTGTGCGCTATGAAGCAATGGCACCCTTGGTGGGTGTGATGTTCTCGCCCAACTATGGACAGTCATATTATGAGATTTTCAACGAGGGCAACTACGACCATAACATCGTTCCGACAACCATCGGTTGCACCCCGTCGCTGCGGCAGCTGTTGTGCTTCGACTTCAAACCCACGCGGAAATGGAGTCGCACTTGGCTACGAGTAGGTTACTTTGGCGACTATCAGCAGGCAAAAGTCAACAACCTGAAAATGCACCAGTACTCCCACCTATTTATAATAGGTATTACGAAAATGTTATAAAGTCCCCTCCAACCTCCCCCTTGAGGGGAGACTTCTAACACCATCATCCAATGAAACGATCCCGTCTTTTTTATCTTTTTACTCTTTTACCCTTATGCCTTTTACCCATTCTCACCTCCTGTGTTGATGAGGAGGAATATGCTGATACACCCGAAGGAAACTTCGAGGCACTGTGGCGAATCATGGATGAGCACTATTGTTTCTTTGAGTACAAGCAACAAACGTTAGGTGTTGACTGGCAGGAAGTCTATCAACGCTACCGTAAGCAGTTCAACAACACTATGACGGAGTCGCAGGAGTTTGAGGTGCTCGCCAATATGCTCAGTGAACTGCGCGACGGCCACGTGAACTTGTATTCGTCATTCGACATCGCACGCAACTGGTCGTGGCACGAAGACTTTCCGCAGAATTTCTCAGACAGCCTTTATCGCCGCTATATGGGTACCGACTATCGCATTGCGAGTGCACTCAGCTACCGCATCCTTGGCGACAACATCGGCTACATCTACTGCGGATCATTCAACAACGGTATGGGTGAGGGCAATCTCGATGATGTATTGAGCTATCTGGCACCTTGCAACGGATTGATTATCGATGTACGCAACAATGGCGGTGGACAGTTGACGAACGCCGAACAGTTGGCAGCGCGTTTCACCAATCAGGAACGGCTTGTGGGATATATACAGCACAAGAGGGGCAAAGGACACAACGACTTTTCCAGTATGGAAGAGCAACGGTTGAAGCCCAGCAAGGGAATACGGTGGCAGAAGAAGGTTGTCGTACTAACCAACCGCTCTGTCTTCAGCGCCGCCAATGAGTTTGTCAAATACATGAAATGCTGTCCGAATGTAACCACCGTTGGCGACCAGACGGGCGGTGGTGCAGGAATGCCTTTCTTCAGCAGTCTGCCCAACGGATGGTCGGTTCGCTTTTCAGCTTGTCCTATGTATGACAGAAACAAGCAATGTACTGAATTCGGGATCACGCCAGACCATTGGGTGAGCCTCACCGATGAAGATTTCGCTAATGGTCGCGATACCATCATCGAATATGCGAGGGCATTGATGCAGTCAGGAAAGTAGGTTTTGAATAAGGTAGGTTGCACAACCTTTGAGGCTACGCCACGAAGATACTCTCGTTCGGAAAAAAATAAAAGAATTTATTTTGTTTTTCGCTCACTTAATCGTATCTTTGCACCCGCAAACGAAATGTCGGCATAGCTCAGTTGGTTAGAGTATCACCTTGACATGGTGGGGGTCCTTGGTCCGAATCCAAGTGTCGACACAATAAAAAGGCGCCTGTGGCGGAATTGGCAGACGCGCTAGACTTAGGATCTAGTGTCTTACGACGTGCAGGTTCGATTCCTGTCAGGCGCACTTTTTAAAACCTTAATCTTTACATTTATTATTTATCACCATGAATATCGCCATCTATACTTTGACATCAGCTTTGCACGATGAGCGAGCTATCCAAGCAGCAACAAATGAGTTTTTAGGTAGTCTGTCTATTGAATACGACTTCAAAAACGACGACTTCTCCGACTACGGTACCCATGCCCTTGACCTTATCTATGTACGTACGGGTGGCACAGAGGGAATCTTCAAGCCTATGTTGCTCGACCTCTTGAAAAAGCAGCGAACCATCTACCTGCTCACTTCCGGCAAGAGTAATTCACTGTCAGCCTCTATGGAAATCCTCTCTTACCTGCGTCAGCAGCATGTCAGAGGAGAAATCATTCATGGCTCATCTGCCTATATCAGTCAGCGTATCAAATTACTGGAGCAAGTGGGCAAGGCCCGCAAACAATTGGCTGGCTGTCGTTTAGGAATGGTGGGAGAGCCTTCCGATTGGCTGATCTCCAGTCATACAAACGCCGAAACAGTACGAATGTTGTCAGGGATATCAATCATCCCGATTCCGATGACAGAACTGATGAAACGCATTGATGCGCTGACAGACGAGACTCCTGCCGAGCATAGCGACAATCCAGTTATCCAACAGGCATTGCCTGGTGCCAACCGTATCTATCGCGGTTTGAAACAGTTGGTCGAAGACTATCAATTGCAAGGACTCACCCTGCGTTGCTTCGACCTGCTAACCAGCATGAAGAACACAGGCTGTCTGGCTTTGGCCAAACTCAATCAAGATGGGATCGTTGCTGGCTGTGAGGGTGATATTCCTACGTTGATAACGATGATGATTGCACGTGCGCTGATTGGTGTTTCTGGTTTCCAGGCAAACCCAGCCCAAATTGACCCGGAGACGGGCGAGATGCTGTTTGCCCACTGCACCATTCCACTTAACATGGTGGAGCGTTATGAGTTAGACACCCACTTTGAGTCAGGCATCGGTATCGGTATCAGAGGCTATATGAAAGAAGGGGATATTACAATCTTCAAGGTTTCTGCTCGTCTGAATCGTTGGTTTATTGCAGAGGGAACCCTCGTTCGCAATCAGGCAGAACCAGACCTGTGTCGTACACAGCAGGTTATTCAGCTGAGTGACAAGACACAGACTGTTTATTTCATGAAGAATCCTATTGGCAACCACCACGTTGTGCTGCCTGGTCACCACAGGGAATTACTGGAACGCTTCGTAAAGAGTTTCTAAAAAAGCTATTCATACAGTTGTAGGTATCAATACGATACCCACAACTGTACACCATAGTATTGTCCTAAGTCTTCGTAAGTCAATGCCACATTCTTGTCACCCTCATGAGTGGCACGATAGCTGTTGTGGCCATCAGGTGCAACCTCCTTCATCTTCACACCTCGACCGTCCAGCTCGTATTGCATCTTTTTCACAAACGACTTCACGTCATGCTCTTTGTACTCTTGCTTAGAAAAAACATAGTAATAGGAGTAGCTGTGAATCTTTTTGTTTACGAAGTTTGTCTGGATATAATCCGGCACGATACCGCAATACGACATATAGTATCCTTGTGACGGAGACATTTTGATGTAATCGTTCTTCTTCTCATCACGCTTGATTTTCGGATACTGTTTCTTCAGGAACTTCTGTATCTCCTTATAGGTGGTCTCCCTGGAGGTGCCGGTAACCAGACCCATCGGATTGTCATAGAACACGAATGCAGGAGCATCATTCGGGCCATGACCATTAAAGGAATAGGTCGTCGTCTTGGTGGTTGTCTTCACCGATGACTCCGTATAAGTTCTGATACCTGACGACGAAGAGGATGTGGAAGTTTTCCCCTTCTTCGTAGAGGTGTTACCACTTTTCGCCGGTGTTGTTGTCGTTTCTCCCTTGTTGCGCGATGTACTGGTATGCTGAGCCTGAGCCACACCTGCCGTCATACTGCCGGCGAGGATAGCCAGCGCCAACAACATATTCCTTCTTGATTTTTTCGTTGTATTCATATTCGTTCTCCTTTATTATTTTTCTTGTCCGTTTACCACATTGGCGAAGTGCGAACCGTCTTCGTTGAGCCACTCTCCATTATAGAAGTTGCCGTCTTTGAAGTCGCCCTTGAAGATTTGCTTTTCACTCGCATCGTAGTAATCGCCGTTGTCAAACATATCGTTCTTGAACTTTCCTTCGAAGGTGTCACCATTGCTTTCGCCGCTGGTGAAAGTGAACTTACCTTGTCCCTCACGAATGCCGTTCACATAGTTGCCTTCGTAGTCACCCATCTCATAGACACCTTTTCCTTGTCCGTTGGGCTTGCCGTCAGCCATCGGACCTGTATAAGTGAAACGAATGGTATCTTGTTGCTCGCCATTCTGATACAAGCCCCAAGCAGGCTGGTTGGTGACTGTTTCCACTGATGCCTTCGACACGTTGGCGGGAGCATCAGACTTGTTTTCTTTCTTGAGGAAGAAGAACACGCCTCCGATGATTAAACCTAATACAACGCCTCCGATAGCAAAGGACAATATCATCTTTTTATTGCTCTTCTTAGGCTCCGCAACAGATTGCTTATCCACAGGCTGTTCTGCAACAGGTTGCTTGGATCCTGGCTGTTCAGCTGCAGGTTGCTTGCCAACGGCCACAGCAGTTTCATCCGTAGCTGCTTGCTCCTCCTCTTTCTTGCCCTTTTTGCCTTTTTCCTTCTTAAGTTTAGGCTGTACGGGTTCAACTGGAGGTTCAACTGGAGGAACTACTGGAGGAACTACTGGAGGAGCTACAGGAGGTGTTTCGGGTTCCTCCTTGATTGGCTCCGGTTCCGGTTCTGGCTCTGGTTCCGGCTCTGGTTCAGGAACAGGCTCTGGTTCCGGCTCTGGTTCAGGAACAGGCTCTGGTTCCGGTTCTGGTTCAGGAACAGGCTCTGGTTCCGGTTCTGGAACTGGCTCCGGCTGCGGTTTCGGTTCTGGAATTGGCTGCGGTTTCGGTTCTAGAATTGGCTGCGGCTCCGGCTGCGGTTCTGGAATTGGCTGCGGCTGTGGCTCCGGTTCAGGAACTGGTTCCGGAATTGATTCTGGCTCCGGTTCCGGTTGAGCTTCCGACAACGCTGTCGATTCATCAACAGGTACTGGAGTTGGCGGTGCCGGAGGCATCGGCGGAAGAACAGGAGGTTGTGCTGCTGGTTCAGGAGTAGATGCCTCCACAGCAGGTTCAGGGGTAGGTGTCTCCACTACAGGTTCAGGAGTAGGAGTCTCCACTACAGGCTCTTGTTCTGGCTGTAGGATTTTTGGAAATGCTGGTGGATACATACCCATTCCGCCACGTTGTGAGATAAAATCCTTGATTTCACCGACATTTTGTGGTCGTTTAGTACGGTCAACCTGCATCATCCACACCACCAGTTCCTGCATCTCAGGAGATACTTGTTGAGGATAGTTGAAAGCCCGTTCTTTGTCGCTGATGATGTCAGACAACATCGGCGGTTTGTTGCCGCTCATAAGCCTGTAGATGGTAGCACCTAACCCATAGATATCAGTCCAGTTGCCCACCAAGTCCATTCGTCCGTCTATCTGTTCACTGGGCGCATAACCGGCGGTATAGCTGGGTGCGGTATTCGTTGTTGCTCCCCCACCCTCTATCTTCATCTGCTTGCTGGCACCGAAATCGACCAGTCTGGCATTGTTTTCTACATCCACCATGATGTTGGCAGGTTTGATATCCAAGTGCCAAATACGCTGACGGTGCACATCCTCCAGCGCTTTCAATATCTGCGGCAGGAATTTCTTCACCTCTTCTTCTGTCAGCGGTCTGCCGAGTGCTTCCAATCGCTCTTTCAAGGATTCTCCATTCACGAAGTCCATCACATAGTATGCCGTACCGTTCTCTTCGAACAGGTCGTGCACTTGAACGATATAGTCACTTTTCAGCTTTCGCAAGCGTCGTGCTTCCTTCTTGAACTTGTCCAACTGTTCATCGAAGATGGGCTTGCTGGCTAAATTACTTACACTGATACTGTCGGTATCGCCATCACGTTCGGTGATGCCTTTCATAAAGAACTCCTTGATGGCTACCTTCTCATCAAACTCCAGGTTAGTTGCCTCATAGGTATTTCCAAAACCGCCTGACGATAGGTAGCGATCAATGCGGTATTTACCCATCTGCAATGTTGTTCCCACAAGCAGCATCGACGAAGCATCACGCTTCGCCTCGCCTGATTGTATCACTCTTGTTTTATCGTCCATTTCTTATAGTAGTAGTTTTAAATTCAAGTTATTGGTGCAAATATAGTGATAATTTGAAAACTACACAACTATTTTACATATTTTTGGCATCGAAATGCTCGCATTTCATTTGTTGAGTGACAAAATTAACCAAAGGGCAAACTTTTACTTCAAAAAGTGATTAGGTGAATCACAGTGTCAAATGTGCCTATACAGGAGTATTTGAATAAAATCCCGCATTTCCTGTACCGAATACTGATTATCAGGAAATGCGGGATTTTATGATGGATTACAATATTATACGAGATGCGGTATCAGCTCTTCGCGCTCGCCTGGCAACATATCGATTACAGGAATCTCTACCATCGTATAACAACCTGGTTGCAAGCGCATTGAGGCACGAGCCACATTGACGAGCACCTGTGCTGTCAGCGCTGGGTTGTTGATACTCATATTGAATTCCAGTCGTTGGTTCTGGGTCTTGCCCGACACACCTTTGCGTACAAGGTTTACACCGTGTCCCATATCCTTTACTTCATCGACAGAAGGAACAGCAAAGACGTGGGTTTCATCATTGGCGAAATAGGGATCAGCCTTGATGGCAGCCGTTACATCTTCGAGTTTGGCACCATCTTCCAACTCCACATAGACCATACGGCGATGGATTCCCTCACCCAAAGGAATCGTCATCGACAGTGCATTCTTCACACCTTCTTTCGAACGTACACACACGCTGTGCCCCATCGACATACCTGGTCCGAAGTTGGTGTAGCTGAGACCTTTAGGAGCCAAGCTCTGCATCAGCGTTCGTACAATACTATCGGAACCCGGATCCCAGCCTGCTGCGATGACACTCACCTTTCCGGCTTGTTTGCAGATAGGCATCATCTCACTGCGATAATCCAAGATACTTGTATGAATATCAAACGAGTCAACGGTATTGATACCCTGTGGAATGATTGCTTTGGCAAACTCAGGACAAGAACGGGTTGGTGCAGCGAGAATCGCCACATCAACGTCTTTCAACTCCTTGATATCTTTGACGACATCATACTGCGCCAGCTCTGCGGGCTTATTTTCAGCACCCTTACGGCGTACGATACCAGCAATCTCGAAGTCTGGAGCGGCTTCCAGTGCCTCAACAGTAAACTTTCCAATGTTGCCGTATCCCACAACGGCTGCTCTGATTTTCTTCATTTTTCTACATATTTAATAATGAACTATTAGCTATTATTTGCTTTTTCGGATGCAAAATTACACATTTTTCGTATATAACCTTACTTTTTTCTTAAATTTTTTACCTTTTGCCTACATTTTGTTACCATCACCTCCCATATCTTCCCCTGATAATCCAATCTGCTCCTCGCCCCTTGCTCCTTGCCCCCTGCCCCAGAGATTAGAGGGGTGAGGCTTAGGTATGGACAGTATGGTTTTTCTAAAAATCAGCCGCAAATACAATAAACCGTAACGTTGTGCCGTTAGTTTAAACGTATATATACAAAAAGGAGAAGACATGATTGAATACATCAGGGGCGAACTCGCCGACCTGACACCTGCGCTGGCAGTCATTGAAGCCGGTGGTGTAGGGTATGCGCTTAACATTTCGCTCAACACGTATGAGGCTTTACGCACAAAAACGAACAAGGAAGGCAACGGCACACCCGTCAAACTCTTTGTTCACGAGGTTTTGGTTACTGGTGGACGTGATGACTCTTTTACTTTGTTCGGATTCATCAACAAGCAGGAACGTTCCCTGTACCAATTATTGATTACCGTCAGTGGCGTGGGAGCAAATACGGCCAGGATGATCCTGTCGTCGCTATCACCCTCAGAGTTGTGCAATGTCATTGCCAACGGCGATGAACGTATGCTGAAGGGAGTTAAGGGTATTGGTTTGAAGACTGCCCAGCGTATCATCATCGACCTGCGCGACAAAATCATGTCGCTGGGTATTGCGGAGGAACTGCACGTTAGCAATACGCCTGGTGCTGCTACCATCAACACCAGCATCAGAGACGAGGCTGTATCAGCACTCACCATGCTGGGCTTCTCGCCTGCACCATCCGCAAAGGTGGTCACACAAATTCTGACCGAACAACCCGACCTGCCTGTTGAACAGGTTGTGAAAGAGGCATTGAAGAGAGTGAAGTAAGAGCCTCACCCCCTAACCCCCTCTCCAAGGGGCGAGGAGGAAGCCTTCGGCAAAAAGGAACGAGTAAAAGAAAGGAATGAGGAATAGGAAGAATATCTATTTGGTCATGTTGACCTGGCTCTGTTACAGTTTTATTGCTGTGGCAGCAGGACACATCATGTCTGTAGGATATCACGCATCCTTCAATCCTCAACCCTCACCCCCCGACCTTCAAGAGGCTCCTCCTGATACCACGAAACAGAAGTTTGTGGATGTAGAGATTGACGAAGAGGAGATTCCCGACTCGCTGCTGCACCCCCGTTGGCCTGTACAGCGAACAACTCCTATCACCTACGATGACTTGGACCAGGGCATCTTCGATTTGCAGCGTCCTGACAACATGAAACAGACGGTGGAGTATAACGACAGTCTCGACCGTTATGTCATCGGCTACAAGATCGGCGGCACCTACGTAGCAACACCTGTGATGATGACGCAGGAGGAATATATGAAGTGGAGCGAGCGGAAGAGCTGGGGCGACTTCTACCGTTCAAAGACCGAGGAAGTACGCAAGCAACAGGGCAAAGAGAAATTCGACTTCACGGATATGCATTTCGATTTAGGACCTGCTGAGAAAATTTTCGGTCCTGGTGGTGTGCGCATCAAGACACAGGGTTCTGCCGAACTGAAATTCGGTGCTACCTTGAAGAATATCGACAATCCGTCATTGCCTATCCGTAACCGTAAGACGACCACCATCGACTTTGATGAGAAAATCAACCTCAGCGTCAATGGAAAAGTAGGCGACAAGGTGAACATGAACCTGAACTACAACACAGATGCTACATTCGACTTCGACACACAGAACCTGAAGCTCAAATATGAAGGAAAGGAAGACGAAATCATCAAATTGGTAGAGGGAGGTAATATCTCGTTCCCCTCCAACAACTCGTTGGTACGTGGTGCATCATCGCTCTTTGGTCTCAGAACGGACATGCAGTTTGGAAAGCTCAACCTGCAAACTGTTTTCTCACAAAAGAAGTCATCATCCAAAAGTGTATCGTCAAAAGGTGGCGTACAGCTGACACCCTTTGAAATCGATGTCTCTGACTATGAGGAGAACCGACACTTCTTCCTGTCGCACCATTTTAGGAACCGATATGATGCCGGTATGCGTACCCTTCCCAATATCATGACTGGTATCACCATCAACCGTGTGGAAATATGGGTTACCAATAAAAGCGGTACGACCACCAACACCCGTAATATCATTGCCCTGACCGACTTGGGCGAAAATGAACGTGTCTCCAATTCCAGATGGACATTGAACAGCTATCCTGTTCCCTGCAACAGAGCCAATACGGAGTACGAGGAAATGACGACCACTTACAATGCTGCTCGCGACATTGACCAGACGACATCTATACTCGATGGAATCGATAAATTCAAGGGTGGCACGGACTATGAGAAACTGGAAAGTGCCCGTATGCTGACCTCGTCAGAATATACCGTCAACAAAGCATTGGGATATGTGTCCCTGAAGACATCCCTACAAACCGACCAGGTTTTGGGCATCGCCTACGAATACACCTATGGCGGTGTCACCTATCAGGTGGGCGAATTTGCCAGCGATATCTCTGACGTCACCAAGGCGTTGTATGTAAAGTCGCTGAAAAACACCAACAACATTCCTCAGCAGGGTAACTGGGACCTGATGATGAAGAACGTTTATTATTTGGCATCCAACGTGGAAAAAGACAAGTTCCGTCTTGATGTCAAGTTCCAAAGCGACACCACGGGTGTTTACCTTTCTTATATCCCTGAACCACAGGTGAAAGATACCATCCTGATCCGCGTACTGGGAGCAGACCGCCTTGACAACAACAACCGTCAGCATCCGAACGGATACTATGACTATGTAGAAGGATATACGGTCAGCAACGGACGCGTCTTCTTCCCGTCTGCAGAACCGTTCGGATCGTATCTGAAAAAGTACCTGACATCACGCGGTGTTTCTGCGGCGCAAGCTGATAAATATGCCTATACGGAACTCTACTCAATGACAAAGACCTCAGCCAAGCAGGTTGCCGAGAAAGACAAATATATTCTGGTGGGACAGTTCAAGGGTTCCTCCGCCAATGTCATCTCGTTAGGGGCCTACAACGTGCCGCAAGGATCGGTGGTCGTCAAGGCTGGTGGTGTCGATCTGGTGGAAGGAGTGGACTACAGCGTGGACTATTCCGCTGGTGAAGTGACAATTCTGAACCAGAGTATCATTGATGCCGGCACCAATGTCAGCGTGTCACTGGAAAGTCAGTCAGACTATGCGATGGAGCGCAAGACGATGATTGGCGTGAACTGGGAATACAACTTCACCAAGAACTTCCAGTTGGCAGGTACGTTCCAGCATCTCAGCGAACAGGCGCTGACCACAAAGGTGTCAATGGGTGATGAACCGCTGAACAACACCTTGTGGGGATTGAGCATGAACTGGAAGAAGGAAAGTCAGTGGCTCACCAATATGCTTGACAAGATTCCGTTCCTGCACCTGACACAGCCCTCACATATCTCTTTCAATGCGGAGTTTGCACAACTGATTGCAGGAAAGAGTCACGGAACCCAGGACAACGCCTCCTATCTGGACGATTTCGAGAACACCAAGAACACCATCGATGTCAGCACCCCTACCTCATGGGTGATGTCGAGTGTACCCGCCTTCTTCCCTGAGCACAAAGACAATTCTACCCTTGCCAGCGGCTATAACCGTTCGCTGTTGGCATGGTACAACATCGACCCGCTGTTCACCCGCCGTTCTTCCTCGCTGACCCCAGCACATATCAAGAGCGACCTCGACCAGTTGAGCAATCACTATGTGCGAGAGGTCTATGTCAAGGAGTTGTATCCGAACCGCGACCAAAGCAGCTACAACGGTGCAACAGCCACATTGCCTATTCTGAACCTCGCCTACTATCCACAGGAACGAGGCTCCTATAACTTTAATCCCAACCTCGACTATCAGGGACATCTCACCAATCCCGCCAACACATGGGGCGGTATGATGCGCAAACTGGACACGAGCGACTTTGAAACAGCCAACATTGAATACATCGAGTTCTGGCTGCTCGACCCGTTTATCTATAGCAACCAGGAAAGCGATGCCTACAAATATGGCGGCGACTTCTATATCAACTTGGGTGAGATAAGCGAGGACATCCTGCACGATGGAAAGAAATTCTACGAGAGCGGTATGCCTGTCGATGGTTCACAAAGTTGGACCACCACCCAATGGGGACGCATTCCTACACAGGCGATTGTCAACTACGCCTTTGCCACATCCAGCGGCAGTCGTGCTTTGCAGGATGTTGGTTTCAATGGCTTGACCGATGAACAGGAACGGCAGTTTGAGAGCTATCAGGACTTCCTGACGCAGATCCAGGGAAAGGTGGCTCCAGAAGTCTTCGATTCCATTTGGGCCGACCCTGCTAACGACAACTACCATTATTTCCGTGGTAGCGACTTCGACCAGATACGAGCGCCCATCCTGCAACGCTACAAGCAAATCAATAAGCCACAGGGAAACTCCCCTGACTCTGACACGCGCAGCGAGAGCTACGACACCTCTTATAAGACGACCCCTGATGTGGAAGACATCAATCAGGACTACACCTTGAACGAATACGAGAAATATTTCCAGTATCATGTGTCTATCCGCCCGCAGGACCTTGTCGTAGGTCAGAACTTCATCGTAGATAAGCGTGAGTCGTCAGTGAAATTACGCAATGGCAACACAGAGAGTGCCACATGGTATCAGTTCCGTATTCCATTAAGAGAGTACGAATCGAGGGAAGGAAATATCGATGACTTCTGTAGCATCCGCTTCATGCGTATGTTCCTGACAGGCTTCGAGAAACCCATCGTTATGCGTTTCGGATCACTCGACCTTGTACGTGGTGAATGGCGTATCTATGAACAAGAACTCACCCCATCCGTCTCTACCTCTGGCAAGTTGGCTATCAGCGCTGTGAATATTGAAGAGAACAACGACAAGACGCCTGTCAACTATACATTGCCGCCAGGTATTGAACGTGCGCAAGATCCTACCCAGCCACAGCTGGTAGAAAGCAACGAGCAGGCATTGGCCATCACCGTGACCAATCTGGGCAACAAGGAGTCGACGGCTGTCTATAAGAATACCACCATCGACCTGCGCCAATACAAACGTCTGCAGATGTTTGTTCACGCCAACGCACTGGAGCAGAATACCACCAACCTGACCGACAACCAGTTGGCTGTGTTCATTCGTTTGGGTAGTGACTACAAGAACAACTACTACGAATATGAGATACCGTTGAAACTGACGCCTGCAGGTCATTACGACACCTATAGCCGTGCAGGATGTGAGGCCGTATGGCCGGCAGACAACATGCTCGACATCAACCTGAAACTGTTTACCGACTTGAAGAAAGCCCGCAACATTGCAAAGGGACAAGGTGCCGCCAGCTACAACGCAGAGTATTCTGTCTATGACGATGCACATCCGTCCAACAAGGTGACCATCATGGGTAATCCGACATTAGGAGAGGTGAAGACGATGATTCTGGGTGTGAGAAACCTCGCCAACGACCAGAAGAGCGGTGAGGTATGGCTCAATGAATTGCGACTGCTCGACTATACCAATGAGGGCGGATGGGCTGCACAAGCAAACCTGAATATGCAACTGAGCGACTTGGGAACGGTGAATGTACAAGGAAAATACCAGACCGAAGGTTTCGGTGGTTTGGAAGAAGGAGTCAGTCAGCGTGCAAACGACAACTACGGCTCGTACAGCATCACCGCCAACATCGAACTGGGTAAGTTCTTCCCAGACAAGGCAAAGGTATCAGCACCTTTATATTATAGCATCACGAAGGAAGAAAGACGTCCGAAGTACAATCCTTTGGATACTGACTTACGGTTGGATGATGCACTGGATGCTACCGCAGACAATCATGAACGCGACTCACTGGAGAATATTGCCGTCACAAAATCGACAACCCGCAACTTCTCGCTGTCGAATGTACGCGTCGGCATTGCCACCAAACGGCACCCGATGCCTTACGACCCAGCCAACTTCTCGTTCACCTATAGTCATGCCCACCGCCGTAACAGTGGCGAGACTACTGTTTATGAGAAAGAAGATGACTGGCGAGGGGCCATCAACTATTCATGGACACCGGTATTTAAGCCTTGGGAACCTTTCAAGAAGATCAAGAGCAAATCGAAATACTTCGACATCCTGAAGCGGTTCGGATTGAACTGGCTGCCGCAGAACATCACTTTCAACACCGAACTGAAACGTCACTATTACGAGTTGCAGCAACGCGATATGGAGGACCTCGGAGGGGCAAGACTCGATCCTACCTTCGATGAACAATTCCTGTGGAACCGAGACTTCTCTATCCGCTGGGACCTGACAAAAAACCTGCACTTCAACTTCCAAAGCGGCACACATGCCGAGATTGAGGAACCTTACACCATCATCAACAAAGACCTCTATCCAGATGAATACTCCGCGTGGAAAGACTCCGTTTGGAACAGTATCAAGCACTTTGGTACACCACTCGAATACCGTCAGTCGGCAAAGGCATCCTATCAGGTGCCGCTGAACCTCATCCCCATCTTCGACTGGATAAATGCCGATGCATCATACGATGCCACCTATACGTGGCTACGAGGTACCGACCTTGAAGATGGAACCAGTCTGGGCAATACCATCACCACCAACCGTGCATTCAACGTAAACGGAGCATTAAACTTCGAGAAACTCTACAACCACATTCCGTTCTTGAAGAAAACCAACGAACGTTTCAACAAGACGAATCGGAACACCAACCGTAACACCAAGAAGAAGACGACAGACAAGAAGAAAAACAGTAAGGACGATAAGGACGGCAACACAGATAAAGACGACAAGAAGAAAGAGCAGCAAAAGAAAGAACTGCCCAAGAACAAAAATAGTTTCGAGAAAGAGGTAACGATACAGGCCGATACCACCATCGTGATCACACACGGCAAGAAGAGCAAGCGACTGAGGGTGACGGCCAAGACCGCAGACGGCAAGAGCTATAACCTGAAATGGAAGGCCGACGGCGACAACAAGCTGAAGATTACCAACAAGGCCGATACCGCCGTCACCGTCAAGATTACCGTAACACCCAAGCCACCGCTCGAAAATCAGGGTTGGTACAAGACCGCCCAGTGCATCGCACGCGGTCTGATGCTCGTCCGCTCAGCCAGCGTCTCCTATCGTAACGTCTATTCGATGACGTTACCTGGATTCATGAATTCCGTTGGCGATGCCTTCGGACAAAAACGCTATGGCGATGTCCTGTCGCCAGGTCTCGACTTTGCTTTCGGATTTGTCGATGATGACTATATCGGCAAAGCACGCGACCGCGGCTGGCTGCTGCAGAATGAATCTGTATCCACACCAGCCATGACCAACAAGACAGAAGACGTCCAAATCAAAGTGACGCTGGAACCGGTCAAGAATTTCAAGATTGACCTCAACGCCAGCCGCACGGAGACCACCGCCAAGACCATACAATATATGTATAAAGGTGTGCCTACCACACAGACCGGTTCGTTCAATATGACCACCATCTCTATCGGCACCGCTTTTGAAAGTATGGGAAATGCCAACAACGGCTACAGCAGTGCGTCGTTCGACAAATTCGTCAACTCCCTCGACGGCTATCGCGACCGTGTACAGGCACAATATGCGGGTATTATCGGCGACAATGCACAAGGCATTTATGGTGACGTCAGCAAATACAGCGGTGACGTTATGATTCCAGCCTTCTTGAATACCTACACCTGGATGGGCGGCGACAAACTCGACATCTTCCCGTCATTGGCACGTCTGTTGCCCAACTGGACCATCCGTTATAGCGGTCTGTCACAGCTGCTCTGGTTCCGCGACCACTTCAAGAGTGTCAACCTGAACCATGCCTATAAGAGCGTTTATGCTGTCGGCTCCTACCAAAGCTACAGCACTTGGCAGGAATACATGAATGGTTTGGGATTCATCGTCGATGCCACCACCAACCTGCTCACCCCGTCGTCGATGTACAACGTTGCACAGGTCAGCATCAACGAGGCCTTCTCGCCGTTGCTGGGTATCGATGTCACCCTGCAAAACAATTTGACATGCAAGTTCGAATACCGTCAGACGCGTGTACTCTCGCTCTCGATGACCAGTATTCAGATCAATGAGGCACTCAGCAAAGACTGGGTAGTCGGTGCAGGCTATAAGATCAACAATTTTAAACTCTTCGGCACAGGCAGCAAACGGAAAGTGAAGAGTTCGAAGAAGAAGAACGATGATGAGAACAACAATAATTCCAGCTCATCGAGAAACAACAGTCGCGGTGTCAACAACGACCTGAATCTGCGCCTCGACCTGTCGTATCGTCAGCAGGCAGCCATCAGCCGCGACATCGCGACAAGGACATCATCCGCATCAAGTGGCAACAACGCTTTCAAACTCTCGTTTACTGCCGACTACACTCTGTCGCGCCTGCTGTCTTTGAGTTTCTATTACGATATGCAGACCAACACCCCGTTGCTCTCCTCCTCCAGCTATCCTACCACCACCTACGACTTCGGCTTGAACGTGAAGTTATCGCTGACGCGATAGGATATCCCACCTTTGACCAAAAAATAAGGCACCCGAAGGTGCCTTTATTTATTTGATTCCGATAAACTGAATTTGGTTAATACTTACTTGTTGATAAACTTAATCTTTCTGCGGTTGTTATTGGGACGAACAGCAAAGTGGAGCCAGTAGTTACCCGTTCGGCTGTTGTGCTCGAAGATGAGTTCGTCGAAAGCCTCTCCGCTCTCATCGCTAATGTCCAGCAGGATGGTGGCATAGCGAACAAGCTGTTCGTTACCCAATACTCGGATATCTGCTGCACAACCTGTCAGGTGGTTCGAGTTTTCCACACCACCTACCGCCTTGTTGACGGCTGGCGACCTGTACCCGCTGTTGATATAGATAGGGTCGTTACCCTCTCCATACCGTTTGTTCCACTCATCGCGAAGCATCTCCAACCACTTGGTGAGCCGC
>CADCPZ010000120.1 GCA_902803475.1 uncultured Prevotellaceae bacterium
CTTTTGGACAAAATTCTCTAGAGAATTTGTTGCAATAGCTATCCTCTTACAAAAAATTCTCTAGAGAATTTCATTTTGGCAAAAAGTAATTGTTTTGAGAAAGTTTTGAGCCTGCACGATGAGCGTTATTTAATTGGTTATTAGCTATTTGCATACACAAATAGAATTTGATAAAATGAACAAAAAAGGGCATTAAAAAAGGCACCCAAAAGGTGCCTTTTGTTGTTTGAGCTTCGCTCGAACTCGTTCACGTTCGGAAAAATTTGAAAAAGTTTCAATTCTTCGCTCACTTAATCACGAATTTTTTACCGTTCTTGATAACGATGCCCTTGTAAGACTTCGTTACCTCCTGACCAGCGAGGTTGTAGATCTTGCCATCGAACTGGGCGTCAACTGTCTTGACTGCATCGATACCGGTGGTAGCTCCATTGAGTGAGTAGATGTAGCCACTCTTTACCTCTGGTGTTGTGTTTGGACTTGTTCCGTATTTCTGGAGTTGACCATAAAGGATAACCTTATCACCTGATTTGATATAGTTTGCATCCTTGATGTCACTATTATTCAAGCCCTTCAGACGGAATGCAGTAACAGTTGTTGTACCATTTGCTGCATCGGCAATAGTAAATGTAGCATTATAATATGTCTCAATATCAATAGATGTAATATCTACTACGTAACCTTCAACGTAGAATTTCCCAGATGTGGTTGCACCATCAGCAAGTGCATTAATCTCTTCAATGGCCTCTGCTACAGTATAAGGATTATTTTTCTGACCCTTCGCATCGGGATCAATAGCTTCCTTGACTGTCAATGTATATTGAGCCTTACCAGCTTCAAACTCATCTGTCTCATCAGATTCAGCAGTGATAACTGTTGCACCTGCAGCTACGAGCGTGATGGTACCATCGGAAGCGATTGTGGCAACAGTGGGTTCAGAGCTAGAGTATTTGATAGTGAGGTTGTTGGTGTTAGACAATGTTGGGAAAACATTATCATCAGCACCAATTGTTACGGTGCGGGCTGATGTCCCCCAAGAAAGTCCTGCAGGCTTCTTGGCTACCCCCTGGAAGAGTTTGATGTTGTCAAGACGGATGTTACCTGTAGTGTTGTTGGTAAAGGTGATTGTAAGTGAGCCTGAAGCACCTGTCAGTGGGTAAACATAATCATTTCCTGTACCTGTGTTTTCGCCAATCGTAGCACCAGATACTGTTACGGTCAGTTTACCGTTAGACTTAAAACTAAGATTCATGTCACCACTCTTGCCATTAAGGTTTACTGTAGCAGCAAACGTACCTAAAACATCAGGATTTTTGGCTTTCGAATTTTTCTTTCCAATTAAGATCTCTGGTTTTTCGCCTCCTGCTATATTTTCATTATAAACTTTTGTGGCATTCGTACCATTATCTGTACATACATAGTTGTATGTTCCACCAGAAGGCACGTCGGTGGCTTCATAATTAGAGAAGTCTTCTGACCAAATAATGTCCTGTGCCATCGTTCCCATAGAGAAAGCGAAAATCATTGAGATTAAGGTAAAAATCTTTTTCATAAGCTTGTAATTAAAATTATTAAGTTATTTAATGTATAATGAATGTCTTCTGCAAGATAATGCAACTTATCTTTTGCAAAGGTACACCTAATTTATATATTTCGCAAACGATTACGTGTTTTTTTTAAAAAAAAGAAAAAAAAGGTTCTTCTGAGATTTAGTTGATGCCACCCTTAGGTTGCTGCCGTTTCACGCATCCAGGCTGTAACAGACTGACCCATGCGCTGCTTGAAGGCAAGGCTGAAGGTGCTGTAGCTCCTATAGCCGCTGTCGCTGGCGAGCTGCTGGGCAACGATGGGTTGCTGGGCTGCGACAGCCTCGCGATAGAGGTCGATGAAGTGGTTGATGCGGAGGTCGTTGATATAAGCATTGTAAGTGATGCCCTGACTGGAGAAATACTGACTGAGATAGTAGCGGTTGGTGCCCACAGCCTGCGACAATTGCAGAAGCGTCAGGTCATGCTGCAAATAAAGATTCGTAGCCACACAGTGCTCAGCCAACAGTTGTTCGATATTGGTAGAAGGTGATGATGTCTGTTCTGTAAGTGCAATTTCCAACAGCGGCAGCGTTTCTACTCGCCACAAGATGAATCCGAAAAGGGCAAGTGCAATGAAATGTTCGATATAGCTACTGACGATGTCACCGAAATTGATTCCATCAATAATCATCAACAGCAAGACGAAGATAATCAGCACATAACTCTTCCATACTTCCTTATGCTCCAAGTCAGCGTAATTGTCGCGCAGCCATCGCCTATATTGTCTCACAGCACATACCATATATATAATTAAGGCCACAAAGTACAGCAGAAAATACGCAATAGCTACGTACAGGAAGTAACCATCAGGATAGGCAATATCGAACGCCAAAAGCGCGTAGAAGGGTATGACGGGCGCAATGATGGACCATACGCGCCGGTTGCGGTCTTGCAGCATAGCAAGCAGTGTGCCGACAATGGTAATCAGCAACGATAAACCGTAAATGGTCACCACCACCAGATAACTCACAGAATGGATGTCGTTGGAATAAATGCAGAACAAATACCACCAAACATGACTAAGAAATCCGACAGCTAAGAATGCTGCAGCCCAACGGCGCAGGCTCACTGGCGGCGTAATGTCGGAAGCGAATGCATTGTTCTTACGAAAAAAGAGGTAGATAGAGGCTATGAGCGCTGTGAAGGCTGTTCCTCCATAGAGAAAGAAAAACGACATCTCTTTTATCGGTAGTTGATTGAAAACCATTCCTTCTATTTTATTTTACATCTTATCGCTGCAAAGGTACGAATAAGTGAGAATAAAAGAAAGAAATAAATCAATTTTTTATTTCTTTGTCGAACGCGAGTACCTTCTACGAAGTTAAAAACTCGATGAATTGGGGCATTTTTGTCGGTATTCGTCATTATTTCGGAATATCAATGCGAAAGGAACATAATAATAGGAGCGCACGACAATCAAATCATTCAAAAATAGGGGTCGAGTTTCAAAATATGCAAAACTTGTTTCAAAATATGCAAGAAATAACGTTGGTGGGATTTTCGGCTTTTTGGTTTGAGAAAGTTTTCCTATCTTTGCACCCAACACAAAATATCTATATATATCACGCTGGGCGAAAGTCCGATCAACAATATATTATAATGTACGATATGTTTAAATGTTAGTTAAAATAGGAAACTATAGTAAATAGGAAACAATAGTACGAGTTTTCAGCGGTTTGGAAATAGTTGACATAGAGTTTCAGAACATTCAGGATAACAATTATCCCGCAGGTTCCCAGGCCTGTGGGTTTCTTTTTCCATGTGCGAAGCGAATTAACTCCCTCTTTAACTCCCAAAATTGAGTTAAATATTCATTTTATAAAGAAAGAAAGAATCGAAGTTTTGTATTTTGGATATTTTTCATACCTTTGTCAAGATTATCACGTATGATATGTTTTTCAGAAACAAAAAATTAACAACATAATCAAACACCATGATGATAAAAGCAAGAATACTTCTAGTGCATGCCCTGATCTTTGTTGGTCTGAGTGTTTTTGCACAAACATCGGGAATCAAGGAACTCGATGAATGGACGGAGAAATGGAAAACGGGGCAACAGACCTATTTCGGCTATCCCGCTAACCAGCGTTCAGAAATGCGCGGCTTCTACGAATGGTATCTCTCGACCGGTATGGAAGTGGTCAACTTGAACAATGCTGGCGACCCGATGACCAACGAGCCGTGGCCAATGTCATCACACGTCTTTGAGCGCGAAGTCATCGAATACTTCGCTCCACTCTACGGCTTCGAGCTGAATGACGTATGGGGTCTTGTGACACACAGTGGCACCGACGGCAACAACCACGGCATCTATTTCGGCGCCAACTACCTGAAGAACAAGACGAAACTGCAACCGGTGGTCTATGTCAGCGACGAGGCCCACTACTCGAATATGCGCCTGGCCCACTTGCAGAATCTGGATATCAAACTGATCAAGAGTGATGCGATGGGCCGCATGATTCCTGAAGAGCTTGAGAAGGCGCTCGATGTTACGCGCCCCGTGCTCATCATCTATGCGATGGGGTCCACTTTCAAGGGCGCTATCGACGATATGGAGACCCTCAATGCGGTGATTGATCGCCATCCGGAGATTCCCGCCGTCTATCGCCATGTGGATGCAGCCCTCTTCGGCGGCTACCTGCCCTTCACCGAGCACCGTCAGATGGTGAGCCACAAGGCGATGCGCTTCGAGTCTATCGCCATCAGCGGACATAAGTTCTTCGGCATCGACTCACCATCAGGACTCTTCCTCTGCACCCGCAATGTGTATGACAACCAGGAAGACTTCAACGTGACCTACCTGAACGGCAACATGCGAATGATCAACTGTTCGCGCGATGCCGTGCAACCCCTGAAGTTCTGGTGGCTCATCCAGAAAGTAGGCAAAGAGAAATGGTCTCAGCAGGCTGCGAACATCATGGAATGTTCAGCTTACCTCAAGCAGCGACTCGATGCTATCGGCTGGCCTGCCTGGAAAAACGAGTACAGCAATACTGTTTTCTTCCGTCGCCCCTCTGAAAACATCGTCAATACGTACATTCTCGCCCAAGGATACGACGATAAATTCGGCGGCAAGCTAGCTCACGTTGTGGTGATGCAACATGTTACGAAAGAGAAAATCGACAAATTCATCAACGAACTTCAGGCTGAAGCCACCGACGTGAAATCAACAAGTGCCCAGCCTGCCGACAAAAAAAAGAAGAAAAAGAAATAAGAAATCATGAATAAACTTCTGCTCGCCATATTCCTTTGTGGATCGATGGCCTTATTGGTATCCTGCTCTGACGATGATGACCAGTCGGAATCACAACATGAATACACGGGCATTCCACTCATCATTCTAGACACAGACATCGGGTCATCGACATCGCCAACAGGTAATATCCGCTACCAACTATTACAAGATGACGAATGGTATGCCAGTATATTGGAACGTATTAGGACTTTTAATAAGATTCGGTAAAGATTAGAACTGGTAGTCTTTGACGACAGTTCCCTGATAGGTGTGGATGGTAAGGGTTGCAGTATCGCCTGATTTAAAGAAACTGGTGGGAATACTGCTATAGACACGGGTCGTATAGTATTCTGGGACACCGTTCTGATGATGATAGAATACCAAGTCGTAGTGATGGGTGCCATCGCCCAGATCCGTCACGTTGCTGATGACAACACCAAGCGTCTGGCGGGCATCCAAACCCTCCTCTACTCCCGTTTTCACCAATAGCGACAGGTTCAGGTATTTGCCGTTGGCACTCGTCCATGAACTCTCCAATGTCAACGGATCAGTATGCATCATCTCGCCGTCTTTCAAGGAACTGGGTTTCAATACAGGCACAGCAAAAGCCGAAATAGGCTCCGGCGAACGGTTTTCCACCTTATTATAATATAAGAGGGCACGATAGACGGTGTCACCCTTCTCTGCCCACGAAACTGTCAGCGGATGACTGAACGTCAACTGTTCGTTGTCATCGGTCAGTGCTTCAGGCACCAGTTTGGCGGTGGTGGTCTTCAGTTCTGCAAATTCTGCACAGAGGTAGGAATACTCTCCATCCCCGGAGTCATATGTATCGTGGGTGCAAGAGATGAAAAGGTAAAAGGATAAAAAGATAAAAAGGTAAAAAGGGTAAAACCGAATCTTATTCATTTTTTGTTCTTGCCTTTAATCTGTTTCTTACGGGATTGGCATACATCGTCAGCATACGCTCACGGAGGAAAGCCTTATCCTTGTTAGGAATCTCAATCTTCGCCAGCTGTCCAGCGAGATATTCCTCAAAGCGCTGTATGTCTTTGTCGTTATAGTGGTCGGCATAGGTGTTGGTACCCTCCAACTTGTCAACAGCGATATAGTTGCAAGGATAGAGCCGGTAGCCGGCATGTATCTCACGGTCGATACGGCGACTCAGAGCGGTAAAGAAGTCCTTGCGCGGCAGGTCGGCCAGTTCACCAATCCATTGGTTGACGGGCGTTCCGCAATGGTAGTGCACACGTCCTTTGTAGCCGAGGATACCTGTACGCATGTTGTCGAGGTCGTCTTGACGGCTTTTCTTGAAAGCAGGGTTGTCGCGTTTCTGTTGGAACTCCTGTGCCTTGAGGTAGTCGCAGGGGTCGAATTCATAGCTGATGGTCAACGGAACGATATTAAGATCTTGGAGGTCTCCACCCATTGCCAGCATCTTCAGTACCGACTCCTGTGTCTGGTCGCTGGAGTCTTTTGCTCGTCCTTCGCGCTGGGCAATCCAGATATTCTCTTTCTTATCGGTGACAGCATAGTGGATATACTGGCTCATCAGCTGACTGGAGCGCATCATCTCGTGGGCGGTCAGCCCGCGACGCACCGTAAACGCTTTATTCATGCGCACCAGCCGTTTGATCCACGGATAGATGAGCAGATTGTCGCCGATACCGATTTCCACTGTTGTAGGATACCCATTCTTCACCAACAGCAAGTCCAAGAAGGCTGAGTCGAGTACAATGTCACGGTGGTTGCTGAGGAAGGTAAAGCGAGCTTCTCTCGGAATGGGTTGAAGGAGACTATCATCAAAGGTGCAGCCGTCTGTATGTTTCCAAATGATGTATTTCACAACTGGCTTCATAAACCGCATCTGGAAGTCGAGGGGTGTCTTCACACCGACGAATGCCAAACGCAGGATGCCGTTGCGCACTACTTTCGGCAACCAAGGAGCAAATCCCTTGAGTATCAAGGAGAACTGGCGGTCGTTGAGCAAGTCGTTGAATGCCTGCTTCATCTCACCTGCTTCGTAAGGGCGAATCTCGTCGAATTGAGAAGTCATAGGGGGGTGGGTTAGAATTGGTTTTCGACAATATCGGTCATGACATCGGTGATGTTCAAACCGGCAGCACGTACTTGCTGGGGAATGAAGCTCGTGGCCGTCATTCCAGGCGTGGTATTGATTTCGAGCATCATAATCTTGTCGTTGCCCTGCTCATCCTTCGTGAGGATATAATCGATGCGAATGATACCGTTGCAATGCAGGATATCGTAGATTCGGCTGGTCTGCTCACTCACGCGGGCAGCCAACTCCGGTGATATGCGTGCAGGCGTAATCTCCTCTACCTGTCCATTGTATTTGGCATCATAGTCAAAGAATTCGTTGTTGGTCACAACTTCCGTGATGGGGAGGACGACAGTCTTCTCGCGTGTCTTGTAGATACCTTGTGTAATCTCAATACCGTCCATAAAACCCTCTATCATCACCTCCTCGTTTTCCATGAATGCCGTACGGAGGGCAGGGGCCAGACGGTCGAAGTTCTTCACTTTCGACACACCGAAGCTGGAACCGTCGGCAGCAGGCTTCACGAAACACGGCATACCCACTGTCTGGAGCAACTGCTCTTCGGTAAGCTGTTCCTCTTCACCATGACGAACAAGGATGCTGGGCGAAACGTTCACACCATAGCCGGCAAGGTATTTGTTCAGCACATACTTATTAAAGGTCAGCGCCTCAACCAATACGCCACTGGTGCTATAGGGCAGGTCGATGAGTTCGAAGTAGCCCTGCATGATACCGTTTTCGCCTGGAGTTCCATGAATGGTGATATAAGCATAGTCGAACCAGACGGTCTTTCCGTTGAGTTTGAACGAGAAATCGTTTTTGTCAATTTTCGCCGTATCACCATTGTCCAAATCCACGTGCCAGTCGAGTCCTTTGATATCAACGATATAGACATCATAGCGTTCCTTGTCGAAGAAAGAATAAATTCCCTGTGCCGATCGCAGGGAAACATCATGTTCTGATGAGTCGCCACCACAGACGATGGCAATGTTTCTCTTGAAATTTTTCATATTACTTGTTTCTTTGCAATTGCTATATTTTGATTCTTCTTAAACCATTAAACTATAACCTTTAAACCTGTCATAGGTCCAACCCCATGTCTTTCGTAGTACCTCCGATGAAGGTGCGCCATTTATCAATCAGCTGACGGAAGTCGGCAGGCAGTTCGCTGGTAAAGTCCATCTGCTCGTGGGTGGAAGGATGAACAAATCCGAGCGTTCGCGCATGCAGCGCCTGACGGGGACAGAGCTTAAAACCGTTCTGGATGAACTGTCGGTAGCTGCCTGTGCGCTCACCACGTAAGATTTCCGTTCCTCCATACCGTTCATCCCCAAACAGCGGATGACCGATGTGCTTCATATGGGCACGTATCTGATGGGTACGGCCTGTCTCTAACACACATTCCACCAGCGTGGTATAACCATAACGCTCTAACACACGGTAGTGGGTGACGGCGGGCTTGCCTATTTCTGAATCGGGCGACAGCACCGTCATGCGCAGTCGGTCTTTCGGATCGCGGGCGATATTTCCCTCTATGCGTCCCTCCTCTTCCTTGAAGTTTCCCCAAACCAGCGCCACATAGCTGCGATGGGTGGTTTTGTGGTAGAACTGTTTACCCAGGTTCGATTTTGCGTCAGGTGTCTTCGCTACCAGCAGCAGTCCGCTGGTGTCTTTGTCGATGCGGTGCACCAGTCCTACTTCTGGGTCGTTAGGGTCGTACGATGGGAGGTTGCGCAGGTGCCAGGCAATCGCATTGACCAAGGTGCCATGAAAATTGCCAGCTCCTGGGTGTACCACCATTCCTGCCGGCTTGTTGATGACCATCAGGTCTTGATCCTCATAGACCACCTCCAAGGGTATCTCCTCCGGATAGATGGTGGTATCATGCTTCGGCTGCGCCAGCATCAACGTGACGACATCGTCGCCTCGTACTTTATAATTGCTTTTTACAGGACGGTCGTTGACGTGTATGAAACCGGCATCGGCAGCTTTCTGTATGCGGTTACGACTAGAGTGCGGTTGGTGTTCGCACAGGAATTTGTCGATACGTACAGGCACCTGTCCTTTATCAACGACAATACGAAAATGCTCGTAGAGCTGCTGTCCGTCGTTGGCATCATCCCATGCCTCCAACTCATCGCCGTCGAGGTCTTCATCCAGCACATCGTCTATGAACCTGTCGTCTGCCATACGCTTTCCTACACCTTATGCTCTTTATTCAGAAGATTTGTGTTCCGCAGCAGGTTTCTCTTCGGCAGGAGGAGTAGCCTCTTTAGAGCCATCCTCAACAACCTCAAAGGCATCCTCATCGCTCATATTATCGTCAGGACTTACCCGTTCATAGCGGTATTCCGGTTCTGTATATTCAATGTCCATCGACTCGTCAATCATACCATCGCCGGCAACGAGCACCAGTCGGACATCCTGTGGTACCTTCTGACCGGCTACCACTCTCTTGCCGTTGACCTTGATGGCATACAGCCAGTCTTTCTCGCCAGGCACATACTCAGGTTCTGCCAGGCGGAATCCCATAGACATGAGTTTCAGCTGGGCTTCACGCAACGAACTGTTGTCGATGATGTCTGGAATAATCAATGTGGGTGCACTTGCCGCATTGATGGTCACATAGATAATATGTCCTGATTTAACGCGCTTGCCTGGCACAATGCTTTGATCAAGGATGCAGTCGGGTGGCAGTGTCTTTACATAGTTTGTATCTGTCACTACCATCTCCAAGCCTAAATCGTCCATGACTTTCTCTGCATCGGCATACGATTTATGTACCAGATTAGGTACAACGATGGCCTCGCCATGATGCGTATAGAAGTCAATGCCATACTTCAGTCCGAAGCACAACAAAATCACAACAATCAAGATGGCCCAGATATTTCCCCACAGATATGTGCTAAGAAATTTTCCAAAGAAATTCTTTCCTGTCATTTTGGTAATAGTTAATATGTGGGGCAAAGTTAGTGTAAACCGAGCGAAAAACCAAATTTATTTGAATTTTTCCGAGGTGTAACCTTAATTCTCTATCATTTTATGATAGCAAAATGAATAAAAAACGGAAATAAGCAAAACATTACTTTACTTATTCCCGTTTTCTATCGAATTTCTTCTATCTGAGCGGATTACTTTCCGTGATGCTCATCAGATACTGTTAACTTCTTGCGACCCTTTGCACGACGGGCAGCCAATACGCGGCGACCATTCTTGGTGGCCATTCTCTCACGGAAACCGTGCTTGTTGACACGACGTCTGTTGTGTGGCTGAAATGTTCTTTTCATTGTTCTATCTTAATTTTATTGTTATTATTTACACCTAAAAGGGAATTCGGGCTGCAAAAGTACAGAGTTTTTTCGACTTACGCAAATTTTTGGCAAAAAAATATGAATTAAGAATTAAGAATTAAGAATTATTTCGTAACACTGACCTTTTTCAAAGGTCGAAGTTAGGCAGCGTCTCAGAAAAACACAAATAAATTTGGTTTTTCGCTCAACTTGCACTAACTTTGCACCCGCTTATAAAGCATACTGTTGATTTTCAATAATAAATTAGATATTAGCAGATTATGATTAAATCACAAGACATTAAGAAAGGTACATGTATCCGCATGGACGGAAAGTTGTACTTCTGTATTGACTTCCTGCACGTGAAGCCAGGTAAGGGAAACACCATCATGCGTACAACATTGAAGGATGTTGTCAGCGGTCGTGTACTCGAAAAACGTTTCAATATCGGTGAGGCACTCGAAGACGTACGCGTGGAGCGTCGTCCTTATCAGTACCTCTATCAGGAAGGTGAGGACTTCATCTTCATGAACCAGGAGACCTTCGACCAGATTCCCATTGCCAAAGACCTGATCACAGGTGTGGAATTCATGAAGGAAAGCGATATCGTTGAAGTTGTCAGCGATGCCGACACCAATACCATTCTCTATGCCGAGATGCCCGTGAAGACGGTTCTCCGTATCACCCATAGCGAGCCAGGCATCAAGGGCGACACTGCTACCAACGCCACCAAGCCTGCCACACTGGAGACAGGTGTTGAAATCCGCGTACCGCTGTTTATCAACGAAGGCGAACTGGTACAGGTTGACACCCGCGACGGCAGCTACCTGCAGCGTATGAAGGAATAATATGAAATACTCTGTCATCGTTCCCGTCTTCAACCGTCCTGATGAAGTGGACGAGTTGCTGCAAAGTCTGACAGCCCAATCGTTTAAAGACTTTGAAGTGATTATCGTGGAAGACGGATCGAACAAGCCCTGTAAGGACGTTTGCGACCGTTACGCAGACGTCCTTAATTTGCATTATTACGATAAACCCAACAGCGGACCTGGTCAGAGCCGCAACTACGGAGCAGAGCGGGCCAACGGTGAGTGGATCATCATCCTCGACTCTGACGTGGTGTTGCCTGAAGGATATCTCTTTCATATCAATGAAGAGTTAAAAGCGAAAAGTGAAGAATTGGGTGTCTCTGCCTTCGGTGGTCCTGATACAGCCCATCCAGACTTCACCCCCATTCAGAAAGCCATCTCCTATTCGATGACCTCGTTCTTCACAACAGGAGGCATTCGTGGCGGAAAGGCCAAACTCGATAAGTTCTATCCCCGTTCGTTCAACATGGGCATCCGAAATGACATCTATCTAAAACTCGGCGGATTCTCCAAGATGCGATTTGGCGAAGACATCGACTTCAGCTATCGCATTGTAGAGGCAGGCTACAAGACAACCCTCTTCCCTGACGCATGGGTGTGGCACAAACGGCGTACAGACTTTCTCAAATTCTGGCGACAGGTCTATAACAGTGGCATTGCCCGCATCAACTTAGAGAAACGACATCCGGGAACGTTGAAGCTCGTTCATCTGCTACCCACCGTTTTCACCCTCGGCGTCGTTTGCTGCTGTTTGGCAGCCCTCGTCTGCTTTATTCTTGCAACATTCTCTTCAAATTCCTTCACCTTGGGGATGGTTGGGATAGGAGTCTTGGCACCTATTATATTATATAGTCTCCTCATCTGCATTGATTCCACCATTCAGAACAAGAATTTGAAAGTAGGTTTGCTTTCCATTCCTGCCGCCTTCGTACAACTGATGGGCTACGGATTCGGCTTCATTGAGTCATGGTGGAAGCGCTGTGTGTTGAAGAAAGACGAATTTCAGGCTTTCGAGAAAAATTTCTACAAATAACTTACTCAACTTTCGTGAGTTAAAATGGAAGTTTCGTCCTGCGCGTAGCGCATAACCCCCATGAGCAAAGCGAATTAGCTCCCTCTTTTAACTTCCACTTTAACTCCCGAAATTTGAGTACAATAATCAATTCTGTTTTTTTAATTCCTCTGGAATAGTCGGCATAGCACCATTCTGTGTGCAGACATAAGCACTTACTTCGACAGCCTGTTTATGGGCTTCAGCTACAGACTTTCCATTGAGGATAGCAGCACAGAAAGAACCTGTGAAGGAATCACCGGCACCGACCGTATCGGCCACTTCCACCTTCGGCGTGTTCTGGAATGACACCTGACCAGGAGTAAAGACATAGGAACCATTGGTTCCACAGGTGAGAACGAGCATGTCGAGATTGTACTTACCCAGGATGAGCCAGCACTTGTTTTCGATATCCAGACCGGGGTAGCCAAACATACGGCCGATAGCAACCAACTCCTCGTCGTTGATTTTCAATACATTGCAGCGTTTTAGCGACTCTGCGATAACCTCCTTGGTGTAGAACTGCTGACGCAGGTTTATGTCGAAAATCTTCAAACAGTCTTTCGGTGTGTCATCAAGGAATTGTCGAATGGTTGCCCATGATTTCACATTACGCTGAGCCAACGAACCGAAACATACGGCACGACAATTTTTTGCCACCTCACAGATCTCTGGTGTATAGGGGATGTTATCCCACGCCACATTCTCGCGGATTTCATAAGCGGGAATACCATCACCGGAAAGTGTCACCTGCACGGTTCCCGTGGGATATGGCACTGTGGGCATGAGGTACTTCAAGTTGTGTTCCTTCAATGCCTCGATGGTCTCTTCTGCCAGTTTATCTTCGCCCAGCGCACTTACAGCCAGCGTATTTTCACTACCCAAAAACTGTCCTGCATGGTATGCAAAGTTGGCAGGTGCTCCGCCGAGTTTCTTTCCTTCGGGAAGCATGTCCCACAGTGCTTCACCGAGTCCTACTACATATCTTTTCATTATCTTGTTAAATTAAGGTTAGTTGTTTAATGTTTCACGCGCGGTATAAAGGTAAACAGATAGATTACACCAATGGCCATAATTGCTACAGCACCAGCTTGTCCGACAGCATCGCTGCAGAAGCCCATGATGAGCGGAAAGATGGTCCCTCCAAACAAGCCCATAATCATCAGTCCTGACACTTCGTTTTGTTTATCAGGTACTGAGAGTAAGGCCTCCGAAAAGGCCATCGAGAAGATATTGGAGTTTCCATAGCCTACCAACGCAATGGCGGTATAGAGCATCGCCTTCGATTCACCTACAAACATCAATACCATACTGGCGGCCATGATGACTACGCTGAAGATGAAGAACCAACGTGTTTTCATCACACGGAGAAAGAACGAACCCGTCAGTGAACCTATCGTACGGAAGATGAAATATAAAGAAGTAGCAAAGGCGGCTTCGTTGAGCGACATGCCTACACGTTCTATCAACAGTTTCGGGGCAGTGGTATTGGTACCCACATCGATACCCACATGACACATAATAGCGAAGAACGAAAGCAGCACAACAGGTTTACCCAACAGGCGC
>CADCPZ010000121.1 GCA_902803475.1 uncultured Prevotellaceae bacterium
AACGGAATGCAGGATGAGTGAAAGAAAACAGATAGAGAACGTATCTTCTCCCCTCCCTACGCAGGGAGGGGACGGGGGAGGGTCTCTCAAAGAGAAAACGGCCAAAGGACTGTTCTGGGGAATGCTCAACAACGGCACCATGCAGGTGCTGAACCTGATTTTCGGCATTTTCCTGCTACGCCTGCTCACGCCTGAAGACTACGGTATTGTGGGTGTATTGGCTATTTTCACCGCTATAGCAGGCGACCTGCAGAGTGCCGGTTTCACGCAGGCACTTATCAACATTCCCAAACCCACAGCCCGCGACTACAACTCCGTCTTCTGGTTCAATGTGCTGATGAGCGTCGGCATGTACACCATCCTGTTTTTCTGTGCCCCATTGATTGCGTGGTATTTCCATCAACCCGTGCTGGTCGATGTGTCACGCTTTGTCTTCCTGGCATTCCTCATTTCGTCGTTGGGCATTGCCCATAATGCCTACCTGACCAAGAACCTGATGGTGAAGGAACAAGCCATCGCCGCCATCATCGCCCTGCTCATATCAGGTACCTGTAGCGTCATCATGGCGTTTCAGGGAATGGCCTATTGGGCCATCGCGTGGCAACAGGTCATCTATATCTCCGTACTCAACGTCGTACGTCTGTATTACTCCCGTTGGCGTCCTACTTGGAAAATCGATTTCGGACCCGTCAGAGGGATGTTCCGTTTTGCTGTCAACCTGCTGTTCACCAAGATTATCACGTCGCTGAGCAACAATATCCTGACATTTATCTTTGGACGAATGTTCCCTATGCAGGCTGTGGGATTCTATACCCAAGCCAACAAATGGAGCATGATGGCGCACTCCTTCGTGACCAGCTCCGTTCATCAGGTTGCCCAGCCCGTGATGATAGAGGCTATCAGCGATGACGAACGCGAGTGCCGCATCTTCCGGAAGATGATGCGCTTCACAGCCTTCGTCGCCTTCCCATTGCTGTTTGGACTGGCTTTGGTGGCACGCGAGTTCACCCTTGTCGCCATCGGAGAGAAGTGGCTGCCCAGCGTCCTGCTCCTGCAGCTGCTCTGTGTCAGCGGTGCCTTCATGCCCTTCTATGCCATGTATCAGAACCTCGTCATCAGCAAGGGACGTTCCGACATCTACCTGTGGTGCAACGTGGTTCAGATTGTTGCACAGATCGCATTAGTGCTCGTTTTTGGCAAATACGGCATCACGGCGATGGTCGAGGCCTATGTGGTGTTCAACATCCTTTATCTGCTGGTGTGGCATTGGCAGACGCAGCGGGTGCTCCATCTGCGCCTATGGCATGTGGTTCTCGACATTGTTCCCTTCGCCTTGGCTGCCCTTATCGTGATGGTCGCCACCTATTTTGCCACCAACTTCATCGAAAACAATATCCTGCTGCTTGTCTGCCGCATCCTCCTGGCAGCCTTCCTATATTTCCTCCTCATGAAACTCTCTCATGCCGTCGTATTGGAGGAATGTCTGCAGTATGTGTTGAAGAAAAAGAAATGAGGAGTCGGTTCTGTGATAGAAAAAACATAATTTTGTGACTTGATTTCACTAGTGTCCACTAAAAATGGACGAGTTTAAAATTCCAATACGATAGTAAATGCCTCATCAGTTTATGTGCAACACGGACATTTTATAAAGTCTTTTAACGAAAAGGTATAGCCAACGGAGGGGACGGCCATGCATGATGGTTGCCAGTGGCAGGCAGCAGCGGAAGAGTGGGGAAGAGGGTTTGCCGCAGTATTGCTGAACTTCCTGACGGTTTACACCTACCTTTGCAGCAATGGAATAGATGTTGAGCAAACCGATATCCATCGCAGTGTAGTAAGTGCCCTTCTGGTCGTTGTGGCGAAGGTAGTCGCAGACGATTCCGGCTGCACGCACCACACTCATGATGTGTCGTGCAGAGACGCCTTCGGCGAAGGTGCCGTAGTCGTTGTAGCGATAGTAATACACTACTTCGTTCAGGCAAACACGACTGGCTTTGAGCAGGATTCTGCCCATGATGGCATAGTCTTCGGCAAGGTTGACTCCTTCGACAAAGCCAATGCCTGTTTCTTCGAAGATGGCACGACGATAGATTCGTGCCCACACATGATTGGTTACGGTATTCTGGATGAGGATGGCCTTCAGGTATTTATCTGTCGATAGTTGTGCCCAGGGCGCTGTGGTCGTCATTATCTTGTCGCCAGTGAAGGTGGCATAGGCGCCGTCAACGATATCGGCACCTGTCTCTACTTGTCTGGCAACCAGTTTCTCCACACAATCGATGGCAATATAGTCGTCGCTATCGACAATCATCATCAGTTCGCCTGTAGCCAGTTGCAAGCCCGTCATGCGGGCAGCACCCAGTCCGCGATTTTTCTCATGCTGTATGATGCTCACCTGCTGTTGTCGTTCAGGGAACTTGGCGAGCACCTCTTCCAGCACCTGGATGCTGTTGTCGGGCGTGCAGTCGTTGACGAAGATATACTCGATGTCCTTGTATGTCTGCGAGAACAACGATTGGGCGCATTGTCCGATAAACTTCTCAACCCCATAGATGGGAACCAGTATGGATACTTTCATAATGCGTAATTCGTAATTCGTAATGCTTAATGATCGTTCAGCGGAATATGTTTGAAATTCTTGTTGATAAACCGTGCCAACTTGGACAGGAGTTTCAGCAATGGGAAGAGACTGCGGAAGTGGGAGAGGACGATGAAGTGTTGCAGCATACCGTTGTTGATGCGGGCAAATCTCAGGTAATCGTCTTTGTAGAAGGGATCGATCAACTCATCGACCATGCGGTTGTTTTCCACAAGTGTGTCGCGCCATCGCACCTCGCTTGTGCCGCCACCCTCACAAATAGCCAGGAGGTCTGTTGTGCAAGACAGTTTGATGCGGTCTTTGACCAGTGGTTCGACGACAGACTTCAGGTCGGCGGTCAACCGATAGGATTCGTCAAAGCCGTATTTCTGCAGTACATCCCTGCGGTAATAGACCGACTGATGGTTGATGCCGACAGAAAGGAGGTCGTAGAGTGTCATCTCTTTTTTCACAAGCCGCAACTTTCCGCCATAGCTCTCACTGCCCAAGATGATGTCACCATCGTAGGCGCTGACCGTTGACAATACCTGTTCGTCTGCAAAGCAGTCGCCGGCATTCATAAAGACCACATAGTCGCCTTTCACATACTTGATGCCTTTGTTCATGGCATTGTAGATACCAGTGTCTTTTTCTGATACAAAGGTTGTGATGATGTCCTTGTAATTGGAGACAACATCTTTCGTGTGGTCGTTACTCGCCCCGTCGATGACAACGGTCTCTTTCTGCGCATACTGCAAGGAGCGAATACTCCGCAGCGTACGCTCCAAACCTGCTGCATTGTTGCGCGTGACGATGATGATGGTGTATGTTCTTTCTGTATTCATTTCACCCAAGGATATGGTTAGCAATCAGTGACAGGTTGTGCCACCAGAGGAAAACGGTGAGGCACAACACCAGCAGCACAGCAATCAGTGAGAGGATGTTTCTTTTCTTGATCAGATAGCCGACGGCTATCGGTATGACAAAAGCCCAATGAGCCGTCATGATATACACATCGGCAGAGGCAAAGTTCAAGCCCACGTGCAGGAGCATATCAAAGAGGAACATGGAAAGTACCATCCAGAGGAACTTCTCCCGTCTGCCCATCCAGATACCCAAGAGGAAGAGAGCAACAATCAGTCCTTCTGCGATGTAGAATCCCCAGTGGCTGTATCTGACAAGCACAGGGCGGTTTTCCCCGCGATGAGGGTCTTTCAGCGTATAGGTGTCGTGCAGAATTAGTCCTTCGCCAAAGACATTCTCAACAAGTGACGGCCATCGGTCGATATGATATTCGGTATCGGTGACAATCGGTATGTCGAGAATCTGCTGTTTGCGGCGTTCTTTGTATTCCTGCATGCCCGCTTTGTATTTCTCTGCATACGCCTTGTCTTTTTTTATCTTTGCCTGTTCGATTTTCATGATGCGCTCCTCTTCCTGTTTCTGGCTGGTTTCCATCTGATAAGTATAGGCTGCGAAGAGAATCGCAACAGGAATGAGATACAGCATGAAATGGAGGATGAGTTTTTTGTATGAAACCTTTCCCCATTGTGTAAAGAAGTCGGATATTCCCACCTTCACCAGATTCGTTGTGGTCACACCTGTAGCGAAGAAGGCCAAGGGCAGCGAGCACCACAAAGATAACCGCTGGTTTCGTTTCAGAGCTTTCCCTGCCAGGTAAATGGTCAGCAACAGGATTGGCAACGAGATGCCCATGTGGTCAGGAAAGAACAGGATGATCATCACATGAGAAAAGGAGTAGAAGAAGAACGTGAGCAGCAGACTCATTTGCCACGACAGTTCCATCACCTTTCGCTGGATGCGATACATGAGTATCCACGAACAAGTAGCGAGCACCGTCCATAAGACTGCCACGATATAGATGGCGCAATTGATGTGGAACACCTCTTTCAGGCTGTTGTTCAATTCATAGAAAGGCCATAACATCATGGCGAGTACAGGATGTCGCGACAAGACATATACAGGGTGGAACGATGTGACGATGATATAAGTATAGGTGTCGAAGCCAGACATTTCCCCATGATTCCAGAAAGCACTCCAGGCTGCATACTTCGTACTGGTAAAGACAGCAGGGTTCCACAATACCATCATGTAGTTGAGGCCAATCATGATGGCAACCCCCAACAACGTGACGAGTATGGTTTCTTGATGCTTACGAAACGGGAATTCCATTTTTTATCAGTTTACCATATATGTGACAACAAGTGTGATGTTCCAGATGAGCAGGAACAGCGTCAACAGGCATACGATTACCCGTAGATAGGGCAACAGCCGACGTCTCAACCGAGCGAAGAGATAGCCGATGGCAATCGGAAGGATAAAGATCCAGTGTGGTGCCATGATGTATATCTCGTTGATGCCGAAGCCCAAGCCCATGTGCAAGGCCATATCGAAGGCGAAGAACGACATCGCCGTCCACAGGAAACGTGACGTACAACCGCAGAAGATACCTAAGAGAAACAGCAGCACGATGAGACCTTCGACCACATAGTTGATGATGTAGCGATAGTTTACGAACACCGGCCGGTTGCGCAGCACGTCGCCTAAGAGATAGTCCTGGTGCAGCTGAATGGATTCACCGAACAGATTCTCGACGGCTGTCGTCCATCGGGAAGTCGTTTTGTCGGTCCACCGCATAAACTCACCGTCAGCCATCGGCTTGCCCGTATTCTTGTTCCATATTTTCTGGTGGTCTCGTTTGTATTTCTCGCGTGCCTTCTGTTTGATAATCTGTTTGACATCAGCCTCGATTTTTGCTGAATCCACCGTGTGGGCAGTATCTTTATACTGCTTGTATATATTCTGGCGGTGTTGCTCGGCAACCTTCTTCTTCTGTTCTGCACGCGCCATCTCCTTCGGCCACACATAATGCCGATATTCCATCCGTGCTCCCACCCATATCAAGGCACAGGGAATGATGATGGCCAGCAGGAGGAATTGCCAGCGGAACAGACGTTTCCCGTTTGTGAAAAGGGCTGCCAGATAGGTTTTGATACCGTTGTTGAGTGAGATGCCTGCCGTCAGGAAAAACAGCACGACGGTCTCAGCAATCGTCATTTGTTGCTTGTTCTTCTGTTTGATGCCGCAGACGTATAACGTCAGCAGGAGCATCATCGTTGACATGATGAAATGATCGGGCACAAAGACAGCCACCATCACATAGGCAAACGAGAAAAAGAATGTTGACAGCAGGGCTGCATCCCATCGTTTGGCTCCGATGACTTCATGGATGATGCGATAGAGGAACAGGAACGAGTAGAACGCACAGAAGATGAGGATGGCCGCTACGATGAACTGCACCAGATTGATGCCAAACAGAAGCATCAGTCCCTTGTTGATGAGGTAGGGAATATACATGAAGAACGCTAGCAGCGGATGCCTGTACACATTGTATTCCGTATCCCAGTCGGAAACGGTCGCATAGGTCAGCGGGTCGTATCCGGACACCATGAAGTGCTGCACGAAGAAACGGTGATAGTTGTCGGTCAGCTGGATAAACTGCTCGAAATAACGGCATATCATCAATGCGTTCAGCGCTGTCATCGTCACAAATGCCATCAGTGCGAGCATTCGCTCCTCACGTCTGATTTTCCAAACCCTCAATAGGAGACCCACCCCCTTACCCCCTTCCCGAGCGAAGCTCGCCACCCCGTAGCCTTCCCCTGTATGGAGGGGAGTAGATACGTTCTTTTTATGATTTTTGTTGTTCATTTCTTTCTTGTTTTATTTTTATTGTTATGATGATTTTCCATTTGCGAATCTATATACTCCCCTCCCTCAACAGGGAGGGGCAGGGGGGAGGGTCTTCTATTTTTTCAAAAAGAACCTTACCAGCAAGAAGTTCACAGGCACACAGATGCAGAACATCGGGATGAGTGCCAACCGTTTTTCCATCCCCACCCACACAAAGAAGGTGAGGCTGGTAGTTTGTAACAGGTAGTTGACCACATGTGACAACAGGAAGCCGGCACCCCGCTTAGCGGTGGATTTCACGCGGAAGGTGTAATGGGTGGAGGCGATATAGTTGAAGAGGAAACTGACGACATAGGCAATCGTATTGGCTACGACATAGTTGAATACGCCCACCAGCAGACAGTAGGTGCCTGCCTGTATCAGCGTGGAAACGGTGCCCACGATGCCAAAGCGGATGATTTCTCCCAGCTTCTCCCGCTGTTGCTCATCTAAACGATTGAAAATATTGGTCATCTAAA
>CADCPZ010000122.1 GCA_902803475.1 uncultured Prevotellaceae bacterium
GGCAAGACTGTCCGCGTAGCTGCTGACGATGCTTCGTCTATCGCTACGATCTCTGGAAAGTACCACAGCGAACACGGAATGACAGGTTTGAAAACTGTCGTTGCAGTTCCTGGTCCTGTGAAAATTATCATTGGCACATGTACTTTTTCTGGAAATACGATTACTGTTACAAACAGTAACGGCGACAAAGTAATTGAACATCCCATTACTGACGAACAAGGAGTAGGTGAACGTCAATGCTGGAAGAATAATCACAGCAATGTTATTGAACTGACATACGAAGGTGAGGCAACTACATTGACGATTTCCGGTATGGCCTATTGCCCATTTATTGCAGTAAAGGAATACGTTGCTCCCGTTGCACAGGACGTAACCGCTACATGGGACTTTGTAAACAACTGTGCAAACCTGGCACCTAAGAGTGAAGGTGGCAGCTATACCGCTACAACGATGGCTTCTGATGTCGATGGTATTCAGATGAATATTGTTTATAATGGTGGCGCCATCAAGAACAATGACAACAGCTATCAGGTTTCCACAGGTGTAGAAATGCAGATTCCTGTGAAGAATGCAGGTGACCTTATCACGGTAAAAGGCTATCCCAACTACTCAAAATACACAATTGGCAACAACGCAGAAGAACTGACCGGTGACAACACCTACAAGGCTAAAGGTAGTGATGCTGAGGCAGGTTATGTAGCAGTTACCTCTAAGGATGGCAACAACTACTTCCTCTCTATCTCTGTTGTACAGTATGCTCAGAAAGAGAAGACTACACTTGACAACGAAGCTGTTACAGCTACTTTCCCATTCAACGAGGGTACAGACGGTCAGAAGGCAACATTCTCCAATGCCGACTACTTCCTGACCAGTAAGGTGAAACTGGGCGACAATCTTGTTATCAAGGATAAGAACACCCAAAGCGGATTCTACCAGACTCGTATCCAACCAGCAAATAAGGAAACTGCAGCAGGAGCAACGAATGCTATTCTGTTCCAGATTACTCCTAAGCCAGGCTTTACCTTTACTCCGACTAAGGTTTCTCTGAAATCTACACGATACGGAACGAATGGTGGTAAACTTGATATCGCATGGCAGTATCCAGACAGGACTACTGTTTCTTTAGTAGAAGGACTAGTACCCAACCGTAATGACGGCACAAAACCTGCTAATGAATCAGAGTCAGGCTTGAAATATAGTGATTTGTCCTATGATATTGAAAGCGCAAAACCAGCAGAAGGTGCTTGCGGTTTGCTAATCAATTTGTACAACCTCGACAATAATAAGCAAGTCGGCTTTGCAGACATTGTGATCGAGGGAACACTCTCTGGTACAGAGAAAGATCTTCCTATCTTAGCATCGTTCACATTGAATGGAGTAGAATATCAGGTTGAAGATATTTTCGAAGATGCATACGAAGCTGACTTCGAGTTGTCAAAGAAAGACCCGATGGTTGGTGCAAGCAATCCGCTGACCAACATCACAGCCACAAGTGGTGAGGTAGGAGAAGTTTCCTATAAGGGCGACGATACCCAGTGTGTTGTTACAATTCCTGTATCAGCAGGTGAAACCACATTGGAATATGTTCTGAATGTTATCCAGAAACCTGACTTCACATTAACATACTTCAATACCGACGGTACTGAAATGGGTACACAGCTTGTTGAGAAGGATGCTACTATAGGTCAGTTTGATGTGAACTACGAAAGTGCTAAGGCTGCAGAAGGCATGAAGGTTCGCGGCTGGTTCGAGCGTGCTACTGGCGGACGCAAGTTCACCACAGATGATGTTATCACCAGTAACGTGAAACTCTATGCTGTAGCCACAGAAATTGAGGTATGCAGCGACTCTAAGAAGTACGAGTTCAACCTTGCTGATCCTACCTTCTATGCCGAAGACCACGAGGCATTCGTTCCTGGTGGAGAAGGTTACTATTTCCATGATGCTACTCACGGATGGGCATTCAAGAACGGCAATACCGTTGACTTGTTGGTAGGTCCGAAGGCTTCTATCTTTGTTACTGTATGCCAGTATGGTTCTGGTACAGGCATCGTTGTCAAGAAGGGCGAAGAGGTACTTGAAACATTGGCAGGTAAGTCTGAGGCCGATGCCGGTGTCGTTGCTTACAACTACGAAGGTGAAGCAGGTACGATTACTCTCGAAATGCAATGTTCGGGTGAGATGTATGTTCACGGCATCAAGATTGCGAACACCTCTACCACCAACTACGTACAGGAAGGTCAGTGGTACTTCGTGAAGGCTGGTGATGTCAGCAGCTTCCTCGATGCACTCGATGCTGCCAATGGTTCTAATGGTGTAGCTGGCGCTCCACGCGTCTATATCTACCTGCCGAATGGTGACTACAACCTCGGTGAGCGTTGTCTGACTCCAGTTTCTGGTAACAACATCTCTATCATTGGTGAAAGCCAGGAGGGTGTCATCATCAGAAACCTGCCTGTTGCTGAAGGTATCGGCGTCACCGCTACCTTGAAGAATAGCGGTACGGGTAACTACTATCAGGATCTGACCATTAAGAACGAATGGGATTACTACGGACGTATTCTCGCTGGCGACGGTGCTGGTCGTGCAGTATGTATCCAGGAAACAGGTAACAACACTATCTGCAAGAATGTTACTCTCCTCTCCTATCAGGATACCTATTACACCAACAACGCTAATGGTAACTATTACTGGGAAGACTCAGAGATTCACGGAACCGTTGACTTCATCTGCGGTGAGGGAACCTTATTCATGGAATCATCTAAACTCGTAGTTGAAAAACGTAATCCTGACGGTTCTGGCGAATGTACGCTAACGGCACCTTCTACTGCTGTTGGTAAGAACTACGGTTACGTATTTAATAACTGTACGATTGAGAATAATGCTGCTAAGTACAACTATGGTCGTGCTTGGAACAACGAGCCACGTTGTGCATATCTCAACACAACTGTTAACGACAACAAGATCAACACAAACCGTTGGACTCCTAACGGAATGAATGTTGTCGCCAAAGAGTTTGTTGAGTACAACACAAAGGACGAACAGGGTTCTGTTGTATCACCTGCATCAAACGTTGTGAATTTCACCTATGGTAGCAAGAGCAACGAGATGGAGACCATCCTCACAGCTGACCAAGCTGCCAACTTCACCTTAGCGAAAGTCTTTGGCAACTGGGGTCCGGACAATGCGACTAAGCAGGTTGAAGCTCCTCAGAATGGAAAGATGGAGGGTAATACCATCTCTTGGGATGCTGTTACGGGAGCTGTAGCTTACTTCATTTACGATAAGGAAGGAAAACTATTGGGAGAAACCACAGAAACCACTTACACCATTGAAGATCAGGCTGCTGGTTCCAAGGGATTCGAAACAACCGAAACTGTTTTGGCAGACTCCTACATTGTACGTGCAGCTAATGCAATGGGAGGTCTGGGTGAACCCGCCATTATCTCAAAGGCAACAGCTATCACCAATGTTAACAGCGAGGTAAACGGCAATGTTGTGAAGACTGAACTGTACAATCTTCAAGGTGTACGAGTAGTCAAGAACTACAAAGGTGCAGCAATCCGCGTTCAGACAATGGACAACGGTCAAACTACAACTCAAAAGGTCATTATGAAGTAAACACTTCTTATAACACATTTTTCAGAAGGGACGATCCACAAGGATTGCCCCTTCTTCTTTATGTCATCCTTCCACTTCACCTTTACACTCTTACCCCGTATGAAATCGATTACGCACATTTTTATATTAAAACTTTGTTGAATTCAATAAATTTAATTATCTTTGTCGCATGAAATTTCATTTATTCACTAATCTAATAACAAATTATGTCTAAAAAGTTAAAGAACATTGTTCGTTACGCGCTCACATGCGTGTTCCTATTTACTGTAGGTACAGCAGCAGCGCAACAGACAATTACTGGAACTATCGTGGACTCAACAGGCGAACCCGTCATCGGCGCTACCGTAAAGGAGCAAGGTACGACGAATGCTGCTGTCACAGACTTCGATGGTAACTTTTCTTTGTCTGTTTCCGGCAAGAAACCTGTTGAGATTTCATACATTGGTATGAAGACAAAGACAGTAGATGTAGCCGGTAAGAGTAGTATCAACGTAACGTTGGAAGACGAAGCCAACGATTTGAACGAAGTGGTTGTCATTGGTTACGGTACGGTACAGAAGAAAGACCTGACGGGTGCCGTTGCAACCCTGAGTTCAGAAAAGATTGCCGACATCCCCGTTTCCAATGTAAGCGAGGCGATGACCGGTAAGTTGGCTGGTGTAAACGTAACGACTACTGAAGGTTCACCCGATGCTGATATCAACATCCGCGTGCGTGGTGGTGGCTCTCTGTCACAGGACAACTCTCCGCTCTATATCGTTGACGGATTTGAGGTTGCCAGCATCAGCGACATCTCTCCCTCTGAAATCGAGAGTATCGACGTTTTGAAGGATGCTTCTTCAACAGCTATCTATGGTGCACGTGGTGCTAACGGCGTTATCATCATCACTACCAAGAGCGGTAAGGAAGGTAACATCCAGGTAAACTTCAACGCCAACTACGGTTTCAAGAAGATTGCCAAGGAAGTAAAGGTAATGGATCCTTATAACTATGCTTATTACCAGTACGAGCTTGCTCCAACAAGTGGCGACTATGGTAACTTCAACGACCTTGATATCTGGAAGAGCGTTGAGGGCGACAACTGGCAGGATGAAGTATTCGGCCGCACTGGTCACCATACTCACTATGACGTCAGCGTGAGCGGTGGTTCGAAGGAACTGAACTTCAACCTCGGTTTCAACCACGACGATGAGAAGAGCATCATGTTGGGTTCCGGTTACGCAAAGAACAACATCAATGCAAAATTGAAGGCACAACTTAGCAAGTGGTTGACATTGGACTTCACCGGTCGTCTGAACTTCACCAAGCTCGATGGTCTGAACGGTGGTGCCGACACCAATGAAAGCAACGCAGCCAACTCTATCGTTGCCAACACAGTAAGATGGCGTCCAGTTGACCCACTGACCCAGAACAACGACGATGATGAAGATGCAAACACCTCTACACAGCGTACGCCGTATCAGCGTATTACAGCCAGCTACAAGTATCAGGAGCGTTTCGACCAGACCTACAATGCTGGTTTGAACTGGAAGCCTTGGAAGGGTTGGACATTCCGCACAGCATTCAGCTATTCATGGAAGTACAACAATACTGACCAGGTTTGGGGTAGCGATGCAACAACCAACTCCAAGTTTGGTTATAATGGTCAGCCACAGACTCAGTTCATCAGAATGACACAGCAGAAGTGGACCAACCAGAACACCATTACTTACGACAACAAGAAACTCTTTGGTGGTCGCGACCGTATCAACGTATTGTTGGGTCAGGAGTGGAGCAGCATTCGTCAGAAGACGCGCACCAACACCATCGTGGCCTTCCCTGCTACTATGACAACATTCGACGAAGTACTGTCTAACACACAGGCCGGTACTCCGCTTCCTGCAGAAGTTTCTATCCCTGCTAAAGACAACCTGATTGGTTTCTTCACTCGTATCAACTACACCTTGAATGAGAAGTATCTGGCAACAGTTACAATGCGTGCCGACGGTTCTTCTAAGTTTGCAGATGGAAACCGCTGGGGATTCTTCCCATCAGTAGCTTTGGCTTGGCGTATGTCTGACGAAAACTTCCTGAAGGATGTAAGATGGATCAGCAACTTGAAGATGCGTTTGAGTTTCGGTACAGCCGGTAACAACCGTATTCCTGCTGGTTCAACCTATCCTGCTTACACTTTGGCAAGCAACACCAGCAAGGCTCCGTTCTTCGATGAAGATCGCACCTTCATGCTGGAGCACAAGTCTGTACTCTACAATCCTAACCTGAAGTGGGAAACAACCATCACCCGTAACTTGGGTATCGACTACGGATTCTTCCGCAGCCGCCTCAATGGTTCTATCGACTTCTACTACAACACCACCAAAGACCTCTTGATGCAGAGCGTTGTACCAAGCAATACTGGTTATACTTTGCAGTATCAGAACTTTGGTACCACACAGAACACGGGTGTCGAGTTGACCTTGAATGCCGTCATCTTCGACAAGAAAGATTTCGGTTTGAACTTCAACTTCAACATTGCCTACAACCACAACAAGATCAAGAAACTGGCAATGGATAATCCTTGGGCACAGAACAACTGGGCCGGTTCTACCTTCTCTAAGTACGAGAACTACTATATTGAAGAAGGTGGTCGCTTAGGCGAACTCTACGGATACAAGATGAATGGTTATTATACCGTTTATGACCCGAACACCGGTACAGGTGACCTGATTTGGAACGGACGTTCTTGGGAAATGGCCAACGGTGCTGTTGACAACAGCTGCACTCTCTTCGGTGGTCAGCTGAAACCTGGTGTTGCCAAAGTACAGGTTGACGAGAACGGCGACCCCATTAAGCAGCGTCTGGGTAACACCATCGCGCCTACCACTGGTGGTTTCGGTCTTGATGGTCGCTGGAAGGGCTTCGACTTCAATGTCTTCTTCAGCTACGCTATCGGCAACAAGATTGTCAACGGTACCAAGTTGGCTAACTCATTCTATGCTGGTTCCAGCAAGGGTTACAACCTCGTTGCCGACTTCGATATCGCCAACCGTTATACCTGGATTGATCCTGCTAACGGTCTGAATCTCGGTAGCCCAAGCACATCGACAATCGCTAACTACTGTACACCTGAAGAAATCGCTGCCGGCGACTACTCTGGTCTCTACAATCGCATCAACGCCATCAACGCCAATGCAAAGATCTACAATCCATGTGGTATGTCCAACATGCAGTTGACAGACTATGCTGTGGAAAGTGCATCATTCCTGCGTTTGCAGACGCTGACCGTTGGTTACACCCTGCCGAAGAACTGGGTAAAGAAGATTTACCTGCAGAATGTACGTATCTACTTCACCGGCCAGAACCTCTTCTGCATCACCGGCTACGACGGATACGATCCTGAGGTAGATACTTCAAGCAAGAAGAACCCGATGACGCCGGGTGTTGACTATGCAGCTTATCCGAAGAGCCGCACCTACGTTGCAGGTATTAACGTTACATTCTAATCAAAGGAGGATTTATATATATGAAAAAGATATTTTCAATCATAGCACTTTCTGCCGGCGTCTTCGCTCTGTCGTCATGTAACGACTTCTTAGACCAGACCGCTGAAACAGAGCATAGTGCAGAAGAGGTATGGAACTCAACTTTCTATACCGAAGGGCGTGTCAACAAGCTCTATGGAGCAATGACACAGGACCGCACCTACTCTCAGGACCTCGCTTTCACATGGAATATGAATAGTGACATTGAATTGGTTGACGGTTTGGGAGACGATGCTTACAATACCGGTCGTGAGCGTGGTAACATGAACTATAATTACAGCACAGGTTGGTCAAACCTCAACGATGTCTGGACAGCACTCTATGGCATCGTAGAAGAAGCCAACCAGAACATCGAAGGTATCCGCAACAGCAGCCTGCTGGCTAATGGTACCAACAACGAGATCAAAACAATGCAGCGCTACCTTGGTGAGAGCCTCACAATCCGTGCGCTTATTTATCTTGACCTTGTACGTTTCTGGGGCGATGTACCTTTGTCACTTGAAGCTACAAAGAGCGACCTTTCCAATGCATATCTTGGCAAGACTGATCGTGATGAAATTCTCGATCAAATGATGGCTGATCTGGAAGAAGCAATCGAGTATCTCCCTTGGGCAGACGAAGTGGCAGGTTATACCACCGAACGTGTAACCAAAGGCTACGCTCACGCTCTCTTGGCTCAGATTGCCCTCACCCGTGGCGGTTATGCCATCCGTGAGGCTGAGAAGCCAGGATATGTTACTGCTAAAAGAAATTCAGACCCCGTCTATCCGACTCAGCGTCCGAGCAATGAGGACCGTAAAGCTCTTTATGAGAAAGCATTGGAGCACCTGAGTGCCATCATCACCAGTGGCAAACACGACCTGAATCCATCGTTTGAAAATGAGTGGGATTTGGTAAATAAACTGAAACTTGACAAAACCTATCACGAGAACCTCTTCGAAGTTCCTATGGGTTTGAACGTAACTGGTGAGTTAGGCTATACTGTTGGTGTTCGACTCAACGGCATCACTTCTAAGTATGGCTACGGCAACTCATCTGGTAAGATGAAAGTTACTGCTCCGTTCTTCTATTCTTTCAAGGAGAATGATACACGTCGCGACATTACTTGTGCAAATTTCCAGATAAAGAAAGATGAAACGAGAGAAAATGTCACCATTGAGGAAATGTTGGGTAATACACCGTTCGGCATCTATGTAGGCAAATGGGATCCGCGTAAGATGAGCAACGAATGGCTACAAGAGAATCTCAAGGCTACGGCTAAGCACATGACTGGTATCAATCCTATTTTGATGCGCTACTCTCAGGTATTGATCTACTATGCTGAGGTGATGAACGAACTGGTTGGTCCCGATGCCAACTATCCCGGCGATGCTGGTCTGACAGCACGTCAGGCTTTGGCTATGGTCCACATGCGTGCCTTTGCAGATGAGGACAAGGCTGCTGCCGAGGCATATATCAATCGTCTTCCAGGTAACAAGGAAGGCTTCTTTGAGGGAATCGTACAGGAGCACGCTTGGGAGCTGGCTGGTGAAGGCTGTCGTAAGTTCGATCTGATTCGCTGGAATCTGCTGGTTGACAAGATTATGGAGTTCAAGCAGAATTATTTGGATGATTTGAATAATGGTGTTTACCAGAAGACCATCTACTTCAACTATCTGGACAAGAACAAGACAGAGATTGATATGTCAAGTATCACCTGGAACGGATTCCCCGCAGGTAAGGGTGCTGACGACTACGAAGGTAATGCAAGCTCATTCGGCGGCTCTGATATTACAAAGACTACCGATACTCAGATTTACACGAACCTGCCTTCTATCTCCAGTGGATTGGTTGGCAAGTGCACGATCAGCGGAACAACCATCACTTACGATGCTCCTGTCTCAGGTGTCATCAACCGCTACATCATGCCTATCGGTTCTTCTACCATCTCTGCGTCCAACGGCAAGTTGCACAACTCTTACGGATTTGGTGACTAATAACATTCAAACATCAAGATAAAAGAATATGAAAACATTAAAATATTTATTCGGTACCGTTTCTGTGATGATACTGGGCATGTTTGTCGCCACATCATGTACAGATGCGAACGACTGGGGTGTTGATAGTTCTTATGAGAGACTGTTTGCCCCTACCGGTAGCATTAGCGTTGAAGCTTTTGACAGCTATGCGGAAATTTCTTTCAAGAAAGTTCCTGGCGCTAAGGCCTACTTGGTAGAATTGTGCACCGATACGCTTTCCGATGACAACCCGGAAGTGTCGGACAACTCTATTGTTGAAATTTTCGAGTCAAATGTGGGTGTTGTCAACAACCTCTTTGGTGAGACATCCTACTACCTGCGTGTGCGCTCAATCTCTGATGAAGAACCTGCATCCAAATGGTTATACTATAGAACCGGTAGCGGCAAGGGTACTTTCAAGACCAAGGCCGAACAGTTGTTCTATCCTGTTACCAAGGCCGATATTCTTGAAAATGCAATTCACGTAACATGGCTTGAGGATGCAGACGTTGATCTCCTGACTATTAAGAAAGGTAGTGAGCTTATTGAAAGTGTGACTATCGACGAAGCGTTGAGATCTACGGCTGAATACACCTTCAACAATCTGACCCCAACCACCAGCTACACCATTGAAATCTTCAAGGGTGAATCGCGTCGCGGTCAGCTCAAGGTGACCACCGCTGCTGCTCCTCCTGCTGCAAACTACGTCTATGAGTTGCCAGAAGACGTGAACATCATCGACAACGATTTGCTGAAACAGATTGCAGAAGAAGCAAAGACTGCTGCTTCTGGTGGTGCAGAATCGAAAGCATTTGCAACTTCTGTAATACAAAACTATAGCGCAACGCTTGTAATTCCAGCAGGCAGAGAGGTAGAATTATACACAGAAGGTTCAAGCAGTAAATCCAACACCACCATCCCCGACGGCATGTCTATTGCTTTCTTCGGTAAGGCCGGTGGCGAAGCTCCAACCATCAAGTTCACCAAGAACATCGACTTGGAGGGCAGTCATGCATTTGTCACCTTCCAGAATGTGAAGGTTGTGGACAATGGTGCTGGCTATTTCGTCAACCAGAGTAAGAATTCTACCGTTGGCACCTTCACCGTTCAAGATTGTGAAATGAGCGGATTCAAGACCTCTTTCTTCCGTCTGCAGGGTAACTATGGTATAACCATCAACCAGCTGACACTCGACAACAGCATCTTCCACGATATGTGTAGCGGCTACTCATTCATCCATATTGATGCAGGTTCTGGTAAGGGTTCTGTTCAGAACATCAAGATTCACAACTGTACAGTTTACAACGTAGCCCCCAACGGCAAGATGTTCATCTACAGCAATAAAACCGACATGCAGTCTATCGAGATTGACTACTTGACGATGTACAACTCAATCGGTAACAACAACTATCTGATTGACTTTAATGCCGACAGTTCTAAAAACCCCGTCTGGGGTGCAGAGGTATTTATGATAACTAACAGTATCTTTGCCAAGACACCAGACGAAGTTACGAAGAACATCCGTGCGAAGGTCATGCCAACTTACATGAACACCTTTACCACGAAGGACTTCTTCAAGAAGTTGAACGGAGCAGAGGCACTCAGCCTGTCATCAGAAGAGTTGTTCAAAGATCCTGAGAATGGAGACTTCACGCTGAAGACAACAGCTATTCAGGCTGGTGACCAGCGCTGGATTCCAGAAGAATAAACCATTCTTCCAATATTTAAAAGAGACTGCATCACAACCCGATGCGGTCTCTTTTTTTGCCCCTTGTCCCTAATAATCTATTTTCCTCCTTTTCCGTACAATATTGCACCTATTATATATAAATAAAGTGTATCTTTGCAGCATCGAAAACAAAAACATCATTATGAAAGTAAAGAACATGCTATTAACGGCTGCTACCCTACTCTGCTCTTTCGGTATGTCGGCCCAGCAAATGACTCCAGCTTTCCCTGGAGCAGAAGGATTCGGAATGTACACCACAGGCGGACGAGGCGGTCAAGTCTATCACGTCACAACCCTCGACGACAACGACCAACCAGGTTCCCTGCGTTATGCCGTCAACCAGAAAGGAAAACGTACCATCGTCTTCGATGTATCCGGCACCATCCATCTGAACGAGGAAATGAAGCTCAAGCACGACGATATCACCATTGCCGGACAAACGGCTCCAGGTGATGGTATTTGTGTGGCCGACTATCCTTTTGTCATAGCAGCCAACAACGTTATCATCCGTTTCATGCGCTTCCGCTTGGGCAATAAATATGTTGAACATCACGAGGGCGACGGTTTAGGTGCGATGGACAAAGACAACATCATCATCGACCATTGCTCCGTCAGTTGGAGCATCGACGAGTGTCTGTCCGTTTATGGCGGTCGGAACATCACCGTGCAATGGTGTATCGCCTCCCAAAGTCTGCGAAACTCCGGACATTCGAAAGGTGCACACGGCTATGGCGGCAACTGGGGCGGCAGCGGAGCCTCCTATCACCACAACCTACTCGCCCACCACGACTCGCGCTGTCCGCGATTAGGACCGCGTGTCTATACGCAGAAAGACGAGCGCGTTGATATCCGCAACAATGTATTCTACAACTGGGGCGGCAACGGTTGCTACGGTGGTGAAGGTCAAAACGTCAACATCGTCAACAACTACTACAAGCCCGGTCCCGCTACCGAAAAGCGCGGCAAGCGTATCGAACAGCGCATTGCACAGATTGGTGTGCGCACCACCGAATACACCAAGCACAACACCGATGCGCCCAACAAATGGGATGCAATGTGGCACGTGTGGGGAAAATACTATATCGATGGGAACATCAACGCCAAATATCCAGAGGTCAGCGAAGACAATTGGGAACTGGGTGTCTATGCACAGACCAATATCGACAAATGTGACGGCACATGGACACAGGTAACACGCGACACGATGCGTGCCCAAAAGCCTATCGACATTCTGCCGACGACGACCCATAACGCCAATGTTGCCTACAAGCGCGTGCTCGACTATGCCGGTTGCAGCCTGCACCGCGACCAGGTGGATGAGATGATTGTCATGGATACTCGCATGGGCATAGCCAGTCATACAGGTACACTACTCGACAAAAAAGGCAAGCCCGACCTGCCCGGCATTATCGACTCTCAAGAAGATAACAAGCCTACAGGCAAAGCTGCTAAGAACTGGAGCGCGTGGCCGGAGTTGAAGAGCCAGCCTGCCCCTGCCGATACCGATGGCGACGGCATCCCCGACAAATGGGAAAAGGAAGTAGGCATGAACCCCAATAATCCAGCCGACGGCAATACCATCCATGCAGAGAGCGGCTATACCTATCTGGAAATCTATCTCCACACACTCGTTGCCGATATTGTCAATAATGAAAATTCAAAATAAATGAAACGATTCTTTTTTATTATCGGAGCACTCTGTATAAGTGCCTGCGTATGGTCGCAAACCATCAGTTTCTCTATGGAAGAGGAATTAACCAACCAGAACACACCAGAAGGATGGACGGCCGTACAGCTGCCCAAAAACCTGCCAGCCATCACGGAAAGTAATACGTTCTACATTACCAGCTATGGTGCATCGCAATCCTCTTCCGATAACACCGCAGCCATACAAGCAGCCCTAAATGCCGTACCCTCAACGGGTGGAATGGTGGTCGTTCCTGCCGGCACATGGATGTTCGGACGCATACAAATCAAGTCAAAAACCATCCTGCACCTTTGTGCCGGAGCCACACTGAAGCTGTTGGCTTATGCCGACCAGATTCACACCTCGAAGACCCCTTATATTACCAACAAGCCAGATGCTTGCGACATCGTCATTGAAGGCGAAGGCAATACATCCGTCATCGAAGGACAAGGCGGTCCCTGGTGGGATGCTGTGGAGAATAAAGAATCTGGATTGCAACGCGGAGCCATCATCCGCTTTGAAAACGGCAATGGCAGTCGCTTTCTGTTCCGCCACTTCCGCATTCAAAATGCACCAGGAGTAAACCTGACATTAGGCAACAGCGGAAGAGGCACTCACAACACCATTCACCATATCAGCATCTATGCACCCTCATCACATGCTACCGATCCGTCTCACAACACAGACGGAATACCCATTTGGGCAGCCTACGCCAACATATACAACTGCGACATCGATACAGGTGACGACAATGTGGTTACCGACTCCTATGCTCAATACATCCACGTATGGGACTGCAACTTCAAAGCCGGTCATGGTGCATCATTGGGCAGCTACACCAGCAACATGCACGACATCATTTACGAAGGAATAAACTTCGACGGTACCGACTGTGGCTTCCGCCTGAAGTCCAATATCGACCGCAGCGGTGACGTATATAATCTCGTATTCCGCAACTGCACCCTCAACAACGTGATGAATCCCATCCAAATTACAGCCTGGTACGACCAACTTCCCGACAGTCCCGCAGCAGCGGCGGCTTCACCGGAGACATTCACAAGCACGACACCGCAGTTCCACGATATCCTCATACAGAACATCACGGTATCAGGCTATACCACCAAACTCAACAATGCCAAGAACGGATACGGAATCTTTATCTACGGTCGTCCGGAAAGCCTTGTGAAGAATGTCACCTTCGACAATGTGAAGATAGAACACAGCAAAGGCATGAAACTGAACTTCTGCGAAGGCGTCAAATTCATCAACGGCAGCTGGTACTCTGATACGTCAACTGGCAACACCTCCACTGCAGCGGGAACCGACGACGTGATAGAAGAAAAATACCAAGCCAGCTATACCTGGCAGGGAACGTCACCCGACGTGAAGACCATCACCGCCACACTCAGCGGCAGCACCTATCAAGCATCGACATCAAATGCCAACTGCTATAATTTCAGTGGCGGATATTCCGTCACCAATGCAAACCCGAAAGGCAAGAACTACGGAGCAGGAAATAGTGCAACAGTAAAATACAGCGCCAACGAGCAATACGCCATCACCCATCCAGCCGGCACGAGCGTGAAATCTGTGTCCTTTACGGGCTATAGCAACTACGATGCAGGCAGCTACCTCAAGGAAGTCAACGGCACAACCTACGCAGAAGACCTATATCCATATATCCATGATAGCAACAAAGCACACTTCCGTACCTATACCATCA
>CADCPZ010000123.1 GCA_902803475.1 uncultured Prevotellaceae bacterium
CTCATTCGTACTTTCATACCAGTGAACGGCCAGTCCACCGAAATATTTGGCTGTCTGCGGGTCAGCATACATCGCGTCCACCCACTCAGGAATGCCGTTGCGGTTCTGGTCGTAGCCCAATATCTGGACATCGCCAAAGCCACTCTTTTCGAATGCCGGACCCATATAATCGCGCACAAATGCCGCCTCGTATTTCGGATCGAAATACATACTTTCCCAGTTGTTACCATTGCCGTATGGTTCGTTGACAGGTGTGATACCCCAGATGTTGATACCTTTTGCCTTATATGCCTCCAAATATTTCACGAGGTAATTGGCATATACCCTTTGATATTGTGGCAGTAGTACACCACCGACATATTCCTGGTTGTCCTTCATCCAAATTGGTGCCGTCCATGGTGATGCCACAATACGGAAGCCATCTTTTGAAACAGCTTGTGCATCCTTTATCAGCGGCAGCAACGATTCCTCATCAGGTTTGATACTGAAATGTTCCAACAACGTATCATCTTTTACCTCATCATAACTATAGTGACCCCTCGAAAAGTCACATGAGCCAATATGGGTACGGGTGAGCGAATAACGAGCACCATCAGAACCGAAATAGGCATTAATCACTTCCTGGCGTTTCTTTTTGCTCATTTGAGCAAGTAGGGAAGAGGTAGATTCCGTAAAGGAACCACCTATACCGATGAGCGTTTGTCGCTCTTCGTTGCAGTTTACTTCTATTGGAACCGTTTTCTCTGCCTGTTCAAAAGCTGTTTTCTGAACAAGGCGGTCACCGTTTGAAGAAGATTCCCAAACACAGAGATTCTGTTGAGAACAAGCTTGCAGTACGATAGCCATTATCAATAATGCTTTTATTTTCATTTTTTACAGGTTTATAAGTTTAAAATTTTGATGTGCTTCCGTGCGGCAGAACCGCACGGCACGCGACCCTAAAACACCACGGCATGTGACCCTAAAACACTATGGCACGCGATGGCAGAACCGCACGGCACACTACACCGTAATGTCAAATTTCTCTATTTGACGGGCAAAGAGGCGGGCACTATCTGCTTCCGATAACGTCATGCCCTCGCCCTTTCCACGATGGTAGGTAATCTGGGCACCGCAGTAGGAGAAGGATAGCGAACCGTCAGACAGGAACTCGTCATCGTTCAGCAACGTAGGATGGAACGACACCTTTCCTTTGTTGACACGAACACCCAGTTCGCCGAACCGGCAAAGGATATCCTCCTTCACCTGTCCTGTCATACCTGGTTGGCGTACTCCCTTGCCCCAAGGTGTGTGAGAGTAAGCATCCGTAGAGAATGCTCCGTATTCGCGTGCACTCTTATGAACGCCTGTTCCTTCCAAGATGGCGTGATAGTGGTTGGCGAGGGCCTCTCTTTCAGGAGCGTTTTCGTCAAGTGCTTGGAAATAACACTCTTGTGTAGCCACCAGCAGCTTGGACACCATGTGCCAATAGATGCTGCCCAGTCCCTCGTATGCAAAGAAGGTGCCGCTACGACCCGTAAACGCCTTGTGGTCGAAGGTCTCTTCGAATAAATCCAAGAGGACCTGCTGCTCAGATGCATCCACTCCGATAGCTTTCATCGCTGTCTCAAGGTCAGCGGCATTACGGAATGTACCGTTGAAGTGAATAGTGCCACAGATATCCTGGCTTACCAGTCGTCTGTCACCCTCCTGTACCATCGTCTTTAACAATGGAGAGCGGTCGAGGGCGTCTTTCGGCAGACAGTTTTTCTGCAAGAAACCAGGCAGTTCCTTGTTGGGGTATAGCATATAGCTCTTCTGGTCTTCCCGCCACAGATGACTTGCACGAAGTGCATTCAGTACATCGAGTGCCTCGGCCGAGGTGAGCACACCAGAGCTGAGCACCGCCACCTGTCCTTCCAGCATCTCAGACAAGGTGCGAATACCCGCAAAGCGCCCATTCGCGAGTTCCATGATGTTATACGAGTGGTACAATCCGTCACTCCTGCGGCTGGCCCGGATGCTTTTTTCCACAGCATTGAGTGTTGCAGAGAAGAATGCCAGAAGCGTATCACGTTGAATGTTGACTGTACCCTCGCAGAAAGAGTGAGCGTATATTTTCTGTCTGTATGCCGTTGCTGCCTCTCCCAACGCATCCATAACTGTTTGGGTGTCGGGTGATGATTGTTGGGTGAATTGGGCAAACACGTCATGCGTAGCATCCATCCATGCACTGACCTCGCGTGAAACCGTAAATTCCGCAGTCTGTGATGCGGCTACGATGTCGCGGTAGAACAGCAGGGCACGATGCAGATAACACAAGGTGACCACAGAAAGGCCTCCACCTACCAGCGCATTGTTGGCATCATTCCATTCCGGTCGCTGCGTGTTCATCCAGATACCGCCATTGGGAATGAAGTTAGACAGTTTTGCCAACAGCGATACCAACACCTTTTCTAATAAGGTAGCTTTCACAGTGGTACCGTCAGCATCTTTCAGCAGGGCAGCATCGACTCCCTTTTGAGCCATCTCCTTTTTAAGACGATTGCTGAGGGGTGCGTCGAAACGAATTGTATCTTTGGGATTCTGCAGAATCTCCTGATAAGTCTTGATGCGGTAGGGTACATTGGCAAAAGGATAAGCCGGTACGTTCAGACGACCAGCAAGTTGTCCGGGCATGTGAGCCTCCTCAGCCTCCAGTAGGCGCAACAGATAGATAATCTGATGATCGCCCCAATAGCCGATATACGACCACGGGTCTGTCGGGTCTTCCGTTTCCCAATCGAAACCATCCTTTGTCACACGATACGGGTTATAGCCGTCAGCAGTAGAGCAGCTGAGGAACTTCTCCGTCATCGCCTCCAGGAGGGTAGGGTATGAAACCGCCAACGCTTCCCAGTTCTGGAAGATATCTCGCCAGTTGCCTTCGTAGTCCAATACGGGTTTCCCGCTCACAGGGTCGGTGGTATTGATGTTGAACTTATTCCAAGGACGTGTGGGATCACCGTGACGGCGACTGAATCCCAGTGGCAGCGGATTGTCAGCTGTGGGTTCTGCGAGCGGTATGCCGCCACGCATGATATTGAACATTGTGTTGGAGAAATGACGAGCCGTGCGTGCTTCGTCTGCTGTTGTCTGTATGCCGTCTGCTTTAGCCACCAACTGTACCAAACGGTTGGTAGCGTCCTGAAGATCCTTGTCTAAAAGAGCCTTCAGCGATGTTTGGTCGTTTGGTCGTTTGGTCGTTTGGTCGTTTGGGGTTGCTCCATTCAAGATAAGTTGCTTGAGGGCAACAACTTCCGTCTGGTCTTTCATGACATCGGCCACGATGGTCCAAGACTTACGCTCGCCAGCTTTCAAAGAGAAGGATGTTCCCAACAGATAGGCACCACATTCGCCCTTCACCACGGATTCCTCCTGCAGCGGTTGTCCCTTTCGGAAAGCAGCTAACTGTGCAGAAGAGAGCAGGTGTGTGGGGTTCTCCAGTCCTGTTTGCCACACCACATTGCAGCGCAGCGCCTCACTCGGCTCTGCTCTGTCGATGATGATGGCACTCAGACAAAAGAGGCCCATGCCCGTCTGTGGTTCCAGTTCCGTTTTCTTATAGGCGTTTACCAGATTGCTGGAAGCCTGTTGCAAGGCACTGGGAACACCACAGGGCATCACATTCTGAATACCGTCGAGCACCTCTAAAGAGATGTCTGCCGCTCCTTGATTCTCAAGTGTGGCCTCGCGCTGGAAGCCAAAGCGGTCGCCAGGTGTCCATTGCCAACGGAACGTCAATTCCCAGTCTTGATTGATTTCCTCAAAGATTACACTGTTGCCGATGCGACTCTTATACAAGTTTCTTTCCAGGTTAAACATCGCTTCACTGCGAACGGAAAACGGTTCCCAGCAGCGAGCGTCTCCAGCACGGCGGATGAGCGTCTTGCTACCTGTATTTTCTGCAGATGCTGTTATCCTGTCATCTGTATCATAGGGGAATAGTGCCCAATCGGCGCTCCGTCGTCCTGCTGTGATTCCCCCGTTACTGGACATAAAGGTCCAGAGGTCGGTGCCACTCACCACGTTCATAAAGAATGGTTCCATGGCATCTACTTTCTTAATTTGGAAAAAGTCATTCATATAGTTGATAATTAAATTGTTGTTTCGAAAATATCCTATTTATTTGCTATTTGCTTACGGACGGAATCAAAATGCTCTTGTATAGCAGAAGCTGTGGATGCATAGGGGTCTTTCCCGTGAACTTCGCTCAATGCCTCATAAGCGATACGAGGGTATAATTCATACAGCCCTTTCTCGTCAGGTTTCCCCTTTGCACAGATACCAAACCATTCTTCATTCATGTTGTTTTTGCCTTTGATGTAGTCGAATTTATAGCCACCATTCGACCAGGATGCATGGGTGTCATGAACATTGAGGTTCGTTTTCTGTCCATGTTTCCACCATCCGTCGCTGAACTGGAATGTGAAGCCGCCGATACAATTGTCACACAAGCCCATTCCTGCAGCGTTGAGATAGATTTCCTGCCAGTTGTTCAGCAAGATCTCTGCCTGTTCCTTTTGTGCCTCCTCATGGGTGATGGCATTCAGGGCATCCGCACCGAATTCAGTAAATAGTACGGGTTTTCCGTATTTCTCTTTCACGTCTCTGAACAAAACGTCAAACGAATCGCCGCGATAGCTGTTTACGCCGAAAACATCAATATCCTTGCACACCTCAGCGATGATGTTCAGAAACATGAGGTCTCCATTGCAGATGGCTACAGGTCGCGAGGAGTCAATCGCTTTGATCCGCTGGGTTGCCTCATTGAACAGCTCATACATACACCTTGCCACCTTGACGGAATGTCTGTCGGCCATTGGGATATCCTCCGTCTCTGCGCCTTTCCAGAACAAGCCATAGTTGTTTTCGTTGCCCAGCAGGTACATGATGACACCTGGTGTGTCCTTATAGGTCGTTGCAAATTTTTCAGCTTGTTTCAGCAACTCCTCTTTCACGTCGTTCAGACAGTAGTCCGTATTGCTATAGTCGATACCGTTGACAACCAGTCCGTAGCGGCCAAACGAGTGATTGACCATCGTATAGATGCCATATTGCTCATAGATGTACTGAACCCATCGGGGCGGAATCGTCGCATATTGTCTGATGACATTCACACCCATCTCGCTCAGCAGCAGCATCTCTTTGTCTAATGCAGCCTGAATCACATCATCAGGTTGCTTCCACAGGCTATACGCATAATTGGTGCCAATCGGAAAGTAATCCCAGTTCATCCCTTTCAGGAAGAAAGGTTTGCCGTCAACCATCAGGCGACACCCCGTGGAGTCGCTCACGATCTGGATCTCTTGTCTGCCAGGAGCATTCAGGTCGTGTGGTTGCTGACCCATCATGGTGAGGGTCGTGAGCAGCATGATATAAACCAGGAAGGCTTTCTTCATCTTTGTGATGCTGTGATTCTTGTAATCCTATATTTTTTCTACCTTATTTCAAGGTGAACTTCACTTTTTGCGTCAGGTTGTCGGATGCTGTTCCGATGAGTGCCTCAAAGTCGCCCGCTTCTGCTTTCCATGCGCTTGTTGCTTCATCATAGAAACTCAGGGCATCCTTGTTGATGGTTATCGTCACGTCTTGGGTCTCACCTGGCTGTAGGAAAACCTTCTGGAAGCCTTTGAGTTCCTTCATCGGACGTGGCAGTGAAGCCTTCAGGTCAGAGATATAGAGCTGTACCACTTCTGCGCCAGCGCGTTTGCCGGTATTGGTGACGCTGACAGTGAATGAAATCGTCTCGTCTGCTGTCATCACCTTCTTGTCGGCTACAGCCTTGCCCAGTTTGAAAGTAGTATAGCTTAATCCGTGACCGAAGGCAAATGTCGGACGGATCTTCTGTTTGTCTGTCCAGCGGTAACCCACGTAGATATCTTCTTTATACTCTTCATCAAAAATATCCCCGTTCTCCCGCCACGTGCCAGGATAAGTCTTCAATGCATGCGCACCGCAGTCGTCTAACTTCGCATACCAGGTGAAAGGCAGTTTGCCGCTTGGGTTGACATCTCCGAAGAGTACATCGGCAATAGCTTCTCCAGCCTCAGAACCCAGGAACCATCCCTGTATGATAGCAGGAACCTTATCTTTCCAAGGTAACTCTACGGCATTACCAGAGATATTCACATAAATAATGTTCTTATTTACTTTTGCCAGTGCTTCGATGAGTTCATTCTGTCCATAGGGAAGACCATATTCTTTACGGTCGTGACCTTCTGCATCCTGATAGTCGTTCTTGTTGAGACCGCCCACAAAGATAACATAGTCGGCGCTTTTTGCCTTTTCAACAGCTTCTTTTGTCAGTTCGTTGGCTGAACGGCTGTCTGCAATGCTGCGACCCATTGATACACCATTATAACTCTGTACGGTGTCTCCCACATAACCACGGGCATAATCAACAGTAAGTTGAGGGTTGAGGGTTGAGAGTTTAGAGATGATGCCGTCAAGCGGAAGGATTTCCTTCTGTGCTTTCAGTGAAGAAGAACCGCCGCCAACCGTCATCATCTTGATAGCGTTTTCACCTACCACGAGAATACGCTTGGTATTCTTCGCGTTCAATGGCAGCAAAGGCTCAGCACCTTTTTGAGCACTGTTTTTCAGCAGGACAATTCCGTCGTCGGCAATTTTACGGGCAGCCTCATAATGACTCTCAGAACAGAGAAACCCTTGTGCACGGTTGCGGTTCATGGTTGTACGGAAGAAGAGCCTCAACACGCGGCGTACCTTGTCATTCAATTCCTTCTCGGTATATTTACCTTCTAAAATTAGTTTCTTATAGGGATCGGCAAGATAGTAGGTGTGATAAGCGTTCGATGCACCGTCTCTCATACCGTCGGTCCACGAGCCAAACTCCATATCCAGACCATTGGTGATGGCTTCCTCGGTGTTGTGTGCTCCGCCCCAGTCGCTGACTACGACACCATCAAACTGCCAGTCGCCTTTCAGAATCTTGTTCAGCATGATCGCGTTATGACACAGGTGCTGGGTGTTATATTTGTTATAGGCACCCATCACAGCCCATACACCAGCTTCCTTGACAGCAGCTTTGAAAGCAGGGAGGTATATCTCATGCAAGGCACGGTCGCTGACGATGACGTTTACAAAGAAACGGTTCTCTTCATCGTTGTTCAGGGCATAGTGCTTCACACATGCCGATACACCCGTACTCTGCAATCCCTGGATATAAGGAACAGCTATTCGGCTGGTGAGATAAGGGTCTTCACCCATATACTCAAAGTTGCGTCCGTTCAACGGAGTACGGTTGATATTCACACCTGGGGCCAGAATCATGTCTTTCCCACGATAGCGGCCTTCTTCACCGAGGCTCACGCCATAGAGACGAGCCATCTGCGGGTTCCATGATGCTGCCAGACAGGTGAGTGCAGGGAAAGCTACACACGAGTCGTTGGTCTGTCCAGCCTGTACCCACTCGTCCCAAAGTACATCAGGACGTACACCATGAGGACCGTCATCAGTCCAGAAGTCAGGAAGTCCAAGTCGCTTTACGCCTGGTGATGAGAATTTCGACTGTGCATGGATGACCGCAATCTTCTCGTCTAATGTCATTCGTGACAGCGCATCCTCCACACGTTGCTCTATCGGTTTCGTCTCATCGAGGTATGTGGGCAGGGACTGAGCCGTTGCCGACATCGTTGAGGCTGCGATAAGACACA
>CADCPZ010000124.1 GCA_902803475.1 uncultured Prevotellaceae bacterium
AAAAAAAGCATGACACAGTATACAGTGTCAACAAATTGTGGTGCTGAGAAAACTGTAATCTGTAATTCTGTAACGCAATAATAATAGCGAAAGTTCTTTACAGCAATTGAAAGACGTCTCAACACGTCATCCAAAAAAAACTTATCAGCAACCAACTGATAATCAGGCGCTTTGAAAACGTAAGGTTTTACTTTACAAAAGCTTAGGTTTTAGCGTCTAAAAGGTGACGTTTTGAAGGGTAAAAGGTGACCTTTCGGAAGGTAAAAGGTGGCCTTTTACAATGCGTCATGCGAAAGTCGAAAGGCATAATTGAAGTTTTCTGACAAAGAAAGGAAACGCAAAACAAAAGAGACCCTCCCTATTTCGGGGAAGGTCTCTTGGATAATTACTTGGGTAATCTCTTTTATTTAAATCATACCTGAATCGAAGGCTGTGTCGTCAATGGTATCTTCAGGAGTCATCCCATTGTCGGCCAGCATGTCGTCAGCAGGAGCGTCGTCAGTCAACTCAAGTTCACCGCTGTCGTCGAAGTCCTGTGTGTCGTCCATTGCCATAAGTTCCTCTTCCGGAGCCTCATCCATTTCAACCATCATGACATCGCTGTCTTCCATCGCCATATCCTGGTCGCCCACGAGTTCTACCTCGTCGTCGGTAACGCCCAGTTCAGCTACATCGCCATCGGCATCGTCATACATCGTGCCGTCGCTGGTCATATCGTCATCCATGATGATGTCTTCGTCATCAACGATAGCGAAGTCATCACCGCCTTCCTCGTCAACAAAGATATCGTTGTCGCCGCCTTCCATATCTTCACCTTCACCGTCAATAATCTGACCGTCATCGGGTGGGAATCCTTCGTCAAAACCACCATTGTCAGCCACATCGCCGCCGTCGCTGTTCAGCATACCATTCCACTCGTCAACAACATGGTAGCCGTTAGCATCAGCGTATGCACCGGTGATGTTGTCGTAGTCGAAACCGATTTCCTGTGCAAACTCGCGCATCGGAATCTCATAACCCTGTTCGTGCAGGTTTACAATTTCATTATCGCCAGCAAACTGTCCGTCGCTGTTTACGTCCATACGCAACTCGTCGGCTACGCCGTCACCGTTGGTATCGAAGAGAGCTGCTTCCTGGTCGCCTACTTTCACATCCACGCGGTCGATGTATGAGCCATCTTCGCCTGTGATGCGTGAATAGCCCATCACCTCGATATCGGAACTCTCTGCCGTTGGAGCTGCATGATGTGCGTGGTCGTGATGGTCGTGATGATGTACGTGGTGTACCTCTACCACCCGCTCCTGTACGGGAGCAGCTTCTTCCTGCTGAGCGGCAGCCTCGTTAGCATCTGCAGCAGCATCGACTTTTGCCTGAGCTGCAGCCAGTTCAGCATCGGTAGGTCCGTCTTCGCCATCGAAGGTTCCAGCGGCATAAGCCACACCGCCACCGAGTCCGAGACCCAGCACAGCTGCGAGTCCGGCCATCCATTTTGCGTCGTCGTCACTTTTCTTCGGCATCGCCTTACCTGCGGGTTTGGGTGCTCCGGGAGGATTGATGCGTGGAGGAACATTTGGGAATTCTACTCTTCTTGTTTGATCGTTTGTTGCCATAGTCTTTGGGATTTTAGTTTATTATACATGGTTATTTTGATGTTGCAAAGATAAGGTTTTTTTTGTGTCCGTCCTATAAAGAATCTGTGTTCTTACACGAAATAACCCGTTTTAATGACGAAACACTTCGAATTACCTGTTATAACTTCCATTGCCTACACTTTCGTTTTGATAAGCAAGTCTTTCAGGTTCTTCAACGCTTCCTTCGATATGTCGAGGGCATAAGAGAAATGTTCACCATCCGACAAGACCAGTCGGTGCTTCAGCACGTTCACCTGCATGACATAGTTCATATTGACGATAAACCGCTTGCCGATGCGGGCGAAAAACATATCATGTCCGGGCAGGCGCGCTTCCAAGGTCTTGAACATTTGCGACAGGTTCATGCCCACCTTGCACTTCAGCTTGTTGGTCAACACGATATTGGTATAGTTGCCGTCGGCTTCGAAATACACGATTCGCGACATATTCAACCGGAGGAGTTCGTCACGGGAGTTAAAATAAATAAGGTTCTGTTGCATGACGGTAGAAGATTTAGTTCATGATATCGTGCGCAAATATAGTGAAAAAATATCAAACAAGTACATTTTTCAAAGAAAATAAGTATTTTTGCGCCGTAAAAGGTACAATAATGCGAAGGATTATCATCTGCTTATTCATCATGCTCGTGCAGACAAGTATGGCTGCCGCAGGAGATGGAGATTATCAAAAAGAACCCGAACGGCTGAAGGTAGGACTGGTGCTCGGCGGCGGTGGTGCCAAGGGTGCTGCAACAGTCGGCGTGTTGAAAACGATTGAGTCGGTGGGCATCCCTATCGACTATATTGCCGGCACAAGCATTGGAGCCATCGTAGGCGGACTGTGGGCCTGCGGCGTCAGGTCGGAGGAGATGGAAGCACTCTTCCGCTCACAAGAATGGAGCAGTCTGCTTACCGACCGGAACGATGCCTACCGCAACCAAATATGGGCAGAAGACGACGGGGTGACTTACATTTTCGGGTTCCCCGTCAGCCGAAAAAACAAACAGGAACGGAAGACAGGCAAGAAGACCTTCGGCATCGTTCAGGGTGACCACATCTTCCATCTGATAGATTCCATCAGCGGATTCCGCGACTCCATATCGTTTGATAGGCTGCCCGTTCCGTTTAAATGTGTGGCCTTCGATTGTACCACAGGCCGCGAGGTCGTTCTCGATCACGGGAAACTGCCTACGGCGTTGCGGGCGAGTATGGCGATACCAGGGCTGTTCAAGCCGGTGGAACTCGATTCGATGATATTGCTGGATGGAGGTATCTGCAACAATCTGCCCGTTGATGTGGTGAAGGCGATGGGTGCCGATGTGGTCATCGCGATTGATCTGACGCAGAACAAACACGATGACCATAAAGAAAAGAGCTTATGGAGCCAGCTGTCGCTCGACGCTTTGGCTGACATCTTTCTGACTCGGCCCGACAAAGCCAAGTATGATGCCAACTGCGAAGTGGTTGACGTGTATATCAACCCGCGTCTCGATGGCTGCGATGCCCTTAGTTTCCAACCAGACAAAATCGACAAGATGATTCGCATCGGCGAACAAACCGGTAAGAAACACCGCAAAGCGCTCAAACGCCTGAAAAAGAAGATTCAGCAATAAGCGCTTATTTCAGAGTTACTTGTTTGTATGCCATGCGTTGACGGCGCCAGGTATAGAGGCAATGCAGGGTTCCGTCCTTGCCTTCGATGATGGCAGGATAGGAATACTGGCTGATGGGCGAATCCTCTAACGTGAGCCAATGCTGCCAATGGGTACCATCATCACTCAAAGCCAACGACACAGGCGTTCGCGGACCTTTCTTCGTTCCTTTTACCGTCTCGAAATCATTATATATCAACACATGACGCCCGTCGTGCATCGTCAAGGCGTCGGTACCACTCTGGTTGTTGGGTACATCGGTCAGCGTGACAGGTGTCCACGTGTCGCCGTTGTCAGATGAGAATGAGGTAGCCAACTTGCCATTTCGGGTACGCATCAATACCTGCAAACGACCGTCGTTCAACTTCAGGAAACTCGGTTGGATACAGTCTATCGGGTGAAGATTGTCGGCTGTTGCTGCCTCGCCCTCGATTGCCGGAGCCTCCGGGTCGTCAACAGCAGTGGGCGCTTTTGAACGGCTCGACATGCTGCCTGCAACGCCTTCGGCAGGTGCATCCTCGGTACGCATCGCACGCTCAGCAGTCACAGGACCTACATATTTCCAAGGCAACTGAGCAACAGGGGCTTTCTTCCATGCGCCATCTTTCAAATCGAGTATTTCCACATGAAACTTCCAACCGTTACCCTCGGTACTGGAACCGCACAACAGACGACCGTCGATGATTTCGGGCTTGTTCTTTACAGGGCCGATAAATCCCTTCGGCAGCGGTTCACGTGCACCCCACGTCTTACCGCCGTCTTTAGACTTCACAACCCATCCGGTCCAGTCTTTCACATTCAAACCTATCTTATAGAACAGCCACAGTTCACCATTCGGCATTTCGCACAACACAGGATTCCAACAAGCTTTCCGGCGAAGAGTCTCCCCCCGGCCCTCTCCCATAGAAGGGGAGTTCTGTCGGGTGCTTCTAATCGGTCCCACATCAGCCTTTGTGCTTTCAGCTGTGATGCCTGCCAGTTCCGCATCGGCAGTACCCAAGCGGAACACGCCGTCGCCGGCAAGAATAGGTTCGCTCCATGTATCGGAACCCTTTTTCTTGATGTTCACCCAGATGCATACATCCGGATTGCGTTCGTGCTTACCACCGAAGTAGGCAGCAACCAAGTCGCCTTTTTGTGTCTCTACCAGCGTGCCGGCATGACATTGTGGGAAGGAGGTGTGCTCATACAGGAACTGGTCTTTGAGGATAGCAGGATGACTGGTCGGAATCTCTACCTGATAGGTATATTTTCCTGAACCAACATGCTCGACAATACCACTTGGCAAACAAACGTCAGCAGAAGTATTCGGGGGTACCACCACCGTCCAGTTGAGGTGTTGCAGGTCTTTTTTCCACTTGCTCTCCACACGTCCGTAGGGTGTTTCGTAGGAAGCATCTACCCACTCGCAGTCTTGGATATCGAAAGCGGGACGGAACACGAACTTTCCTTCCGCAGCAGTCGGAGCACCACTTCTGATACCTGCCAGATACTGGTAGCACCAGGTAATGAGGTCGCCAAGAAGCATCACATGATTACCGCTGTTCATAGCAGGATTGGCTGTGTCGCCGTTCCATAATTCCCAAATGGTTGTCGCACCATGCTCTGCCATATAGCCCCACGATGGGTAGCTGCTGTTTGTTGCCAACAGATAGGCGATGTCGGCATAACCATGATCCGACAGGCCGCGCAACAGCCAGGAGATTCCGATAACCCCACAGGTTACATGTCCGTTGCCTGTGGTAATGATATTGGTCACAACATTCTTCACCACTTCCTCCTTGCAGTCGTCGGGTACCAATCCGAATGCCAATGGCAACAGGTTGGCGGTAGCTGTATTGTTGCCGTAGAACACGCTATCGGGATAGAGCACATGATCGGGACGAACGCTGGTGCCGCGCTTCACCGTCAGGAAATGTCGGTTGAAAGCCTGCGCCATCGCAGAACGTTTCGCCTTCCAGATACGCACATCGGAAGAGAGTCCCTGCAACTCGGCAAACTGCATCATCAAATCGAGGATATGGATGGTATAAGCGGTAGAAATCAGTTGTCCGTCGGTTTGACGGGCAGGGTCCTGACTATGGATGAGTTCAGGCTTCTCTGGCGGCACACACCAGTCGCCGTATTTGTCTTTGGTGATGATGCCATCGTGTTCATATTCCTCAAACAAATGCTGGAGCCAGCGCTTCAGATAAGGATAGCTGTCAACAATGGGTTGCGGGTTGCCATACTGCCGATAAATCATCTCACAACCGAACGGCAGGGCTGCAGGCCATGTAACATCATCATTATAATAGTTCCAGAAGGCTGGTGCCACATCGCAAAATACGCCGTCTTCCCGTTGTGATTCACAGATATCACGCATCCATTTGGTATAAAGTCGTTCGTTGTCGAACAGATAGGATTCGCCCAACGACCCTACGGTGCGGTCTCCCAACCAAGGCTGGCGTTCGTTGCGTTGCGGACAGTCAACGGGCATTCCCTTATAATTGGATAAGATTCCCCAACGGGCGTTACGGATTACCTTATTTAATATGGTGTCAGAGCAAGCAAACTGTCCTGTCTGATGCATCTTGTCGCTCACCACCAATGCACGGAAATCATCTGCAGTAGCCGTAGCAAGTCCACTTACTTCTATATAACGGAACCCATGATAGGAAAAGGCTGCATGCCACTCCCTACCCTGTTCCTGACCATTGCACACATAAATGTCGCGCGACCAGGCATTACGCAGATTTGCCGTATAAAGGGTGTCGGGTGCAGAAAGCTTCTCTGCATAGCGGATGCGAATCGTATCGCCAACCTGTCCGCGAACCTTCACAGAGACCATGCCTGCGGTATTCTGTCCGAAATCGATAATATAGCGCTGTTGGTCGGCGGTCTGATGACAACTGACCGGACGAAGTTCATCAACAACAGCCATTCCTTCTGTCATCTGTCCACGAAGGGTTCCCATCGGAACAGCCACACGCTGAACGGGTTTCCAAGAGCTGTCGTCATAACCCGCAAGTGTCCAGGCACCCAGTTCCTGACGAGCATCATATTCTTCTCCGTCATATTCGTTGTTGCTGCGAATAGGACCGTTGACGGTCATCTTCCACTTCGTATCTGTCACCCAGACGTCGGTACTACCGTCGGCATATTCCACCAGGATGTTCATTCTGCATTTCGGAAAACCGAACTGTGGCGACTTGTAGGCTTTCTCCTGACGCATGGTGAAGAAACGACCATTGCCCAGCACGATTCCCACAGCTACTTTCTGTTCTTTGGCAGCGGATGTTCCAGCAAGTATCTCACTTGTCACATCGAAGGTGTTATAATAGATCGTCTTGCGATAATCCGACGGAACCGGTTGCAACATCTGGTTGTTGCCGATGCGCTTTCCGTTGATATACAGTTCATAGACGCCTACACCTGCGATATAAGCTGTGGCGCGGGTGATCTCTTTTTTCACATTGTATTCGCGGCGCAGGTAGCGGGCAGCCAAACGGGTATGCATACCTGCTTCTTCGCCTGCCTGCAAACCTTCAAGACCAATCCATTGACCGCTCCACTTTGACTCGTTCAACAGCCCGATACCAAACGTTTGGGGTTCACTCCAGTCGCTTTGACCGACATTGGTCGTCACGCATACCTTCCAATAGGCACGCTGGTTGCTTTTTAATGAACTGCCGATATATGGAATCCACAACTGCCTACTACTCGGTACGTCGCCGCTATCCCACAGGGTACCGCGATTTTCCGAAAGTTCCTCCAAACTACTGGCAACGAGAATGCGGTAAGCCGTCTGAGACACCTGCTGCAGGTCGCTCTGTAGTTTCCAGGAGAAACGCGGCATCGTCACATTCAACCCCAGTGGAGAGGTCATATTCTCTACGCGGAGGTCATATACCGTAACGGCTTGTTTCTTCGTTTTCTTAGTGGGCTTGGATGATGCTGACAACGGCAACATCAACAAACAAGCAATCAGGCAAAATAAGGAGCTTCTCTTCATAGGGTTATTCATTCAAATCGCGTTTCTTTCCTGCCATAGAACTGTCTGCTATTGAGGTCTGTTCCTTGGACAAATAATTCTTACTGCTATCGATGGCGATGAGGACACCATCGTTGGGGAAACCAGGATGGGGATTCTGCTGGTTGAAGGTGATAGCCTTCGACTGGAACAATCCGATATAGGTAAGCTTTCCTGTGGCAGCATCCATCCACCACACATTCTTTTCATCACCTGAAATCTTACGCAGGTCTATCTTCATCGGTACGCTGTTGTAATTATAAACCATCAGGTAATCGGTGCCGCGGGTAGCCATCAGACGATTATACTGAGTACCGTTCTGACCGACGATAACCGATTGGTCAGGCACACGCTCAAAATAAGGGAATGACAACATCAGGTTCTTCACATGTTTCATCTGTGAGAAACCAGGATCGTTCAACGCGGTGTACCAAGCTTTCTCGGCTCCATCAGAACCATAACTGGTGGGATAACCTGGTTTCAACATCTGCATGATGGCATTATGGCCGTAGGTGTGTCCACAGCTTCCTGCAAACACAGACCAATAGGCATAACGTCGCACATCATAATCCTGCCAACGTTCCTCGTTCGGGTCGTGCAAACCCTTCGGGATATCCTCGTACGACGGTTCTGCATCGAGTACGGGTTTGATGGGTGAATAGGCCCATGTGGAATCAACATACATCCAGTTGTCTTCTTCGGTATTGTCAGGAATCGGATAATCTTTGTTGCCCATTCGCTGTCCGTATTTACGGTGTCCGCTCTGGAACATGTGGAAATCCATCCAGGATGCTTTGCTGAACCATTTGGCTGAGGTGTATCGGCCACGCGGATGATAGGTCATCAAATGGTTCTTGTCAATAGACTTGATGCTTGTGGCCAATGCTTCCCACACTTCCGGATGAATGTATCCTTGTATGTCACCACCCATAATCCAAATGATATTGGGTGCATCCTTGTAACGATTGGCAAGGAACTTTCCGTAAGCACGCGCCTGCTCAGCATTGATTTTTTCTCCGCTAACCATCGACCCCCAAATGGGTACCATACCGATATAGATGCCATTTTGTGCAGCCACATCGATAATATAATCCATGTGGTCCCAATAGCCATACGACAATACTTTATCTTCAGTCATGATCCATTTCCCGTCTTTGGAAACTGATAGCGACGGAGAACCGTAGATGTTATATGACGGCACACCATCCATCGTCTGTACCTGAACGACATTATAACCTGCTACCCTACACTTCTGCAGATAGTATTGTGCTTCGGCACGGTCAAGACGTTCGGGCAACAACCAACCGGTATCACCCAACCAGAAGAACGGAGCACCATCGGCTGTCTGCAGATAGCGCGAGTTTTTGGAAACTTGAAGTTTTCCGCCGTCCCACGGACGTGTTTGTGCCGTCAGATAAAGACTCGACCATAGCAGTACGAATACAAATAAAATCGTCTTTTTCATATCATTCTTTATTTAATCATTTCTCACAATTATTGTTTACAACACCTTTCCTGATACCACGAATGTTTTACAACACCTTTACCGTTTCTCCGGCCCGCAATTTTTTGGTTATAACCTTACCGGTGGGGAGTTTGAGTTTGAGGATGCCACCATGCTGAGCATGAACCGTCAACCGATAAGGTTTGCCATTCTTCCACGACAGTTCGTCAATCACAAAACCGCCACGGGCATACAATCCTTTAACCGTTCCCTGCTGCCAGGCATCCGGCAACGCTGGCAAAATCTCCACAAATCCTTCATGACTCTGCATCAGCATCTCTGCAATACCGGCTGTACAGCCGAAATTACCGTCAATCTGGAAAGGTGGATGTGCATCAAAGAGATTGCGATAGGTTCCTCCAACCTTTTTCTTTCCGCCATAAGCCAACCATCGGTCATCGGTAAGCGTCAGCTGGTTATGAATCAGTTTATACGCGTGGTTGCCATCTTTCAGTCGCGCCCACAGACACACTTTCCAACCCATAGACCATCCCGTACTGGGGTCGCCACGATGGATGAGCGACGTTTTGGCGGCTTCAAATAAAGCAGGTGTTGCCGTTTGGGTAATCTGTGCACTCGGATACAGGCCATAGAGATGACTCACATGTCGATGGATATCTTCAGGATCATCCCAGTCGTACAGCCACTCCTGTAGCTGTCCCCACTTACCAATCTGCATGGGAGGAAGTTGTTTGAGACGCTCCTGATAGTAAGCAGCCAACGCTTGGTCGGTGCCCAACAGCTTTGATGCGGTAATGATTTCGTTGAACAAATCAGTAAGCAACTGATTGTCCATCGTCGTTCCTGCACATAAAGGATATTTCTTTCCATCGGGAGCAATATGGATATTCTCAGGTGATACGGCAGGAGCGATTACCATATAACCCGTTGTTGGTTCTTTCACCAACATCTGGTCAAGGAATAACGCCGCCCCTTTCATGGTCGGATAGACTTTCCGCAAAAAGTCGATATCACCCGTATAAAGGTAATGCTGCCAAAGATGCTGACACACCCATGCACCACCCGTCATCCACATTCCGGAAGGAGCTTTGTCAACAGTACCCGTAATGCGCCACACATCGGTATTATGGTGCAATACCCAACCGTCTTTTCCATACATCTCACGTGCGGTGACAGCGCCAGTGGTACTGACTTCATCGATTAAGCGGAACAAAGGCTCGTTCAATTCAGACAACCCCGTCACCTCCGATGGCCAGTAGTTCATCTCCATGTTGATATTCGTGGTGTATTTCGAATCCCACGACGGAAAGAGTTTGTCGTTCCAGATACCCTGAAGATTGGCTGCTTGTCCACCTGGCTGCGAACAGCTGATGAGCAGATAGCGTCCGAATTGGTAGTATGTGGCTACCAGATGATTATCGTCGCGTTCGTTAAACTTGACGAGTCTTTCATCGGTAGGCACGTCGGCATATTTGTCTTCCCCTAACAATAAAGTAGAACGGGTAAAATACGCACGGTATTTCTTGATATGGGCAGCTCGTAGCTGGTCATAATCCTGATTCATCGCTGCCGTCAACTGGGCTTCTGAGGTTGCACTTTCATCGCCGCTGATGTCCTGATAGTTTTTGAAATTCGTAGCTATCGCGATATAGAGTACCGCTTCATCGGCTCCTGCTACCGACAGCACCCCGTCTTGTGAAGTCACCTTACCGCCAACGGTCTTTACAGCCATACGACCCATAAACCGCACCTTCCCTTTCAAACCTTCATGCTTTGAGGTTACACCCAACAGCGTCACTTCGCCGCGTTCCGATTGAATGATTACATCTTCGTGGGGTGTGGAGAAATGCGTATTGAACGATACCTGTCCGCCTTTTGATGCGGTAAAGCGTACGGTGACAACATCTGCCGACAACGGTGCCATCACTTCACGACGGTAATTGACACCATGAGCCGTAAACGAGGTGACACTCACCGCTGAGTCTAATGACAGTTCACGACGATAGTCGGTATATCCGACCGCAGCAGGTTGGGAGATATAGACATCGCCAAAGGTCTGATAAGGCATACCCTGATTCGTCTGACTCATCACATGTTGGTTGGCCATATCCTGCGCTTCCTGATATTTCCCATCGAAAATCAGCTGCTGAACCTTTGGTATCCACTCTTTAGCCTGACGGTTGAAATTGTTGTTCGGTTGTCCTGCCCAGATGGTTTCCTCATTCAACTGAATACGTTCTGTCGCAGGATTGCCGAATACCATTGCACCAAGTCTTCCGTTACCCAACGGCAACGCATCTGTCCAAACCCTTGCAGGCTCGCTGTACCACAATTGATAAGTCTGCGCCTGAACAGACAGTACCAAACCCAACAGGGTCAGTATCACCAATAGCTTTGTTTGTTTGTTAGTCATCTTTTATTTGTTTTATTAAATAAAAGACGTACCCGTGTGCGTTTTGTCGTCATCATCGTGTGATGACAAGAATGCACAAATGACGACAAATCTCGCACGCAAACGTCTTTGAGTATAAAGAAATAACTATGAAACGACTACTTCTATTGATGACCACACTTACCATCGGAATATTCAATTCCTGGGCAGGAGAGATATATGTATCCGTCAACGGCAACGATACGAACGACGGAACCATATCCCATCCTGTGAAAACAGTACACCAGGCACTACGTATCGCCCGCGAATGGCGACGGCTGGCTGTGAACGGGGATGCTACGGCGTCGGCAAACATCGCTGGGGGTATTGATATCAAGGTCGGAAGTGGCCGGTATTATATGAACGAACCGCTCCTGATACGACCAGAAGACAGCGGTAACGATGCTTCATGGACACGCCTCACCGGTGAAGGGGAAGTCGTCTTCTATGGTGATGAGCGTGCCAGCCACACAACGGTATATCCCAAAGAAGGGATGGAACGGATGATTGCTTTCGACAAGCACACTCGCACCATCACAATTCCCAAGAAGGCTGTAGAGCATATCCTGAACCAATCGTATCAAACTGCTGACAGACAACTGGAAATGGTTGTCCACCAGCGTTGGGCGATAGCCATTCTGCGTGTGAAAGACATTCGCACAGAAGGCAATCATGCCATTGTGTCGTTTATGGAACCGGAAAGTCGGTTGGAGTTTGAACATCCTTGGCCACAACCCGTTATCGGTGGAGAGAAAGGCAATTCGTCTTTCCTGCTGCGGTGGACAGAACGACGGGAAGGCATCGAGACCTTAATGACAATCCAAGGACGAGAGAACGAACCCGTCAGGTGTTTCGCCATTCAACATATCACATTCGAGAATACCTGTTGGAACCGTCCGCAACATCATGGACACGTCACCCTGCAGGGCGGGTTCCCTGTCATCGATGCTTATCAACTGCCACAAGCGGGGTTGCCTTGGGACAAGGATTTGGAAAATCAGGCTTGGGTAGAACGACCGGCAGCTGCCGTGAGTGTGAACTGGGCAGAAAATGTCAAAGTGGCAGATTGCCTGTTCCGTCATCTCGGCGCCACCGCATTAGACTTCGGCATTGGCATCCAAAACTGTGAAATCTATCGGAATGGATTCTATGATATAGGAGGAAATGCCATTCTCGCAGGGTCGTTTGCCGAATATCCGCGAGAGGTACACCGACCCTATACCGACCTTGCCGGTCTTTGTAGCGGATTGAGCATCAGGAGTAACCACATCGACAATGCCACCGTTGAGGATTGGGGATGTGTAGGCATCGGATGCGGCTACGTGAAGAACACCGATATCAGCTATAACATCGTGGAAAACGTCAACTACTCTGGCATCTGTGTGGGATGGGGATGGACGGATAAAGATACGGGAATGACGGCTAACAAGATAACGAATAATACCGTGAAGGACTTCGCGCTACAGCTCTATGATGCAGGAGGTATTTATACGCTGAGCAACCAGCCGGCATCGGAAATCACAGATAATATCATCACCTCTCTGGGTAAGGCGCCCTACGCTACCAACGACCGAGGGTTCTACATCTACCTGGATGCCAAAACCGATGGATATACCATCGACATGAATGAGTGTGACGAAGCTAAATTCGGCGACAACCATCCTGGCCCATCAATCGTATGGGGCAAGAATGGTCCTGATGCCCGACAGATATTGAAATACAAAAATATAGAATGAAGCAAACAAACTACTACATCTTCGACTTCATGGATTTCGATCCAAACTTGTCGAAAAACGAAAGTCTTTGGAAGGCATGGGCACCGACTCGTGTGGAGATGTGTGATGGAGATATCCATATCACCCTTCCCTACCAGAAACAAAAACAACAGGAAGATATGGAGCCTGACACCAATACTCCACAACAAACGTATTTGCTTGTGATGCGTGCATACGAGCCTGATGTTGTCAGGTTGTTCACAACGATGTGTGACGACCCCATGACGGAAACATCTCTCATGCTCCAACTGCATGAAGACGTCAAACGGATGCCCTTGCATCTGATGGTGGAAGGAAAGGAATGTACCTGTATCAACGAACCCCGACAACTGATTACCATTACCGATGACAATGGTATGCTGCGCGGACGCATCGACTGCCGTCTGCCTGTTCTTGATACATGGAGCGACCTGCTGCCAGCACCGCAACCGGCACCATTCATCACCGTCTTCCCTGATGGCAACGAGCAGAAAGGTATTTCACTCAGCGACGACCATTTCTCGCCACCACGCTATGACGCATTGCCGTTGGGGTTTGTTTGTTGCGATGGTGTCGCAACAACAAATCGCGCCACGATTTCCTTCCGTTGTGAGGCGGATGAATGTTTTGTGGGTACAGGCGAACGGTTCCGGAAAATGGATCTCAGCGGACAAACATGCCAACTGAAGAACCAAGACGGACAAGGTGTCAACAACCGGCGTTGTTACAAAAACATCCCGTTCTATTTGTCGAGCCGCATGTATGGAGCCTTCTTCCATACCTCTGACTACTGCAAACTGTCTCTCGCCGACCACTCAACCCGTTCGGTGCAGTTTATGAATGAACAAGCCACCATTGATGTCTTCCTCATTGGCGGTGATTCACCTGAGCGAATCCTTCATACCTATCGCATGCTGACGGGATTCCCGTCGATGCCGCCTCTGTGGAGTTTCGGTATCTGGATGAGTCGTATGACCTATTTCTCTGCCGATGAAGTGGAAGATATCTGTCAGCGCCTCCGTCAGGAAAACTATCCCTGCGACGTCATCCATCTGGACACAGGGTGGTTCCGTACCGACTGGTTGTGTGAATGGAAATTCAATCCTGAGCGCTTCCCCGACCCGAAAGGATTCCTGAAGCGTCTGAAAGACAATGGGTTCCGCGTTTCCCTTTGGCAGTTGCCCTATATCGCACAAGGTGCAGAACAGCTGCGAGAAGCCCAAGAGAATCGTTATATCAGTTGGGAAGAACAAACGAAGGAATGCGGGGACAAACGTGCTGAGAATCAGGGGGGTGAAGATACCACAGACATCAGAGAGAACAGCAACAGCAATTTCTCTGCACTCGACTATGCCGGCACCATCGACTTTACCAATCCTGCTGCTACCGACTGGTACAAGAACAAACTCTTGAAACCGCTATTGGATATGGGTGTCGTCTGTATCAAAACCGACTTCGGTGAAAATATCCACATGAACCATCAGTATCATAACGGGACGCCTCCTGAACGGCTGAACAACATCTATGCACTCTTGTATCAGAAGGCGGCATACGAAGCCTCCTCCAACCTCCCCCTAAAGGGAGCGGCATCATCCCAAACTGCGGAATCAGCTCCTATTATCTGGGCACGTGCTGCATGGGCAGGTTGTCAGCGTTATCCGGTACATTGGGGTGGCGACAGCGAGAGTTCGTGGGCAGGAATGGCTGGTTCTCTGAAAGGCGGCTTGCATTTCGGATTGTCGGGTTTTGCTTTCTGGAGTCATGATGTGCCTGGCTTCCATTCCGTTCCCGACTTTATGAATTCGCCCTTGAACGAGAAGGTGTATGTGCGATGGACACAATTCGGCGTATTCTCATCCCATATACGCTATCACGGCACCTGTAAGCGCGAACCCTGGCACTACCCCGCTATTGCCCCTATCGTGAAAAAATGGTGGAAGCTACGCTACCGGCTCATACCTTATATCATTGAGGAGAGCGAGAAGGCAACGAAGAGCGGGTGGCCGATGGTGCGGGCACTATTGATGCATCACCCCAACGACCGTACCGTATGGCATATCGATGATGAATACTATTTCGGTGACAAATTCCTGGTATGTCCTGTGATGAATGAACGCGACGAACGCGACATCTACCTGCCCGAAGGTATATGGGTGGATTTCTTCACGGGCGAACGACTCGATGGCGGCAAATGGCACTATGGCATCAAGGTTCCATTGGAGCGTATGCCCGTCTATGTGCGTCTGGACGATATGATTCCAGTTTATCCGGAAGATGTGAATTGCACCGACGAGATGGATCTGTCGAAAACCGTTCTGCTGGAAATCAGCAAGCAATATAACGGAATTATGAAATGACCGAATACGAACAAAAAACAAAATCATAACCACTATGCAAACCCACTACATGCAAAGCCTTGACTGGCTGATTCTTGGAATCTATTTCCTGGTATTGATTCTCATCGGCATTTGGGCAAGTACCAAACGGAAGAAAGAAAGTAGTCTCTTTCTTGCCGAACACTCCCTGCGCTGGCATCATATCGGATTCTCCATGTGGGGTACCAACGTAGGCCCCTCGATGTTGATTGCTTCGGCATCAGCAGGATTTACCACAGGTGTCGTCAGCGGCAATTACGCTTGGTATGCCTTCGTGTTCATCGCACTATTGGCATTCGTATTCGGGCCGCGATACTTAGGGGCGAAAATCCATACGCTACCAGAATTTATGGGATTGCGCTTCGGACAATCCACACGCAATATCCTCGCTTGGTACACCATCGTAACGGTGATTATCTCTTGGCTGGCATTAACGCTTTTCGCCGGCGGCATCCTGATCCGTCAGGTGTTTGCTATCCCCATGTGGGCATCGGCTTTGGTTTTGCTCTGCATCTCGGCATTCTTTACGATGCTGGGAGGATTGAAAGCCGTTGCCTATACGAATGTTTATCAGATGATTCTGCTGATTGTCGTTTCGGCTATCTTGGTTATTGTGGGATTAGATCGCGTGGGTGGCGTCTCGGCATTGGTTGAGAAAGTGCCGTCTGATTATTGGGTGATGTTCAAACCCAACAGCGATGCCGACTTCCCGTGGTTGCCGATTCTTTTGGGTTACCCCGTGATGGGTGTGTGGTTCTGGTGTACCGACCAAAGTATGGTACAGCCGGTGCTGGCAGCGAAGAACCTGCGCGAAGGACAAATCGGTACCAATTTCACGGGTTGGCTGAAGATTCTGGATGTGGCGCTTTATATCATGCCGGGTATCTTGTGTTTCGCCTTATTCAAAGATAAGCTTCAAAATCCTGATGAGGCCTACCTGACGATGGTTGAAAATCTCTTCCCCGTAGGTATGGTAGGACTGGTGTTTGCCGTGCTGACGGCCTGTCTGGTGAGCACTATTGGTTCAGCACTCAATGCGTTAAGTACCGTCTTCACAATGGATATCTACGTGAAGCGGTTCCGTTCTGATGCCTCCCAACGCCGCATCAACTATGTGGGTCGTTTGGTTACCGTCATCGGTTCGGCTATCGCCATCGTCCTCACCATCGCCATCGACAGCATCAAAGGCTTGAACCTGTTTAATGTTTTCCAAAGCGTGCTGGGATTCATCGCTCCTCCGATGGCAACGGTATTCCTGCTGGGTGTGTTCTGGAAAAAGGCAAGTGCACGCGGTGCCAACCTAACATTGACCGTAGGTACATTATTCTGCCTGCTTGTCGGAGTGCTGTATTTGTGGCCTCCTGCTTGGCTCACCACGCTGTTGACTGATGCCGGTATCGTGATGCCACACTTCATGATGCTGTCATTCTACTTATTTGTTATCCTCATGGCAACGATGATGGTCGTAAGTCTGTGCGACAAGAAATCAGAGCGTCACGATATTCCACGACCGATACGCGAAGATACGGGTGTGTTTGTCAAAGTGGCTTGGGTAGCACTCGTTTTGGTCATGGTGAGCTTATACATCTTCTTCAATTAACAGGATTTTGGTTCTAAAAGTGCTAAACAATGTTAATAAAGAAACAATTATGCATTCCGCATGATGCATTATGCATTATAATTTGTACCTTTGCACCCGCATTTCGCAGGATGGCGAGGTAGCTCAGCTGGTTAGAGCGTCGGATTCATAATCCGGAGGTCGTGGGATCGTGACCCACCCTCGCTACAAAAAGGACAAACTCAAAAGGGTTTGTCTTTTTTGTTTTCATATTTTTTGGCTGTTACGAAAAGATTCTTTACTTTTGCAACCTATAGGAATCTCTAACAAAATCAATCTATGGCAGAAAGCAATTTTAATCAACCGTTCGCGGAAAACCA
>CADCPZ010000125.1 GCA_902803475.1 uncultured Prevotellaceae bacterium
ATTTGCACAAGACAAGGTCGCCATAGACCAAATCTCGCTCACTCGCGATGCCGATTCGGTACAGCTGGTGATGCGCATAGACCTGAGTCGGCTGAAGACAGACAAAGATGAGGTGCTGCTACTGATGCCGCGTTTAGTAGAAGGCAAAGATTCCCTGGACTTGCCGTCGGTTGGGATATACGGACGTAATCCTTATTACTATCATGTTCGCTCAGGATACCATCAGCTGCAAGGCGACAAAGACATCAAGATACGCGCCAAAAACAGACCCGATGAGGTGATGTACAGTGCGGTCCTGCCATACCAGCAATGGATGGACAAGGCATCTGTATATGTACTGATTCAAGATATACGCAAGTGCGACGACATCGTAGCCGAAGAAAACAGGATCGTGACAGGTCCGCAGGTACAGGTAATTCAAACCGATGATAGCACTTATTCGGAAAAACGAAATGTTAGCGGAAGCGCACACATCGACTTTGTTGTCAACATGACCGAACTGCGCCCCGACTATCATCATAACCAGAGGGAACTGGAGAAGATACGCAACGCCATCGACTCCATCCGCTATGATGAAAACAACCGGATGACCAGCATTACCATCAAGGGATATGCCTCACCGGAAGGATCATACAAAAACAATGAGCGTCTGGCCAAGGGCAGAAGCGAGCGGCTTACCCGTTACCTCATCGAGGAATATGGCCTTGACGACAAACTGATACAAACAGCGTACGAACCCGAAGACTGGGAAGGTCTGCGACGCTATGTTGCTGAGTCGTTTCTGCCCCACCGTGAGCAGATACTCGACATCATCGACCATTCGACGGAAGATCCTGACACGAAACTGCGACGCATCGAGAAGACTTATCCAGGCGACTACCATGACATCCTCATCAACGCGATGCCGTACCTGCGCCACAGCGACTACCACATCGATTACGAGAAGACCATGAGTCGTACGATTGCCGGTCGCAACGACAGTATCTACGGATTGCCGCAGGCACAGCCGATGGACGTGGGAACAATGCCGAAGTCGTTCAAGACCTACGAACCTCTCTTCGCGCTGAAGACCAATCTGCTCTTCGATGCGATCATGGCGCCAAATATCGAAATCGAAATTCCTTTCGGCAAAGACCGAAAATGGAGTATTATGATTGAAGACTGGTTCCCATGGTACCTGTTCAACCGCAACGCCAAGCAGGGCAGCAACCCTTACCGTCTGTTGGGAGTTCCTTATTATTCTACGGATGCAAAGGGATACCAAGATGCCTACGAAGTATGGCTCATTGGTGCAGAGCTTCGGCGATGGTTAGGCAAATGTCCCACACAGCGACCGGTGCTCACCGGAACGTTCTGGGGCGTATATGTTGCCGGTGGTAAATACGACATCGAACGGAAGAGTCACGGAAACCAGGGTGAATTTGTCAGCATCGGTGCCACATTCGGACACTCATGGGTGCTGGGGCGCCACTGGAATCTGGAGCTGTCGGGAAGCATCGGTGTGCTGTTCGGACCGCGTCGACACTATCATGGCGAGTTCGACGACACCCACCTCATCTGGCAGTTCAGCGACAACATCTTCTACGCGGGTCCTACCAAGCTGAAGCTGTCGCTTGTCTATGTGTTCAACAACTTCTTCAAGAAAAAGAAGAAAGGAGGTGCACAATGAGAAAGGTGATAAAGCTGAAGAGCGTATGCTCGTTGCGTGCTCTGCCTTTCCGTGGCATCGTTTCGTTGCGTGCTCTGCCACTCTGTGGCATAGCTCTCCTGCTCCTCCTGACGACAGCCTGCGACCGCCGACCGTTGGAAGTCTATTTCGACAAAGTGGTCAACGTGCGACTCGATGTAGATTGGATGACGTACTTCCACGAGAAGCCGACGGGTATGACAATGCTACTCTACCGAGAAGACGATGGACTGCTGCGCTCGCTCACCACCAACGAGGTCAACACGCAGGTGCTGCGATTAGAGCCAGACGTCTATAAGCTCATCATCTTCAACCAAAGTCCTGATGAGTTCGGAAGCATGAGGTTCGAAAACCTTGCCAGCCACTATTTGGCAGCGGCACGGGCATTGCCCGTCACCACACGAGCCAACCGCCCGTGGGACCTCGGCGAACAGTACATGGCAGACCCAGAGGCCATCGGTGTGGCAGTAGATACGATCAACATCACGCAGGAGATGACAGAAGACGAATACCTGCAGTTTGTAGATTATCGGCAGCGCAACAACATTCCTGACACCATACACTATGTGTTCAAGGAAACGGTGAACCCGATGACGACACACCTCAACGTGAGGGTGATGGTGAAAGGATATCAGAGCATGCGTTCGTTGGAGGCCAACATATCGGGCATGTCCGACGGATTCTATATGAGCCGCGTGGATCGTACGCAAGAAACGGGAAAGATGATTCTCGACACATGGACGGCAACACCCATTGAGGGTGAAGACAATACAGGGTGGGTAACCACCAGCATCTCAACCTTCGGCCTACCCTTTGGAAAGGAGAAAGCCGAAAACCGAGAACCAGAGGACAATGTGCTCCACATGGCGTTCCTGTTGAAAGACGGCACCATCAAGGAGTTTGTATATAATGTGGGTAAGATTATGAAGTATCTGACGCCTTCGGGTGACGCCCTCACAAAGGAAGAGGTGCTCAGGGATATCGAGGTGGAAATCATCATCGACGACCCCATCGACTGTCCAGACCTGCCACCCGTTGACCCAAGTTCCGATACAGGTGCCGGCTTCGATGCCCACGTGGACGATTGGGAGTATGGTGGAACAATAGATATCGGGTTCTGAAGCCTACCCCACCCCCTTCCTAAAAGGAGGGGAGAATACAAAAAGGATTTATTACAAATAGCTAAAATAAAAGAGATTAAAAGAAAATATTCAAACATTACTAATTTAATTTTTAAAACTATGAAGAAAATTTTATTCTTTGCAGCAGCTGCTGTCGCCATGCTGACAGGCTGCTCACAAAGTGATGACCTCGTTACTGCACCTACTGTGCAGCAGAATACCGAGGACAACGCAATCCAGTTTGGCACGTATATGGGAAAAATAGCAACTACACGTGCAGTTGTTAATAAGACATATACTGCCGGTCCTATTGAAACCTCCACGTTGCCAACTGCTCGTTTTGGTGTGTTCGCATACTTGACACAATCTGATTATAGCAATACGGCTCCTACTACTTCGTTAGCTCCTAACTTTATGTATAACCAGGAGATTCAGTATGACGATGCTATAGGCACAGGTGCTTGGACCTATTCTCCTGTAAAGTATTGGCCTAATGGTACTGATGCAGGAAATACAAGCGGTAATCCCTCTAATACTGCAGCCGACAACACTTCAGGTACTGGCAACCAGTTTGGTAAGAAACTGAGCTTCTTTGCCTTTGCGCCATTTATGACTACAGCCACTTTTGGAACAGCAGGAACAGGAACAGCGGGAACAAACTATCCTACAGCTATCGGCGAAAACACAAACTATAAAACCGTAGCTAGCCCTGACAATGGTATCGTTGCTATGACTACAAATACCTTTACAGGCAATGTATGGGTTAAGTATCTTCTGAAGCAGGCTGACGAGGACAAGGCTGTTGACCTTCTTTGGGGAACTAACGGTAAGACAACTTACAATGAAGCTGATAATAGTGACCCGACTCTTGCAGATTTAGGTGAAGGCTATAACATGAACCTGACCAAGCAGGCTAATAATGAAAAGGTTAAGTTCCTCTTCAAGCATGCTTTGGCTAAGATCCAAGGTGGTGAGAAATCAGGCACAGACGCTAATCTTGACGCTGCTTCTACAAAATATGGTATCAGCGTAAAACTAGATGTTGACGGAAATGATGGTGATGGTCAAAATGCATTCCTAGGATCAGCCTTTGACGCAACAAAGACATTGGTTACTGTCAAGAGTGTTAAGATTCAGGACCGTGCAACAGCAAAAACAGCTGGATATACTACAGCAACAGAAACCACAAACGACCTGTGGAAGGATGGTTGGTTCAACATTGAGACTGGAACTTGGGACTACACTGGTGCTCAACAGAATGCAACTCTTAACATCACCATTCAGAACGATAAGACGCAAGACGTGACTAATAGTGGTTCTTCTTATACGCTCAATCCACTAATTCGTGAGAATACTGCATCCCCTGCTGTAAAGAACGCAACTGGAGTTGCATGGAATAAGGATGCAAACTCATCCACAGATGGATATACTGGTGGTGCATCAGGTGTGACGGTTGCAGCTCAATCTCTTTATGCTGATGAGTTTGTTCCTGGTGTTATGCTGTTCCCAGACAAGGCTCAGGATATCTATGTAACCATCGATTATATTGTTCGTACTGCAGATGCAAACCTTGCAACAGGTTATACCGAAGTTGAGCAGGTTATCACAAATAAGGTAACTCTGCCAGCAGCAGCTCTTAAATCAAATCAAGTCTTCAAATTGATTCTTCACCTTGGTTTGACAAGCGTTAAGTTCGAGGCTGTTGTAGCTGACTGGCAAACTAAGAGTGATAGTGATATTGATGCTAATGGTCAGGAGACAGGCGGTACTGATGAAAACAAGAACGAAAAGAGTATCTGGCTCCCATCTAACGTAGTTGAATAATCCCCTCATTCATTTGAGAACATTATAAAAAACTCAGGACTTCGGTTCTGAGTTTTTTGTTTGTCTTTATTTGGTGGAAAGGAAAAAAGTTTGTACTTTCGCTCCCATGAAAAAAGAATGGAGAGATGAGGTGAAACCTTCGATGAAACGGCGGATGAATGCAATAGACTATTCGAAGCCAGGCATCTACATGATCACCATTGCCACAGAAGGGCGCAAGCCACTGTTTGGGAAGGTCGTTGCCGATGCCCAGTCAGTCGCTCGCATGGAGAAGAGCCAGTTGGGAGAATGGGTAAACAAGGAGATAGAACAAATTCCTCGCCACTACCCCCAGATACGCATCCTGGCCAAACAGGTGATGCCCGACCACCTGCACTTCATCCTTTATGTAACGGAAACACTACCCGTACATTTAGGAAGGGTCATCAATGGCTTCAAAAGCGGCTGCAACAAGGGGTATAAAACACTTTTGCAGCAAAGCGGCGAACCAGGAGACACGCAACTCACCCCTAAAAGCAGCACCCTATCCCCTAAAAGCAGCTTGCAAGCCGCTCTGCAAAGCGGCTTGCAAGCAGGTGGGGAAGCAGGTGGGGAAGCAAGGAGCCAGTTAGGAGGGCGTGTTGCGTGCTCGGCCTCTTTGAGACAGGAGCCACCCCCTCCCACCCCCAAGCGCGACCGCACCCAAGGCCTCCTTTTTGAGCCAGGCTACAACGACCGTGTGCTTTATGGCAAGGGGCAGCTGCAAAAGATGATCGACTACATCCATGACAACCCCAGGCGGCTACTGCTACGCCGCCACAACCCAGAATGGCTTCGTCCGAAGTTCAACATACCCATTGGCTCGCATGCTTACGCCACCATCGGCAACCTGCAACTGCTGCAACAACCCTGCATAGCCGTGAGAGTGTCGCGCCGTTGTTCCGACGATCAGATACAAGCCCACGTTCATACCTATCTGTCTGCTGCACAGAAAGGTACTGTCCTGATTTCCCCTGCCATTTCACCAGGAGAGAAAAAGGTGATGCGTGCCGCCTTCGAAGCCAAGCTGCCCGTTATCGTCATCGTCGAAAACGGTTTCACCGAGTATTCCAAGCCCACAGGCGAACAGTTTGATGCCTGCGCAGAAGGTCGCCTCCTTCTGCTTGCTCCCTGGGAACATCACACACAAAAACAAAAGCTTACCGCACAGCAATGTCAGGCGATGAACCTCATGGCTGTAGAGATTCAACAAGGGATATCAAAGGAATAGTCAAAAACTATGCTTTCATCGATTGAAAGGAGTCGTTTTGGTCTTCAAAAGGTGCCCTTTTGGTCTTCAAAACATGGCCTTTTGCAACCTAAAAGGATAGCTTTTGCAAAACACGTTGATTTTTGTATTTTTACGTGTTTTAAAAAAAAACCTCCCCAACCTCCCCAAAATGACTCGAAACACCGATATACAGGGCGTTCAGCACTGGGGGGATATTGCTTTCAAACCTCCCCAAATATCCCCCCAATCAACTTCCCCAAACATGTAGTTATTGTTTTCATTACTTTAGGAAGGTCTTTTCTGATTTTGGGGAGGTCTCTGGGGAGGTCTCTGGGGAGGTATTAGATAGACACCTCCCCAGTCGCAATCCCTTTATACATCGGCATTCTAAGCGTTTTTGGGGAGGTTTGGAGGTTTTTTGCGAAAAAACTCTATACAGGAAAGAAAGCAGGACGGATGGATAAAAAACGTGAAATTATTTGTAAATACAAATAAAAAGTCGTATTTTTGCAAATTAAATGGAAAATTTACGAATTATATCTCTGGCAATGGTCGTCATGCTGCTGACGGCATGTAGCGGTAGCGACGAAGCCGTTACAGAAACACCTGTAACGCCCAACAACAGCAAAAACGTTGCCGTTACCTTCAACACTTACGTGCAGTCGGGAAATACGCAGACGCGTGCTACCTACCCGTCAGAGGCTGCTATTGGCAGCATAGACCTCAACCACCTGAAATCAACTGGCTTCGGCGTCTTTTCACAGCACACGTCCAATACGGAATGGGCAAGCTACACCGACAAGTCAACAACTCCTTTCAACTTCATGTGGAACCAGCAGGTAACATGGGACGGCACCAGTGCATGGACCTATTCACCCGTGAAATACTGGCCCAACGACAACAAACCTGCCGACAAAGCAGGGGCCACAGGCTCACAGGACCACAGCTACCTGAGCTTCTTTGCCTATGCACCGTATGCGCTGACAACAAACTTGCCTGCTACGGGACACAACGATGCCACCGCTGACGGCATCGTAGAGCTGTCGGTCAACAGCACCGAAGCCAATGCCTCGTACCTTTACTACCGTACCAGTCTGGAGGAACCATTCGGTATAGATAAGAGTGTCGATTTGCTGTGGGCAACCGCACAAGATCTGTATAAGATGAAGTTATCGGGCGAAGGATATGTCGATGGACGTGTATCATTGAACTTCAAGCATGCCCTTACCAAGCTGGATATCAACGTTCGGGCAATGGTTGACAACACTGCCAACGGCAGCTCACCCGTCTACTCTACCGAGGTCGATGGCAACACCCGCATCTACATTGACAATGTCAGCATCACAACACCGACATACTATCCTGAAGGCAAGCTGAAGATTACATCAGACAACGACACCCCCGTGTGGGCCTTCGATGGCATCACCAGCGCAAAGACCAAGTTCCGTTTCGGTAGCGACATAGACCTGTCTCTTGCCAATGTGAACAACACCAAAGACCTTGATAACGTGAAGTATTCACTGCGCTATGCAGCTCCGAATATCCCTACTAACGCATCGATTGACGACAGCGACCGTGACGGCATAGACGACAACACAGGACTTACACTGGTAGAGACCGCCCGTGAAACTTTCAACAAAGAAATGGAGGCTGGTGTGATCAAAACCGAACAGCAACTGGCGGCAAACTACAGCACGTTTATGTTTTGTCCATCGACCGCTGAAAGCGCTATCTCAGTAACAGCTGTCTATCACGTGGTAACCTTCGACCCCAACCTCACGTTGAACAATCCGAAATTCTATAGCAACGTAACCAACAATATCACAGCAACCCTGGGCAACACCGACTTTAAGTTTGAACCCAACAAGCAGTATAAAATTCTGCTGAATCTGGGTATTACCAGTGTGAAGTTCGATGTGTATGTACTCGACGAGAACGGTGAGTGGATTCTGCTGAGCGCTGTTGTGAAGGAATGGGACCTCATCACGAAAGAAGTGGATGTGGAGTAGAGAGACAATGCGTAATGCATAATGCATAATTATCGTGCAAATCGAGCGCAAAATCAAGCTTGCTTGTTTCGCCGAGATGCAGCCGATAATCGAACAAAGTTCAATGCGTAATTATCGACATAACGAAATAACGAAATAACGAAATAACGACATCACGACATGACGACAATAAAAACGATAATAAAAGGTAGTGTGCACTGCGGTTTTGCCGCGGCGATACTGAGCTTCCTCCTCGCCAGTTGCTCCGACAACCCTGCTTTGGAGCAGGATGCTGACCGCATGCAGCTGACCCTCGACGTTGTCGAAACCGGCTGGGAAGGACAAACCATCAGCGCCAGCACCCGCAGCGGTGAAACGCTCGAAGGCTTGCGCGCTACCAGCGGCGCCCTGACTCCTGGCTACGGCTACGGCTTCGGCATTTATTGCGAGGGTCTGAACTTTACGAATACCCAGGTGACCTGGGATGAAGCAAATGGATGGTGGAAGATTGGAGCAAACAACTATAACACCTACTGGAAAAGTGGCGAGACAGGAACAATCGGTGTCTATGCTTATGCGCCTTTTAAAACTGGTGGATACACGAGAGCAGATGAAGAAAATGAACCCTTTAAGATAACCTTCGAAGCACAGAAGCACAGTTTTTCTGGTTACACTACTCTGCTGTCTGGCGGAAATGTAGATTTACTGCAAGCCAACGCTTCTATTAGTCGCAATAGCCGTAATCCTGCCCAACTGAATTTCAACCATAAGCTGGCGAAGCTGACCTTCGGTACAATCACCAACAATACAGGTGAAACCATACAGTTGGATGGTTTTACGGTACGTGGAACCATCAATAGCGAGGCGAAATTGGATTTGACAAACGGAACTTGGAGCGACCACGTAATATGGACTGACGGGGTAAGCAGTGTGGCAGAAATCCAGCTACCCCCACCTTTTGTCAATGTCTATCACGATCAAGCCTCCTTCGCTGCTGGGGCAACTCCTAAAGCTCTGATAGAACCTCTGCTGGACAAACAAACGGTGCTACCAAGCATGGCAATGGGTAGATCAGTATTGCTGATACCAAATGCCCCTGTAGGACTAGATACCAAAGGAAAGATAACTGTTACGGTAGAAATAAACAACAATTCCGGTGAGACTTTCAGTTTCCCCATAGAGCTGGTAGAAGGAATGGAGAAAATTGTAAACATCACCATAGGTAGAAACCATGAGGTGGTGATAGAGGAATAAAGAGACCCACCCCGCCCCTCCCCCTAAAAAGCCCCCTCCCAACCTCCCCCTAAAGGGGAGAGGAGAAAGAGTAACAGAGAAATGAAAAGATGAAAGAACGAGATAAAGAAATGACGATAATAAGCAAATATATTTCAAGTGCCATTCTCCCTCTCCTTCAGGAGAGGGTTGGGGTGAGGCTTCTAGGTGCGCTTCTGCTCCTTCTCACCGCCTGCACCAGTAGCGACGATGCCATTATTGAGCAACCTGGCACGGAGGATGCTATTGTGCTGGGTGTAAAGGAAGTGGTGTCACCAGTGACCCGTGCTCAGATACCAGGCATTATGAACTTCACACAGCTGACAACAACCGGCTTCGGTGTATATGGATATGAGGGCGCTACTGCATATAACAAAAGCAGTTCCGCCTTCAACCTGTTTGCCCCTAACACAAAGGTTACCTTCGACCCAAACGGCACCGCTCCTACAACCATCCTCGATCACCCTGGAAGTTGGGAATATGCTGGTGCTTTGAAGGAATGGAATAAAAACATGAAATACTCCTTCTTCGCATACGCACCGTATATGAGTGTCGGTGAGGGAGCAGCGGGTACAGATGCTGGTATCAACACCATCTCTACTGGTGCTGGCGACCCCAAAATCACATATACTGTAGCTGAAGACCCAGCCGAGAGTGTCGATTTGCTTTGGGGTGTGCGCACAGATACCAAGAAGGAGTCGGGACTACCGTGGATAGATGTTACCAAAGGTGCTACCACATCGGCCGTACTCTTCACCTTCTACCATGCCCTCTGTGCCGTAGGACTGCATGCACAGGTGATGGTGGATCAGGCCAACGATACCAACGATCTGGGCGACCTGTCACAGTTGGGAACGATAGGTGATGCTAATGGCTGCAAGGTGACGCTGAAGAGCATCACGATTACGCCAGCGGGCCTCCCTGATGAGGTGCCGGCTGTAGCAGCTACGCTTTTCACCAAAAGTGCTCAGCTGAACCTGAACAATACCAACCTGAACAATACCACCAAGCATCAGCCACTTTGGGAGAGTCCCTCTGGCACCATCGCCAACCTGGTACTCAATAGCGATGCGACGATAGATGCAAAGTTGCTCGATCCGCAAAGCGGTGACACACCGCTGACATCAGGAGAGATAGCCACCTTTATGGCAAATAGTAGCTTACCTGGCATTACCGAATCGGCCAACTCGCAGACGGTGATTAAGAACGACAAGCTCTTTATGCTGATTCCACAGGCTGCTCAGGACTATACGATTGCCATAGAGTATTTCCTGACTTACAAGACTGAAACCGGCTATCACCGCGAGGCAAAGTCTGGTACAGCCACCATCAAGAATCTGGAACTTGCAGCTGGCGTGAAATATTACCTGAACCTGGTATTCGGTTTGACAACCTTCAAACTCTCCGTTGATGCCACCGACTGGGAAGGGCAGAACATCAATACCACAGTGGTTATAGAAAACGGCACCAGCGCCAGCCAGTCATTGGCGAGGTAAACAATGCGTAATGCATAATTCTTAATGCGGAGTTCCTTGAGAACGAAGTTCGAAAAATGCGTAATTATCGATAAAACGAGAAAATGACGACAACAATAAAACATATCGCAAGGTCCATCCTCCCTCCCTATGCAGGGAGGGCCGGGGTGGGTCTTCTCCTTTTCCTCCTGCTGACGGTTGGAGCAAACCGAGCGTGGGCACAGATAGGAAGCATTCCCTATTCTACCGACTTCAGCAGTAGCATCACGCCGTTCGAGAAGACGAGTGGCACAACGGTTGAAGCTAACAGCACCAACGCAAGTATCGGTTCGGTGCTTCATGTCTACAATGCCGTCGCCACTGCTACCTTCACTGGAGGCTACACGTTGAAGAGCACCGAGCAGGTTTCTATCTCATTCACCGCCTATCATGGTTGGAACAGTTACAACCGTACCAGTAAAGTCGCTATAAAGAATACTGCCGGAGACGAACTGGTAAGTTACACATACAATCAGAATTCTACACTGGTCAGTGACGTAAGCTTTGGCGGAAATACCGTAGATGGATTTGAAGCCTTCTCTGGTATCAGCAAGTATGATGCAACGAAAAATGCCAACGGTATTGGTGGAAACGGGAAACCATACGTCTCTACTGCTGGTTACAACCCGACTATCACCATGACTATTTGCGGCAATGGCATTGTAACCTTCCGTTTCGTTTGTGCAGGACAGTCAATTGAACAGTCGTTTGCTGCTACCCTCAGCGATAAGACGATGAATCTTGGTAGCATAGTCATTACTGATGCCGACACACATAGTGGCGACCAAAACGACCGCAGTATCTGTATCGACAACCTCAACATTACCTCGCAGCTCTATTCTTTCGACTATGAAAGCACGGGAAGCATGTCTGACTGGGTAACTGGTACAGGTGGACGCTATACACCAACCATCATGGATGATGGTGCAGGCAACCACTTTATGGCAGTAGCACAAGACCAGCGTCATAACAATGGTGCAACGCTGACCAACAATGCCATCAACGGTAGTGCCAAAACTGGCGAGGATTTCACGCTGTCATTCGATATGAAGATTGGTCGTGCCACACAAAATGGTACTGATGGTCAGCCCGATGCTGCCTTTACGGTCTATGATGCATCCAACACGGCATTGTTCTCTCTCACCGACAAACGCAATAGTACCGACTGGTATCTCGATGTGGCAGGAGCGGCACAAGGGACTATCACATTAGCTGGCACGGGAAGCAACCAAGCATTAAGCGACCTCACATGGTATCACGTTAAGTTATCATATACCTCTGTTGATGGAACCAAACTGCTCTATGTCACTATCTCCTCACTCGACGGCACAGCCACCTACTGGCGCGGCGGAAATGCCACCTCGTCTAACGGAGGACTGAGCAAGATGACCTTTGTCACCTCGCGTTATGATGCCAACTTCGCCTTCGACAACCTGAAGGTATCTACCTTCGCCACTACCGCTTTCTCCGTTAGTGGAAAAACTGAAACATATGCGATTACAGGTGAAGGCGACCTGCGACAGAAAGAGGAAGGAAGTACTATTACGCTGGAGTATGGTGCCACTTACGAAACACAGCAGACAAAGACCAGTGGTTCGAATATCGGTGCGTATTGTGCTTATAAGGGAAACAGCGATACTAACACCTATTCAACTGCTTGGACAACAAGCAACGCAACCAATGTTGCCCCAGGTGGTGGTACCTTTTACAAATTCACTCCAAAGTTTAACGGTACGCTTTCCGTCTTAGGAGGCGTGGAAGATGCTGATAACGGTTCTTTGAACAAAATAATCCTACGCAACGCTAATGGTAGCGTAGAAGAAGAAAAAGCTGGTTCTGCTGGCGATAGCTTTGCCTTCAGTACGGTTCTCCAAGCAGATGTGGATTATTATCTATATGCCGCGACACCCGGAACAGGCGATGACGACAACACAAAAGGATCGAAGGCCACGTTCTTCCTGCAAAGTTTCACCTTCACACAATCGGGTATGAACCGCGAAATCAAGGTGAGCGACCTACTCTATAAGGGTAATACCAGTGCTGCAGGCGGTGCTCTCAGTCGCACCATCCCCGGCTTTGAACTCACCTATGGAGATAACAACAATGTACAGACCTCTGCTGACGGCAAATCATTGACCATCAGCAATGGCGGTAGTTTGACGGTTGCCTTGCGCCAGAATAGTCACTCTGCTACTATCAGTAGTGTTACGCTAAACGTGTCGGAAGTAACCAGTGCCACCATAAACAGCAATAGCATCACGACTATTGGTAAACACAGCTTTACACCGGGTTCTTCTACCGACAACTTCACTTTGAGTTGCACTGCTGGTTCACTGATCATCACCTCCATATTGGTGGAATATAACAGCAGCGATGCTGGCTCTGAGGCTTCTTGGCTTCTTGACACAAAGACGACCCCATCGTTCTCTTTTGCCACTACTCACATCATGCGAGTTCCTGGCGACGGACAAGCCTTCACGAATACCCCGACGGTATCATCGCCAAACAGTTTCAATGCCACATGTACCTATGCTTCAGACAACACCCCTGTTGCAACCATCAATACCGATGGAACCAACGGACAACTGTTGAAGTCGGGATCGGCTATGATTACTGCAACCTTCGAGGAAACCAACTACTTTGCTGAGAGCACAGCCAACTATACTGTTGACAACGTGCTGCGTAATAGTGAGAGCTATACACGTGGTGTTAACAGTAGTTACACCCTGCGTATCGACGCGAAGGCTGCTGATGCAGCTTCCGATCTGACACTGACGGGTGCTACCGATGAAACGCTGAACTTCGGCACAACCACAGAAAAGAAGCTGACATCAACGAAAAGCGATGCCACATCGCTGACAGTTACCAATAACTCAAGCCATAACATCACCATTGAATCGCTGCGAGTATATAGGAAGTTCCCCGTTGCATGGCTCTATTACGAAGGACAGGAGAACAACTACTCTGAACAGGTACACTTCGAAGGTTTTGCTTCTGGAGATATAAAGGGCTTCCGAGTACTTGATATTGGTGACCCTATCGAGCCAATAGATCTGACAAGTGCCTATTCACTGAAAGAAGGAGTTGGATACGTATGGACAGACGGCTCTCATGTTACCGCTTCAAATCATGGTGGTACCTTTAGTACAGACAAAGGATCTTTTACTGTAGGCGGTAAGAGTCCTGTTGATGAGTTAAATCCAGAAACACTTTTGCCCACGATAACCCACCTGTTGACTAAGACCAGCACCGATTCCAAATATGATGATTATACTTCAGAACTTACCGCTACTGCCAACATCTTTATCGCCACACCAACAGACGAAGATGGAGACTCCCAAAACGACACCTATAAGATTTGGGATATGACGGCATCGGTTACAGGTAGCGGTCAGATGGACAGCCGCTGGGAATGGAGAAACAACAGTTTCTACCAGACTTCATTGCCCGAATACCTGCCCGTTCTGAACAATACGGGAAAGACACTGGCTGGCAACGAAGGTCTGCTGGTGAAGGGTGACATGCGTTACCATACAGGTACCAACGGTTTACGTTTGAACCTGACCAAAGCCAACTCCTACTTGAAGTTCCCAGTGAAAGCTGGTATGGAAGTGAAAGTAGTGATGGCATCGTCATCGGCCGATATGACTCACATCATCAAGAACGTGACCGACCTGATGGGTGTATCGACCGAGAAACTGTATATAGAGAATCCTGGTGTCAACTCACCTGTTACTGTCTACTACTTGGCTGAAAGCGACGGCGCAGTAGAAATACGTTCGATGGATAGATCAGGTGCCTACGTGAAGAGTGTTACCCTGCAGGTGCCAAAGATTCACTTCGAAGAGGAGATTGTCGTGGTCAAGAATGAAGTTGCTGATATCACAAATGTGCCTTACAACACAGGGGATGCTACACTGACTTACAGCATCGGAGGGTCGTATAATCTGGATGGCACAGAACGAATAGGCGAAGGAAGCGCTTTGGCGACAATTGCAGACGCGAATGTTGGTAAGGTCAGCGTTTCAACTGCTAACGAAGGATATGTCGTAGTCAACGTGACAAACCCATCGGCTTCAGGTGTACAACCGAAGAATGGTTCGTACAGGTTGTATATGATTGACTTTAGGTTTGATCCGGCAACTGAAGCACTCAATCTGACCGGAGCAGCTAACGGTGAGGTGACCTTCGATCGCAAACCTACAGGCTACAACAAGGTGATATCGCCTGTCAACTATACGATGAGTGTGGTGAGCGGCTCGCCTCGCGGACGATTGACGCAGACAACGAACGCTGATCCTAAACTGACCACTTACCAGCTGACAGCCTATAGTCCTGGTACGATTCGGGTGACAGCAACAACTGGTCGTATCACCACTTATTGTGATGTTACGATATCGGGTGGCGACAACCTATATGCAGAACTGGCACCCGTACGATTGTTGGAAGATCTGCCTACGGAAGGAGAACCTGCTACTCGCTATTTCACAATGGAATTGCCTACAGGTCTTAATCAATCTTATACAAGTTATACGGTCGATGTTTCCGGCGATGTAACCTGCGACGGCGCAACAACAACATCTGAAGTTATTGATGCGGTAACTCACTATTATACCAAGATATCCAATATCGCAGGAAGTGGTGCTATCCGTGTGACAGCAACGGATAATAATGGCACAGGCGATACAGCCGATGACAAGGTTGCCCAGTTCGTGCTGACCATCCCCTATTCTGCATCAAATGGTAAGAAGTGGGACTTCTACCGCATGAAGGACTATGACTCCGAAAGTAAGTATGGACTGTATATTGGTGTTATAGACGAGTACGATGGTGATGACAATCAGACTTCTACAAAACCTGTAAGCAGCCATTCCGCTACTCAGCACTGGGATGGCTCAGCATGGAATAGTGCATGGACGACGTCCACCGACTGGACAAAGATTTACCGTAAGGGTAAGGAGCAGCCACGTTGGGCATATACCCATTCTATGCGTGGCTACAATGCTTTCGTGATAGAGGAAACAGCTGGTCTGATTGTAGAGACGGGACCGAAGGGCTTCTATACTGATAATCCGCACCAACCTACGGAATGGGCATATAACCATATCGGTCTGCACAACAATGCTTCCGTAACCATACCGAAACTGAAAGCAGGTGATTTTATCGCATTGAATCTTGCTCGCGTCACATCAAACAACGGTGCATTGCTTTCTGTAAGCAATGTGAAAGACCTGTCGGGAACAACCGTTGACCATACGTTCTCAATCAGTCGTTCCCAGGATGACTATTCTAATGGCGGCAATCCGGCAACCGACTTGGCTTCAGGTGCACGCATCATCCCAGGCTACTACACCTTCCAGGCTGCTGCCGATGGTGATGTAACGATTACACTGGCCGACGAAGGTTACCTCGACATCCTGAGTATAGAAATCTACGACGGCAGATATCAATCTACGATGAAGCCTATCGTGACCGACGGTACCTATACTACTCCGCCTGCAACATTCCTAATGGACACTGGCGATCAAGAAGAGGTTAATCTTTCCATCTGCAACTATATATGGTCAACAGCAGTAGGACCAGCCGACTACGTGTTGGAAGACCAAATCGGTAATCTGGATGCTACACTGGAGAATGTCGAGTGGACAAGTGATGGTGGTGCTACCTATCATAAAGGTAAGATTACGGTCAACGATGGTTACGGCAAGATGTTGGTTCGCATGAACAACTATACCGCAGAAGGTCGTTACCTGATTGGTTACACACCAACTTATGCGCTGACTGTGGGTCGTAAGCCTCATCAGGACTATCCTTTCACCTGGAATTTCGAGAATATATCTGGCGGTGCCGTGAAAGGCAAGGGTAACAATGCCTATAACAATATCAGCAGCGACACATATACATGGACCGGCTTGGGTTATGAAACCTACCAGCTCGACACACGTACTTCGGGTGGCTCGCTCTATGTGCCGGGGGCTACGCTCGTAACGGCAGACCGAAGCTTGGGCGAAAAAGGAACCATCGCCGAACTCAATGCCGCCAACCAAGGTTGCGATGAGTTCAATGGTCTGGGTTTCACAGGACAGATTGCATTCAAGGCAGCACAACAAGGAACGGAGGCTAATGATGCACCAACAGGCGAATGGCCTCAGGGTACCGCAAACGAACTGTTGCTCTACGACTTCAAATACGCTGCTTCGTCAGAGCAGGACGTCGCCTATACCGCACAGAGTACTACAACAGGAGGAAAGACAACGTGGACACCAGCAGAGTTGGCCGCCGGAGATGGTACAATCACCTTCGGCAGCCCTGGTAAGCGTGAGACAACGGCAGGTAAGGGTATTACCTTGGACTACACCTCTGCTAATTTCGCTTATAGGATGGATGGTGGTAATACGAAGAATGCGCTGCTGAAACCTCAGCGTCCGTTGCAAGAAGGCGATGTCATCACCCTACATGGCTACTCTACCGCCAATGTGCTGTTATCGGGATTCAGTTTCTATGCCGGTGCCAATGATAACGCCTACGATGCCTTGTTAACTATTAATTGGCCAAGCAGTACCGCAACGGAAGAACAGGAGATAGTATATACCGTAAAGCAGGGCGATGGTCTGGCTGGTCGTTCCGAAGTGTATCTATGTCGCGCCGGCAAGCAATATACCGTCCTTCTCACGGAGGTAAAGATAACAGGCAATGACGCTTCAGCACCTGTAGGCTATGAACGGGCACTGACCTGCGTTGGAGCAGTTACGGTTACGGTACCTGACCTCGTTGTCGACGACTACGTGTATATCAAGGCGAGTGCAGAACCTACAGCAGCCAGTCTCACAGCGTCCAATCTGACGGCTGCCGTAACAGAGGACGGTTTGGATGCAGCTACTGGTGTGTATAAGTACAAGAAAACTACTGCCAACGGTAATGCGGATTTGGTGTTTGCCAATGACACCAAGATATACCGCATCGGTGTGACCAATATCATGAAACCGATGAAGCAAGTAGGTACCGGCGATGCCTGGGCTACTGAGAGTCGTGATCATGCCATCGACTATACACAAACGGGCAGCTTCACCGTAAACGATATTAAGGCCAATACCGTCACGGCGAAATCATATACCGGTAATAAGGTGACCGTGAAGATGAACGAGAAGACTGACGCCATGCCGGCTGAAACGGGTATGGTGCTGAAGCTGAAATTGGCATATAAGGAAGGAGATCCAAAGATAGGAGAAGAAGGTACGATGTCTGCCAGCGATGCCACTACCGCCTCTTCTAATGCCGCTACCAACTTCGCAAAGGCGAAGGGTGGCAACCAAGTGCCGCTGTTCTATCCGCCATACAGTGCAACAATACTCACCACCGCTGCGGTGGGTTTCGGTGGTACAGAAGGTAACCTGATGATGGCGAACCTTGATGGGCGCGTGCTGACGCAGGAGCGTGAAACTGGCGTAATAGACAAGAATGGTGACACAATGGATGATAGCGGTGCTGCCGATGGTAACTTCACTCGCTTTATCTTTGCCGACCGCTACATGAAGTGGACGAAGATTGACAATTCTGTTGAGCATACCGACTTCACAAACAGCGGCGACGTACCGGTATTCTACCGCATGCACATATATACGACATCACAAGATGGTAAGACTGCAACCGAACTCAACACCCTTGGTGCTAACAAGGCATATATGCTGATACGTTCGGGTAACGTGCCAGATGCATTGTGGAAAGATCAAGCTACTCCCGCCAGACCATTTATCGCCATCGAGGGCGTGAGTGATATGGAAGAGATTATTGATGAGAACAATGGGAATAATGGGAACCATGTGAACAAAGGAACTTACAACCTGCGAGGACAGCGCGTCAACGACAATGACAACCTGCCACCAGGTATCTATATCAGGAATGGGAAAAAGGTGGTAGTGAGATAAAAAGAAAAGAGACCCCCACCCTGCCTCCCCAAGGGGGAGGGGATAAAGAAAAAAATGAAATAACAATATAACGGAATGACAAAAAGAATCAAATATATTGCAAGTGCCATTCTCCCTCTCCTTCAGGAGAGGGTTGGGGTGAGGCTTCTGGGTGGGCTTCTGCTCCTTTCCGCCTGCAGCGGCAGCGAAGACGCTGCTACCGACCCCGTGACGGTGCCGGAAACAGCACCGATGGCGGTCAGCTTCAGCACTGACATCACGACATCATCGACACGTGCCACCATCGGAACCATCGACAACCTCGACGCACTGAAGGCATCAGGTGACGGCTTCGGCGTGTTCGCATATCTTACGGACGACAAAACCTGGGCGGAGGCAAAAGCCGCTGACGCTGACCTCTCAGAGTTCAAGAACTTCTTCATGCAGAACCAGCAGGTGAAATGGGACAATAGTTATCAGGATAACAAAGGAAACTGGCAGAAAGACTGGGTCTATTCACCTTTGAAGTACTGGCCGAACTCCACCAATAATGCGACTTCACGTTATATCTCGTTCTTTGCATACGCTCCGTGGGCTGATGCATCTACCTCTCCCACAGAGGGTGTCATCAACTATGTGCGTGATGCCGACCGTACGCCGCATGTTATATATAAAATAGGTGAAGCCGACCATCAGGTGGATTTGCTCTATGCCAACTACGTTGATGCAACACGCAACGGACAGGGACTCATCGAGGAGACTACCAGCGGTAATCCAGCCGTCACAACACGAACCTATCAAAAGGTGCCTTTGGAATTCCATCATGCGCTCTCGGCAATTGATATCTATGTGCAGCGCGTCTATGACGAGCCTGCTTATACGGGTAAGATTCCTGCTGCTGTGCTCTATCCTACCCTATATATCAGCAAACTGGAACTGGCGTCAACGACAGCCGCCGCCGACGGTAAGAACGGACTGCAGCGGTGCGGACGGCTCAACCTCGAGGACGGCAAATGGAGTGACCCGGGTGCGCCAAATGCCTGGACTGCAGGTGCGGTAAAACTGACATACGACGAGACGATTCTCAACGACACTCTTCGTGGTACCACCGATACCCGCGAAGAGTTTATCCGCGACATAGAACTGGATAAGTGGAAATGGGTTCTTGACACAAAAGGCACCGACGATACCTCTGATGATGAATGGGTGGATGCCACAACGATTACAGAGGCAGAATATACAGCTAATCCTAGCCGCTGGAAGGATGCCTACGGCGTGAGCGAGGTGGAGCGTAACCTCATAAAGAACACCATGACGCAGGTGCTCATACCTCGCAAGGTGACG
>CADCPZ010000126.1 GCA_902803475.1 uncultured Prevotellaceae bacterium
ATTCGGATGGCTGGCTTTCGCTATTGCCGCCTTCGTTTATTGTTCCACCGTTGAACCAACAGCAAGTTTCTGGGACTGCCCAGAGTTTATCACTACAGGCTACAAAATGGAAGTAGGTCACCCACCTGGGGCACCGTTCTTTATGCTGACAGCCAACCTGTTCTCACAGTTTGCCAGCGACGCATCACAAGTAGCCCTGATGGTGAACATGATGAGTGCCATCCTGAGTGCGACGTGTATCCTGTTCCTGTTCTGGACAATTACCCATCTGACGCGAAGGCTTATTGTACGCGACGGCGACGAAATCAGTACTGCCAAGATGATTGCCATCGAAGCATCGGGAATGGTGGGTGCATTGATCTACACATTCAGCGACACGTTCTGGTTCTCAGCTGTCGAAGGTGAGGTATATGCCTACTCGTCGGCATTCACGGCTGTGGTATTCTGGCTGATTCTGAAATGGGAAGATCATGCCGATGAGCCGCACAGCGACCGTTGGCTGGTTCTCATCTCATACATGACGGGCTTGAGCATCGGCGTTCACCTGCTGAACCTGCTGTGTATTCCTGCCATCGTACTGGTATATTACTACAAGCGTTATCCCAACGCCAACTTGATGGGTTCGCTGATGGCGCTGTTCCTATCATTTGTCATCGTGGCTGCTGTACTGTATGGTATCGTACCAGGCATCATCACCGTAGGCGGATGGTTTGAACTGTGGTTTGTCAACGACATGCACATGCCGTTTAACACAGGTCTGATTGTCTATATCCTGTTACTGGTAAGCGTGGTGGTTTGGGCCATCTACGAGACCTATAAGGACAAGAGCTTCGTAAAGCAGAACATTGCATTCCTGGCGGCTGTAGGTCTGCTGGGTATCCCTTTCTACGGCTACGGATGGAGTGCTTTCTTCATCGGTATCGTTGTATTGGCCATCTTAGGCCTCATCGTATTTATAAAGAAAGGTGGTGCTCCACTCATCACAGCCCGTGTGAAAAACACGTCGTTGCTGTGCATGCTGATGATGATGATTGGTTATTCTACCTATGCGGTGATTATGATTCGTTCGGCAGCCAATCCGCCGATGGATCAGAACTCGCCAGAGGATATCTTCACGCTGGGAAGCTATCTGAGCCGCGACCAGTACGGCAATCGTCCGCTGTTCTATGGTGAGGCATACACCTCAGATGTGAAACCTGATGCTACAGGAACCCGTCCTGAAATGGTTATCGGCGCACCCGTTTATGAAAAGAAGGAAAAGGCAAGTCCTGACGAACCAGACTCCTACTTCGTTGCAGGCAACAAGCGCGATTATGAATACGTACAAAAGATGTTCTTCCCACGTATGTATGATATGGCGCACACCGATAACTACGAATCGTGGATGGGAGGCGTAGAAAAGCGCGAAACAGCCGATGGCGGCGTTTTGCCCACCACAGGCGAGAACCTGCGTTTCTTCATGTCGTATCAATGCAACTTCATGTATTGGCGATACTTCATGTGGAACTTTGCTGGCCGACAGAACGACATTCAAGGCAACGGAGAGCCTGAGCACGGCAACTGGATAACAGGTATCCCGTTTATCGACAACGCAATGTTGGGCGACCAAGACCTGCTGCCTGATACGCTGAAAGCCAACAAGGGACACAACGTGTTCTATTGTCTGCCGCTGTTGCTGGGACTTATCGGACTCTTCTGGCAGGCCTGGCGAGGCAAACGAGGCATCCAGCAGTTCTGGGTGGTATGCTTCCTGTTCTTCATGACAGGTCTGGCTATCGTCCTCTATCTGAACCAGACACCTGCACAGCCTCGTGAACGCGACTATGCATACGCCGGCTCGTTCTATGCCTTCGCCATCTGGTGCGGCATGGGTGTGGCTGCCATCATTGATTTCATCAAGAAAAAGTGTAAGGTGGATCGTGAGCAAACGGCTATCACCATTGCTGCTGTCGCAGGCATTGTCTGTCTGTTGGTGCCTATTCAGATGGCTTCGCAAACTTGGGACGACCACGACCGTAGCGGTCGCTATACCTGTCGCGACTTCGGACAGAACTACCTGATGTGTCTGCAACAGGAGGGCAACCCCATCATCTTCACCAACGGTGACAACGACACCTTCCCTCTGTGGTACAATCAAGATGTGGAAGGCGTACGCACCGATGCACGCGTTTGCAACCTTTCCTATCTGAACACCGACTGGTACATCGACCAGATGCGCCGTCCGGCTTACGACTCCCCTGCCCTGCCTATCGACTGGCCGCGACTGGACTATGTGACAGGTACCAACGATGCCATCAGCGTAGTACCATCGTACAAGCAGGAGGTACTGGACTTCTGTCGTACCAATCCTGAGGATGCACGAAAGACATTCGGCGACGAGAAGAATCCGTTTGAGTTGAAGAACGTCATGAAATACTGGGTGCTGAACCCTGATCGTGATATGCGCGTCATACCTTCCGATACGCTCTATGTCACCATCGACAAAGAAGCCGTGAAGAAGAGTGGTATGATGATGGCTGCCGACAGCATTCCTGACAGAATGGTTATCTCGCTGGTAGGAAAGAGCGTACTCTACAAGTCTGATTTGATGATGTTGGAACTGATTGCCAACAGCAATTGGGTACGTCCTATCTATGTAGCGATTACCGTAGGCGAATCGAACTTCATGAACCTGGGCGACAACTTCATCCAGGAAGGTCTTGTGAACCGCATCTCACCATTCAACACGAAGGCTGAGGGTGCACGCAACTTCGATACAGAGAAGACCTACTACAATGTGATGAACCGCTTCAAGTGGGGTGGTCTGAAGAAAAAAGGACTTTATCTCGACGAAACGGTTACTCGTATGTGCTGGACCCACCGTCATCTGATGACGATGCTGGCATCGGAACTCATCCTTGAAGGTAAGGAAGACAAGGCACTGAAGGTATTACAGAAGGCAGAAACAGAGATTCCAGAATACAACGTACCGCTGACGTTGAAAGGCGGCGGTTTCCAGATGGCTCATTGCTATATTGCGCTGGGCAAGAATAAACGTGCGTTCCAGATTCTCGACGGTTTGTGGAAAGAGTGCAGCCAATATATGAGATACTACCTGTCGTTGAGCAACAACCGCTTCTTGCAGGCACAATCAGACTGTCTGCTGTATATGAGCTACATGACCAATATCCTGAAACTCGCTGAGGACGTCAATCCGAAGTGGGTTGATTCGCACAGAAAAGAGCTTGAGATTCAGGCTGGTATGTATGAATCAAGAGGCGGAAGTTTCGAGTAATAACTTCTACATAGAAGGATATGATTATTGAACAACCTGCACGATGGCTCAGATGGCTCTATCCGAAAGCCATCTGGAGAATGAATCCGAAAGAACATGCAGTTTATCTGACGTTCGACGACGGACCTATTCCCCAGAGTACACCATTTATCCTTGATACCCTGCGCGAGCATGGTATCAAGGCTACTTTCTTTATGGTGGGCGACAACGTGAGAAAGCATCCAGAACTATACAAGCAGATTGTCGATGAAGGTCATCAAGTGGGCAACCATACCTATAACCACTTGGGAGCCTTCAAACATTGGACCATTACCTATGCCATCAATGCCCATAAGGCCAACGAACTGATACACGCCGACTATTTCCGGCCGCCCCACGGCTGGATGCGTCCATCAGAATACTGGTGGCTGAAACATGCGTTTAAGATTGTCATGTGGGATGTGGTAACGCGCGACTACTCCAAATGGCTCACTGCCGATGATGTGGTTAATAACGTCAAGAAATATACTCGCAACGGTTCCATCATCACCTTCCACGACTCATTGAAAAGCATCGATAAATTACGCCTTGCCCTTCCAGAATCCATCAAATGGCTGAAAGAACAAGGCTATGAATTTAAGATTTTCGAATAATACCGCTAACCCCTCCCAAAAGGAGGAGAACTTTTTTTGTTAGCGTTGGGGATAGGCCATTTCCATCAATTTCTTTCCCAACTGGTCGGCCTCTTCCATCGTGTGAGCTTCACTATACACACGAATGATAGGCTCCGTGTTGGATTTGCGCAAATGTACCCATTTATCAGGGAAGTCAATCTTTACGCCGTCAATGTCATTCACCTGTACGTCTGGCTCAGCAGCAAACATCTCCTTCACCTTTTCCAAGATGGCATCAACGTCAGTATCTGGTGTCAGATCGAGACGGTTCTTGGCAATATAATAGTCAGGATATTCTGCACGCAGTTCACTAACCTTCTTACCCTTGTGAGCAAGGTTAGACAGGAACAGAGCAATACCTACCAACGCGTCACGACCATAATGGCTTTCAGGATAGATGACGCCACCGTTTCCTTCGCCACCAATGACAGCACCTACTTCCTTCATCTTCGTAGTTACGTTCACTTCGCCTACGGCAGCAGCAGCATACTGTCCGCCATGTTTCTCTGTAACATCACGCAACGCACGAGTAGAACTTAAATTGCTGACAGTATTCAGAGCCTGCTGAGTATTCTGCTGGTTCAGACTGTTCAGTACATAATCAGCCACGCTGACGAGCGTATATTCCTCACCAAACATCTTGCCGTCTTCACAGATAAACGCCAAACGGTCAACATCTGGGTCAACAACGATTCCCAAATCATATTTGCCTGACTTCATCTCGTCCATAATGCCTGTCAGATTCTTCTCCAATGGTTCTGGGTTATGAACAAAATCGCCCGTAGGCTCACCGTTCAAAATGGTGTATTCAACGCCTAATTGTTCAAACAACTTTGGCAGGATAATTCCTCCTACGCTATTGATGGTATCAACACACACTTTGAATCCAGCCTTACGAATCGCTTCTGCATCAACCAACTCCAAAGACATTACATCATCGATGTGCCACTGATCGGCCTCATCACAGTTGATATAATGCCCCAACTCATCGACTTGAGCATATTCGAAATCCTCTTGTTCGGCTAATGCCAATACCTGAGCACCATCGGCTGCCGTCAGGAACTCACCCTCGCGGTTCAAGAGCTTCAACGCATTCCATTGACGGGGGTTGTGGCTGGCTGTAATAATGATTCCACCATCAGCACCTAACACACTGACTGCCAGTTCGGTAGTAGGTGTCGTGGCCAGTCCGATGTTAACCACATCATAGCCCATGCCCATCAGCGTTCCACAGACAACATGATCGACCATGATGCCTGAAATACGGGCATCACGCCCCACCACAATAGTGGGTCGGTTTTGATTGAAATCAGCATCCTGACCATTTCCTCCATTACGACGAATGAAGGTTGCATAAGCTGATGTAAACTTCACGATATCAAGCGGGTTCAAGGTATCGCCCGCACGACCTCCGATAGTTCCTCGGATGCCGGAAATAGATTTAATCAGTGTCATAATTATAATATTACCATTATCTTCCTTCCTGGAAAGTCAGGTCGTAATAACAAGGATATACATTTTGGGTGGCATCAGCCTGACCTTGAGAATGGGGAATAATCAGACGAACATGCGCAATCTTGTCATTCTCGTTCACAGGACGACCTACACGAATATATGTAAAAGGTACCATCCAGCCAGACGGAATAGCAGTGGTGTTGTAAGCACGCACCATCACGCTGGAGTTTGTATCAAAGATTCCCGTAAACGTTCCACTGGTATTGGTAACCGTCATCTTATCAACTATCGAAGACCAATACATGGTGTTGTTCGTCAGCTGAATCGTATCGTTCATGATATTAAACTCAGTAAAACGACAAAGTACCGTGCGTGATTCTCCTTTGGCTATCTTGTTGCCGACACCTTTCTCTACAATCTGCATATAAACACCTGTGCCAGCAAACAATACATATTCATTTTCAGCAACATTCGTGGTACTGTCGTTTGCCAGAAACGTTTCCTCATCGATGACCTTGATGCCTCTTTTCGAAACAAACTCATTGATGGCATCGCGTTCCTTATTCTTCTTATCTGCATACGTCTCATCATGATTGCATGATATCATCGTCAGCATGCCCACAACGACAAGCAGAAATAGCGTGATTTTTTTCATCCTTCTTTATTTAATAATGTGCAAAGGTAATGAAAATCAACCGAACAAGAGAAATAATTTAGATTTATTATCATAAAAGGGAGTTATAGGCCTACGGCCTAAGAGGTAAGCTCACTATTATTGTAACTGTTCGCGGAAAGCAAGAATGGCCTTAGTGGTAATCTGTTCTGCCTCAGCAATATTGCAAAAGAGTTTGCCGCCTGCTGCATCCTCATGCCCCCCACCATTAAAAAAGCGGCGCGCCATTTCTGCGCAATGGAAGCCACATGATGAGCGCAAGCTCACCAGGATCAAATTTGGCTTCTCAGTATCTTCACGCAATGATATCGACAGTTTCATTCCTTTAATGCGCAACGGTTCGTTGACAAGTCCTTCTGCATCGCCCTTGATAAAATGGAATCGTTTCATCTCATCACGTGTCAATGTAAAATAAGCCGCATGCAGTTCGTTCGACACACGCATCTTGCGAGAGATAACATAACCACGCAAACGAATGGCATCGACGCTGTAGTTATGATAGACTCGATTGTAAATCAGATCCTTATTGACACGCTTATCCAACAGCAAACTGATGATGTAGAATATCTCTGGACGCGTACTGTTATAGGTGAATCCTCCTGTATCAGTCATCATACCACAATACAGACAAACAGCCATCGCGTGGGTCATCGGCTCGTATGCGCCCAACTGCCACAAAATACTGAACAACAGTTCACAGGTTGAGCTTAGTTGTGAACGAGAGATTACCATCGCATCATCCAAATGGGGATTCAAATGGTGGTCAATCATCAACCGATTTCCCTGAAAAGTATCCAACAACGACTGCAATTCCTCTACTCTGGAAGACTCGTTGAAATCCATACAGCACACCAGATCTGCCTGCTCGAAAACCGTTTTCACAACTTCAGGCTTCTTGTCGTAACGCAAAATCTGCTGTGTGTTCGGCAACCACTGAAGAAAATCCGGATAGGCATCGGGTACAACAACAGATGCCTCCTTACCTTGTAAACGGAGATACTCGGCCCACGCCAATGATGAACCGACAGCATCGCCATCAGGCGATTTATGGCAGATGACAACCACCCGTTTGCTATCAACAATGAGTTGGCGCAGTTGCGTCAACTCACTATCATTCAGTACATTAATATTCATCCTTACTTCTTACTTCTTGCTCCTTCTTCTTGCTCCTTGCTCTTGCTCCTTGCTCCTTTAAAACAACTTCTCAGGATAGACACCCTCGTCAACGAGTTTCTGGATGCGGTCAACAGTTGCCTGACGGTCTGCTGCATAGGTAACACCAAACCATTTGCTGGTGGTATCAAGCACTTTAACAGTTGCCGTCTTGTCATTAATAAGCTTGTTCACCATCAACGGAATGAAAAACTCTGCCTTAAGGTTTGTCATGTTCTTCTCATCAGACAGGAACTCCTTGAAGTAGTCCTCGCTGTATCTGAAATAGTCGGGAGTGAAACCCCACATATTCATACTGACAGGAGTATTGTCATCAACGGCTACCCAGTTGCCGTCCTCATCCTTATAACGAACAGCCTGATCAGCACCCGTCTGACTACCATCAGCAGAGGTACGCATAATCTCTGTACGTTCCACAACAGTTGTCAAGTGACCTTCTTCATCCGTTGAACAGATACCACGAGCCACCGTACCGTTTTCGCTAAGCGTATTTCCGACACGGAAACCGACCATCGCATACTGATTTTCTGCACCTTCTGGCAACTCTGACAGGTATTTGCCAATAACCATAAAGGCATCACGATTGTAGAAATCATCACAGTTGATCACGCAGAATGGTTCTTTAATCACGTCCTTGCCCATCAGCACTGCGTGGTTGGTACCCCAAGGTTTCTGGCGTCCTTCTGGTACTGCAAAACCTTCAGGGAGAGCATCAAGGCCCTGGAAACACAATTCACAAGGAATCTTATCTTCATATTTAGACAGAATCTGTGTACGGAACTGTTCTTCAAAATCCTTACGGATAACCCATACCACCTTACCAAAGCCAGCCTGGATGGCATCGTAGATGCTATAGTCCATAATGGTTTCACCATTAGGGCCAAGACTGTCTAATTGTTTCAAACCTCCGTAACGGCTTCCCATACCGGCAGCCAAAAGAAATAATGTTGGTTTCATACTTGTATTTTTATTTGATTTTGTTGTTTGAGCAATTTCACAGCGCAAAGTTACAACTAAATAAGTGAATAACAAAGAAAAAGCACAAAAATGAATTAGAACGGCATGCCGATAGCCAAATGGAAAGCCTGTCCATCTTTGAACTTCGCTATGTTATAGAATCCACTCTTACCTGTTTCGTATGGCACATGCAGTCCGACACCCCAATCTAGACGGATGGTAAAGAAGCCCAAATCGTAACGAAGGCCAATTCCGGTTCCCAATGCCATTTCCTTGATGATATTCTTGAAATAGAACTTGGCACCAGGACGCGTATCATCCTCATGCAACGACCATACATTGCCAGCATCCAAGAAAAGCGCTCCATAGACGTTGCCAAACAGATGCGGACGGTATTCCAAGTTGAACTGCACCTTCAGATCACCAATCTGCTCGACATACGACATCCGATGCGACGTGGGGAAATACTTACCTGGTCCTATAGAACGTACATTGAAAGCACGAATAGAGTTGGCACCACCCACATAGAACAATTCTGAATAGGGCGCAAAGTCGGAATTACCATAACACCACAGCACACCGATATTCGCATGTCCTACAACCGAAGACTTTTCAGACAAGTGCCACATCTTGGTGAAGTTGGTTTCTACTTTGAAGAACTGAGCATAGGGGTTTTTGAACATCGTCTTTCCTTTCTCGCTCCATTTCTCTCCAAAGATGACATATCCCAATGATAAGAGGTTCGAGGCTTCACTGACTGTTGTCCACCATGAAATCGGATTACGATAGGTCAATGGACTGCGATAGTCGTAAGAAAACTGCATCTTGGGGACAAACTGGTCTTCCATCGATTTCTGCAGATAGGGGTTCTCATCCAACAACTGTTCAAACTTGGCCGTCTTATCTTTCATGTATTCATAGGAAAGAGTAAGTGGACTCAACTGGAAAAGCGACTGGGGAGAGGTTTGCCAACGATAGGTGAGTTCCCCACTGACAATATGACGTTTGAAGTAACCAGCACGGTTCAACACATTCATCGAGGCTTTCAGCGTGGTCGTGGGAACATCATAGAATCGCGAACGATGCCTACGTATTCTCTCTATACGTTTCCGACGCTTTTCTGGAGTCAGTTTGCTAAATGGTTTGAAAAGGAACTCGAAAGGATTGAGAATACGAGGAAACTCCAGTGCGGCATCAAAACCGTATTCATAAGAGTTGACACCAGTGGTGGAACCCTCTGAGTCGTGCCCCGTCTGCCATTCGTAGGAGCCATGTAGGTTGAAATCGAGTTTCTCGCCACCACGGAAAGCATTCCGTTTGGTCAAACCCACGATAAGTTCAGGGCCTACACGTCCGTTGGTCTTTCCACGGGCATAGGTCTCTATATAAAAGTCGTATCGTTTGTCTAACACACAGTCGAGGGTCATATCAAGGGTATCGCAGACGGCTGATGTGTCGCGAGGAGTGAAAGTGAAATTGGCATAAGAGAACAAGCCTGTACCATTGAGTTTTACAAGACTTGCCTCATGGAGATCGCGACCATAAGGCTCTCCATGCCGAAGTCTCAGTCCGTTCATAATCACATTCAAACGAACGGGCGACCGTTTACCGCTATAATGGAGTTTAAACCAGCGTCTGCCGCGCACGCTGTCTAACCGTTCCATAAAAGAACGTCGCAGGTTGACATCGATATTGCCTATATACCACTTGTGCAAGGAGCGTTCATCCAGACTGTCAGCCATCTGCAAACGCAGACTAACCTTGCCTGGCATTCTTAGGGTATCAGCCAAATAGGAGGCATTATTTTTCTCATAATAATAATAGCCATTATCACGAAAGAGATTAGTGATGCGCAGTCGTTCTTGATCTAACTTTGATACAGCAAATGGGTCACCTTTCTTTATATAAGCATTGTCGAGATGCTCGCGAATGATGTTGTCGGCATCTGTTGGGAAGTTCTCATAAGAAACCGTATCTAAGGTCCACAGATGACCCATATCGACGGTATAGGCGATTTTACTTTTCTTGGGATGACTCTGTTGAAGGACCTCATAGGAAACTTTTCCGTTAAAATAGCCATTATTCTTCAGCGTACTCTCTCCCACCCTGGCATGGAGGTCTGGACTAACATTACTCATCAGGACTGGAGCTTTGCCAAAGGCTTTGTTTATCCACTTGCCCAAACCTGTGGTCGATTGCGAGAACGAATTCCATACCCACAAGCCAATGGGGAATGGTGAACGGTGGTAGGGACTGCCAAACAGGGCACCATTGGGAAGGGTTGTCAATACAACATTAAGTTCCTCTTGGGTAGCTGTTGCATGTTCGTTGGCCTCATAGTTGGTGTATTTTGTTTTCTTCATTCCCACAAACAACTGATCGTTTTCTGGAATGGCTTTGGTCGAAGAACAGGAAAGGAACAGCCCACATCCGATTCCTCCTAAAAGGAAGGGAGTTATCAAGATTAGAATCTTGTGGCTGAGGCTTTTTATCTTGTATTTTGTCATCGTACTATTTCGTTTCATGGGATGAAGTCTTTGGGGTCGTAACACTATCTCTCTCGGCAGCTCCTACCTGTGATGTTCTATTCGTCTGGGGTGAGGTCTGGGGTGAGGTCTGGGGTTGAAGACGAGTTACAGGAACTTGTTCTTTGGATTTAAATCTGAAGATATCTTTGAAATGATCAAGTTTGCGACGCCACATGAAGCCTACACCAAACTCGCTGAGCTGTCCTTCCAGCCAATCGTAGGCATCACGCTCATAGAAGACCTTCAGATACTGGGTCTCCTTTTGATTCAGACGATATTCCAACGACAGGTTATCAAAGAAGGCACCTGTGTCTTCGGCACCAGAACCTGTGGAAACTCTACCACCAACGACCACGCGCAAACGATTATTCCACAGGCGTTTTGAGAACTTAAAGGAATAGTCGGTGTGGATATTACCAGTGGCATCGGTCGCATTCTCCATACCCGCCGTAATGTCAAGTCCCAACGAACGTAACGCATTACCTGTTATCATATTGATTTCTGTCTGCATAAACGATGCCAAAGCGGTATTGACAGACAGACCACTTGCACTGCTATCAAGATACAAGCCTGAAGCCAACATGGATACAGCAAGTTTGCCTCGCTCCTCTGTGCTCTTGGTGTTCAATTCGTTCTGGACAGTCACGTCTTCTGGTGCATTGATAATAAATTCCACTCCAGGATTCTCCAAAGTCTTCGTCAACTTAACACCACAGGTAAAATCAACCATTTTACCAGTACTAGTTCCATCGGCAACATTGGCCTTTACGGTTTCAGTAGCCGTAATATGGAGTGTGGGATTTGCCGGATTGCCAGTAAACTCAACATAACTACCATCTTGAATATTAAATGTACGCAACGGAATAGCCTGCAGCGAGTATTTCATCTCACCTCTGTTCAACGTATAACGACCGTGTAAGCGAAGATCGTCGGTATTATTATAGGTCATGCGCAACTCACCGCCACCTATCAAATCGATATAGTTGGATTTGTCTGCATTCAACGCACAGACGATGCGGGCTGCTTCATCGATGCTGATGGTCATCGCCATATCCATACCGTTCAATGGCGGACGATTGACAACCTGTGTCGTGGTGTCATTGAAATCAACGAATCGTACCAACTCGTCCAAATGGTTGTCTGTTGTCAACGTTGATTCACGTAATACGTAAGTCATATCTGTAGCACCAAGCACATCGAGTTTACCACGCATCCTCAAAGCATCAAGTGGTCCCTTCATCGAACCGAAGAAATTGACATACGCTTTTCCGTAAGCTTCCGAACGGGAATTCTCTTTGGCATCGATAAGCAGGAAATTCTGCGCACGCATACGAACATTGATCATCATACGGTCCATATTCGAGATATCAAGCTCACCTTGAATATTCAGCGGACTGTCGTTATTGGCAAACATCTCAAAGTTTTCAAACAGCAGATGACTGTTGACAATACGAACGGGATCGTCGGCAAAACGCATTTCCACTCCATAGGGAACGCTGACCAGATAGGAATTATTCAAATAGACCTCGCCATTGATATCAAGCTGGTTCAAAGGACCTTTGATGTCAAGCGTTCCTTCACCTGTACCTCGTAATCCGACAATCTGGTCAGGCACAAAGCCGTTGACCATCTCCAACGGGAATTCATTCATACCGAATTTTGCATCGAGATATCCTTTTCCTTCCGAACGGTAATAACCCGTCAAGGTTCCCACCTCATCACCATTATGCGTGAGAATGCCGTCAACATAGTGGGTACCGTCTTCTTGAGGCATATATACCAGCTGAGTACCCACATCTCCCATCGGACAATGTTCATAGATGAGATTCTGAACCAGCATATCGCTGGATATAGACAGGGCATCAGCTGTTTGAACGAGGTGGAAGTCACCATCCAGTACACCTGATACAGAAGGGGTAAACGGCAATACGGAGAATACCTTTTCCAATTCAAAACGGTGCATGTTCACCGTGATATTCTGCAAAGCTGTGGAGTCGCTATCATCCGTATATATCTGAACACCTGCACCATCAGCAGCCTGGAGTTTCATATCGGCAGACAAGCGTTTGTCATTACCAAGGAAAATATAGTTTCCGTCATTGACCTTAAACTCCTTATAACCAATAGTAGATACTGGCGAGGCAATATTCAGACGGATACCATTATCCTCCATCGTACCAATCAGACCTAAATCTAATCCTAAACGGTCTTGCTCATCGTAAATAGTCGCATTGGCTGAGACACCTTTCTCATGCAAGGCGCCAGACAATTGAGCACGGAACACATAGAAGGGATTGCCTTTATGATTGACGACATCCAAATCGTAGGCCATACTACTACCATCCGATTTAAGTGTAAGGTCTATCTGGTCAATGCGTGTTGAGTCTTCATAGACGAGCGAACTGATGTGAGCCGTTCCGTTGACACCTTGCAGATGACTGGACGTGAGGTCGATATCGGCATTTTGGAACTGGATGCCTTGACGTTTTAACAACTTACTCAGAATGTTTTCAGGACCACTCGTCAGCCGCAAGGTGACATCAGGTAATTTAGAGAACAACTCTGGCTGGTCTATCCATTTGTCCTTCAGTTGTTTCTCAAGTGTATTAGACAGGCTTGTTGCCTGGGCAAGCAGATAGCGATAACCGCCTCGGGCATTCAAGTCGAGGTGGAAGTCATGAGTGTCAACAACAGCATGAGTGGTATCACGACGAGTCAATATATCAACAAACATATCCTCTACGGCATACTGCTCTGATTTTTCGCTTACATTCAACTGGCCGACAAATCCCTTTACCAAATAATAATCTCGTAAGTCGGAGGCGAAATCTACATCCACGGCACCTGATATCGTCAGCGGCTGATCAACAAATCGCAAGCTATACAAGTCGGCATAATTGATCTGACCAGTAAGATGCAAATCTATATCATTGGTCTGGAGTTTTCCATTGAGAGCAACACGCCCGTTCATCAGGGCATTCCGACTATCGATGGTTCCATTGATACGACCATTCTGCAAAACTACATCACCATTGATATTGTCCAAATTCCAATGGTCAAACTGGAAACGGGTAATCTTCGCTTTTGCTGTCAACGTTGAACGAGGAGAGAGAAAATCGGTTCCTTGACCCTTCACATCGATTTCGCCTGTGAAAGCATGCAGTCCCTGATTGGGAACGAAATGTTCCAAATGCAGATTATTTGCTTTTACCTGCAACTGGTAAGCCATCGTTCGGGCATTGAAAAGACCCTTTGCCTGTACGATGCCGCCTCCTTCTGTTGCACGGAAATCAGCTGCATACTGCTGGTTCTCTGCCTTGAGCTGTCCGTCGATGCCGATGCCGTGAGGAATGCGTACTTGCTTGTTTACATCAGCAGGCAACAATGCTGTAACAAAGTCCAGATTGTCGGCACGTCCTTTCAACGTCATATTGGCACGAAGATTATCCATATCGGTGGGATTGGCTACCCACCCGTTGGCATAGAGGTCGAAGGAACCTGGCAGTTTTGCTGTCAGTCCCTTTACATCGAGGAATTTCATGTTGCCTTCCACACGTCCTTTAAGCGATAGCGGACGGTTGGGCCAATGACGGATAAAATCTGTAGGCATATCACCCAGGAACGCCATCATATCTTGTTTGCCCACAGAACCATCGAGACGAGCCAGGAACTTTCCAGGATTGTGGTCGTCAAAAGCATTCATATCCATCTGGAAATTGGCAAGGAGTTGTGAATTGGGTGTTCGCAACTTCATGTCTGGCAGCATGATCCGTTTGTCGTCAAGGGTAAAGGGACCAGAGAATTCTGTCACTTCCAACCCACTCTTCTCCTTGAATCGTGCCTTGCGAATGTTGACAGCAAGCTTAGGGGCATAATAATACAGGTCGTCGATGCCTATATCAACATCAGAAAGGGCAATATGACTGGCGTCAAAGCCACTTTGTTGTGGTTTCACAAAGTTCTGGTCATAGTTCAGCGCACCACCGTTCCAGTCAAATTGATGCACTTTATATAATCCTTGGTGTAAATCAAGATAGGTACTCTTCGCCAAAGCTTTCGTCATCCGTGCATGCACAGACATCGTGTCGCCAGGCAGATGCAAGGTGAAATTCGTTTTACTGATAGCGAAATCATCAATATCAATCTTCCAGAAATTCTTGCTCGGTGTCGTATCGGGCGGCACCGTATCACTCAATGCGATATCAAGCCACGAATCTTCCAATTGAGCTGTATTGAGTTTGACGAATGAGGAATCAAGTGCGATACCGTGACTCTCGACATACAAACGTCCTATTTTACCTCGGATACGTGCTTCATGAATGAACATCGCCGTATTCACTTTCGCCTCGTTCAGTTCTAACGCATCTATCTCCACCTGACTGCTGAACAAAGGCAACAGCTGTATATCAACAGCGAGGCGTTTCACATCAGCAATAGTGTCTTTCGTGGAAGGGACAATAGGTCCCATCAACGTATCGGTACGCAATTGAAGCATCCGGAAATCGTCAATCTCTAAATCAAGGGGAAATTTCAAACGGACATAACCGACAGAGACTTCGGTGCCTGTCTTCTCTGATGCATAATCAGCAACCAATCCTGCCACCCAATTCTGTATAGGGGGAAGATAGAGCAACAGCGTCAATATCAAAAACAACAATACTGGCGTGAAGACAACGATGGCAAGCCATTTGAATGCTTTCTTCATTTTCGACACAAAAATACATTTTTCTACGAAAACTGCCAAATATCAGCGAAAATTATTTAAGAAAGTGGGGCAACAAAGGTTGAAACTGGGTATTTTTTTATAAGTCCTTCGGTGCAATACGGGCAAAAAGACTATCTGGAAACAGTGGACTCGTCACAACAACAGGTTCCTTAGAAACCGGATGAATAAACTCTACCTTGTACGAAAGCAACGAGATACTTCCGTCTGGATTACTGCGTTTGGCGCCGTATTTCAAATCACCTTTGATCGGACTACCGATTGCTGCCAACTGACAACGGATCTGATGATGACGGCCTGTCAGCAGATTCACTTCCAGCAGACGATAGCGGTCGCCCTGTCCAATCACACGATAGCGCAAAACGGCTTTTTTCGAATGAGGCACCTCATGGTCATAAGCATACGACTTGTTTTGCTTCTCATTACGCACCAACCAATGAGTGAGAAGCAGACTCTCCCCAAGTCCTTCCCCATGAGGGGTGGGGCTACTCGTTATTGCCCAATAGGTCTTATGCACCTCACCATTGGCAAACATCTTATTCAGGCGCGTCAGAGCTTTCGAGGTTTTCGCAAATACAACAAGACCGCTGACAGGTCGGTCCAGCCGATGCGTAACACCCAAGAAGACATTCCCTGGTTTCTGGTATTTCCCCTTGATATACTGTTTAACGATATCAGAGAGGGGGACATCGCCAGTCTTATCTCCCTGCACGATCTCCCCACTCTCTTTATATACGATGATAATATGGTTGTCCTCGTAAACGACCTGCATATTACATATTCATACCGCCATCGACCTGAATAACCTGGCCGTTGACATAGCTCGACATATCTGATGCCAGGAAGGTAGCCACATTGGCAATATCTTCTACCTGACCACCACGACGAAGAGGAATCTTACTGCACCATTCCTTGCGCACTTCCTCTGGCAGTGCTGCTGTCATCGCTGTCTCAATGAAACCAGGAGCAATGGCGTTGGCACGGATACCTTTCGGACCCATTTCCTGACCAATCGATTTTGCCAAAGCTATCAAGCCGGCCTTTGAAGCAGCATAGTTAGCTTGTCCAGCATTACCGTGAACACCTACGACGCTTGCCATATTGATGATACTTCCACCACGCTGACGCATCATAACCGGAACAATCGCATGGATGAAATTGAACGCAGACTTCAGGTTGACAGCAATCACAGCATCCCACTGCTGTTCTGTCATACGAAGCATCAAACCATCCTTTGTGATACCGGCATTGTTTACCAGAATATCGATACTTCCGAATTCTTCCTTCACTGCTTTCACGACCTCTTCCGTTTGGGCAAAGTCAGCAGCATTGCTGGCATAGCTTTTGGCCTTAACACCCAAAGCAGCAATCTCTTTCTCTGTTTCCTCATTGACCTCAAGGTCTGTAAAAGCAATGTTAGCGCCTTCTGCGGCAAATTTCAATGCGATAGCTTTTCCGATACCGCGTGCAGCTCCTGTAATCAGGGCTGTCTTACCTTCTAATAATCCCATAAGTTATGATATTTGAATATAAATATATGTGTTCTTTGTTTGATTTTTTCCTATTTTAACGTCGATTTGTTACCCAGTTTACCCAGTGCACCATAAACGACTTTCGCAACCAAAGGACGGGATGTCTCTTCCGTCATACCATGTCCCAGACGGCCATATATAAACGGGACCTCAAGACCTTTGATACAATAGTGCGTGATATCTGCTACCAAATCAATATTGTCAATATCGAACTCACCGTCGGCCTTACCTTCCGTGTAAACCTTTCGGAACAACTCCAACTCGTCTTCATCAAAGTTCTTGCGCACCTTCTCAACCATCCAGATATTACGGAAAAATTCTGCACGTAAGTTACCATTACGAACCACCGTCTCACGAATCATATTCAGATGCGTATAAATCAGCTCGATAATCTTATCCTGCGGACTGATTTTCTTGGCTGCAACCTCATCCAACTTGTCAGAGAGGCGTTCCAACTCCGACTCAATGACCGCATAATACACATCCTCCTTGCTTTTAAAATAGGTGTAAAGTGTGCGACGTCCTTTGCCTGATGCCATTGCAATGTCATTCATCGTTGTATTGGCTATGCCATTTTTCGCAAATAACTGGCGCGCCACATCCACGAGTTTTTGTCTTGTTTTTGATATTGACATGATAAATTCTTCGGTTTACAGATATTGCACAACACAAATTACATGTGCAAAATTATAGCATTTATTTGACATGGACAAATATTTAACCAAAAATTGCACATCAATAAGAAATGTGCAGTAAGCAGATATTGTTAAAATAAAAGTATTTTTAGAAATAAAGAGAGATTTATTTGGCCAGTTCAAAAAAAAGAAGTAACTTTGCACTCGCATTTGAAATAATGCATGGTTTAACATCGCGGAGTGGAGCAGTTGGTAGCTCGCCAGGCTCATAACCTGGAGGTCGCATGTTCGAGTCCTGCCTCCGCAACAACAGCAGTCCAAAAGGGCTGCTTTTTTGTTTCTACGACAGTACTCTTCAATTGCTCCCGTTCGCACGTTCTTTTGCCGACAAGCTTTGCAAGCGTTGACAGACAACGTTAAGAGTCCTACCTTATAACAAGAAAAGGTCGGAATAATCCGACCTTTTTAAAAAAATGAATACTCTTAATTCATATTCATCATTACCTTGTTGTAATAGCGCTGTGTTGACTTCACGCTGTATCTATGTCCACCGTTCCAAAGACGAATACCTTTCTCTACATCATTCTCTGGGTTGTAGTAAGACTGGATAATGACAAACATTTCCTTTGACTTCGTCACATTGAAACGATCAGATAATGTGTAGCGTTTCTTGCTACCGCGGCTCTTCAGAATGTTGTTACACTCTCGAACCAAAACCGGAGAGATCTGCATGGCGCCGGCATATATACCACATACGGCTCTTGGGTTACCACTACTCTCCACTTGAATGATGGCGTCCATCACTGGATTCCAATCAAATTTGTTTGTTTCTTCGCCCGCTATGTCAGCGCTCGCCGAGATAGGAGCCAACATCATCATTGAGATGAATAATACCTTAAAAATCTTTCTCATCATTTTGTTGTTTATGGAGTCTGAACCTCATGAGAAGTATTTGCAATCACTGCAATTGAACAACATCTACAGAGTTCCCAAAGAAAAAAGAGATTTCAATCATTGAAAGAACGATTCTTGATTCTTACAAGGGATGTTCGCGACACGGGGCTTAGTGAGAAAAGCTACGTCCGAGTCTGGACTCCTGTTTGACTATCGTTTGAATCAGCTCTCATACAATAGGAGAAACATGATTCATATTTTTATCGCTGCAAAGGTACGAATAATCTATGAAATAGAAATTGTTTGCGTGCACATTTTGGTATATTTTAAGGATTTCTTGATGTAAGTCATTGCCAATTAACATAAAAGTACTATTTTAAACAACCACAAAAAAAAGAGTTCCTTTGTCCTTTCAGACAAGGGAACTCTCATTGAAAAAAGGCAGCTACCTACTCTCCCGCATTGCATTGCAG
>CADCPZ010000127.1 GCA_902803475.1 uncultured Prevotellaceae bacterium
GAATCCGTTGTCGTCATTCACATTGCCCGTCATTCCTTCCACGTTGGCGTTGTTGGTGTAGTCGGGACCTTCTATGTCAGGATCAACCTCGCCAGTTGTTACGCCGTCGAATGGGTTATCGACAACAGCTACGTCATTATCGGCTCCGTCAAACAAACTGCCGTCGTAGGTCATATAACTGATACCCACGCGGTCAGCCATCGGATCCATGTAAACAGTCTCTCCGTATTCTCTCAGGTTGATGATGTCGTCTGACGATGTAGCATTTTCAGGAATGAATCCATCGGCAACGCCATCGTGATCGGCATCTACATAATAGCCTCTCACACCATTGCGGGTGACATAGGCCACATCCATTTCTGAACCATCGCTGCCTGTGATGTGCGTATAAGAATGTACGCGTACGCCATCAGGCATGTCATCGTCGATGACGACTACTTTACGTGGAGCTGCTGCTTCAGCCTGTAAATCTGCCTTTGCATCATCGAGATCAGACTGCAGGTCTTCCACCTGTTCCTTCAACTCGTCAGCGATACGGGCGTTGTTCTCTGCAGTAGCGCTGAGGTCGTCCATCTCTTCATTGTAGGCATTTGCAGCCATCGCACCGCCTACGCCAAGTGTACCGCCGAGAAGAACAGCTGCTGCTGCCATGATAGCACGGTTGTCATTGTTTCCTTTGGCTGTTGGGGCTGGTCTCACGGGTCTTGGAGCACCGCCAGGAGTGCCTGGAGGAGGCGTTTGTGGTACTTGGTTTCTAATCACTTTAGTGTTTTCATCCATTCTTTCCATAGCTGAATCGGTTTTTAGTTTATGGTATGGTTAGTAACTCTCTGTGGGCAAAGGTAAGTGTTTTCTCCGATGTGGTGCGAACGTTCGATGGCATCTTACATCAAATATCCCGTTTTCTTGACAAAACATCGGGTTTTATCAGTATTCTGCCATAACAAATTTAGTCTTGCATCGTGGGCACATGCCGTCTTCCATCACCAACTCAAAATCTTTGTTTCCCAAGAAACGGTTGCATTCTGGATTCGGACAGCGGTAGTAGGCCATGAACCAGCGTTTCAGTTCCTCGCGACGCTTGGTCAGTTTGTTGGCATCGATAAAGGCTTTGACGCAGAAGAAAAGGGACAGTCCAATCGCAATGACATAAACCATCGTCATCATCAAACCATCGCCGCCAATTCCAGCCATTTTCAGAGCGATAGCACCCATGGTGAAAACTGGCAGGATGCCTCGCATGGCGTTGAAACGTTTCTCGCTGACCGTCATACGGTTCATCTCTGTGTAATATTGATTCCAGATATCTGCCAGATGAGTGACATCCATCACCAACTGGGGTTTGGGGAATATCTTCATCAGTTCGTCCCACTGTAGCCAATAATGATCTCCACCCAACTCGATGCGGTCTTGTTGTGTGACCTGTTGCTGCATCACACGTACACCGTTGACGAAGGTTACGTTGCGAGGATTCAAGTTGCGCAACAGGAAAGTTCCGTCAGGACAATTCTCAAGGGAACAGTGCTCACGGCTAACGCTCAGCGGCACCGTACCTGGTTGTCCTACGGTCTTAGGCCGTTTTTGTCCGTCAACAAAAACGTTCAATCGAAAAGTTTGATGATCGCCTCCTATGATTAGTTCCATATCTTATAATTAATGCGTAATGCGAATAAGTATTTGACAAAGGTACGGAAAAATAAGCAAACGAACAAACAATTGTGCATTTTTCTCTCCAAAATCTTTTGTTTCTTCCAAATTATTCGTATTTTTGTGGCAAATATTAATGATATGAACCCGACATTTGATTTTATCCTTCGTATTTTTGTTGCCGCCCTATTGGGCGGAGTCATCGGTTTGGAACGTGAATATCGTGACAAATCGGCAGGTTTCCGTACTCATTTTTTAGTGGCTTTGGGGTCGGCATTGTTTATGGTTGTCTCTGCCTATGGATTCGAGGGCGCGTTGGTAACGGAAAATCATCGTTTAGATGTTTCACGTATCGCAGCACAAGTCGTTTCTGGTATCGGTTTCATCGGTGCGGGAATGATCATTTTCCAGAAAAATGCCATTCGTGGACTCACTACAGCAGCTGGTGTGTGGGTGACAGCAGCTATCGGTCTGACTTGTGGTGCAGGCATGTATCTCCTTGCCGTTTCATCTACGTTTATGGTGCTGTTGGGTTTGGAGGCTTTCAACTTCTTCCTTCGTCGTTTCGATTCCAAACGAAAAGGAGAAGAAGATTAGTTGCATAAAAAATGTATCTCAAATCTTAAAAAATATTATATTTTAAGCGAAATGATATAAAAATCGCTATAAAATTTGCATAAAACATGACGATTTCATACATTTGCAGTGGACAATCGTCTCATTGTCTGTAAATAACTAACTTATTACTGCCATTGGGAGACACGCAGAAATGGAGGACACAACTATGTTAAAAGAAACAAGAAAATCTTACAACGAAGAAGAATTTGAACTGGACAACCAGTACAACGAGGAAGAGCGCTATCGCAGCGGAGAACCATCTGTATGGTATAGCTAAACGAACTGAGAACTATTCATAGATCTTTGCTTCCCGTTTGCCAGTCAATACAGCCAAGGCGTTCAGGGCTAAAGCTTCCATTTCGTCCTCACCTGGATAGCAATGTGTGGGGGCAAGGAAGTCGATACGTCTTCTGAGTCGGCTGATGACGTATTGTGAACGCGCCATACCACCTGTCAACAGGATGGCGTCCACTTTTCCACAGAGAACAGCACTTTCCGCAACGATGTTTTTCGCTGTGTGATAAATCATCGCATCGACAACCAGTTCAGCCTGTTTGTCGCCAGCGGCAATGCGCCGCTCAATCTCCTGCATGTCATTGGTGCCTAAGTGGGCGATGAGGCCGGCTTCTCCTGCCACACGTCTCAAGAGTTGCTGCTCTGTGTATTTCCCAGAGAAACAGAGTCTGATCAGATCGGCAGCAGGCAGACTTCCTGCACGCTCAGGCGAAAAAGGTCCTTCGCCGTCAAGGGCATTGTTGGCATCAACAGCACGCCCTTTTTCGTGTGCCGCAATAGAGATGCCGCCTCCCAAATGGCAGATGATCAGGTTCAAATCTTCGTATTCCTTACCGATTTCGTTCGCATAACGACGTGCAATAGCTCGTTGGTTTAATGCGTGCCAGATACAGATGCGCTTCATCAAGGGTGAACCGCTGATGCGGGCATAGTCGTTCAATTCATCAACGACACCTGGGTCGGCAATGAACGAGCGGCACCCAGGAATATCTTTGGCAATTTCATAGCTGATGATGCACCCTAAATCGCAAGCATGTTTGTGGTTATGGTCGGCTTTGGTATCGGCAATCATCTTTTCGTTGATTTCATAGACACCGCCTTCTACAGGTTTGGCGAGTCCGCCGCGCCCAACTACCGCACTGAAATGAAATTCGCAACCCATCCGTGTGAGGTCGTCGATAATCAGTTTTTTACGGTATTCATGCTGCTCGGTAACGTCATTGAACTGGCTCAGTTCTTCCACCGAATGTTTGATGGAACGTAACAGCATGGGTTTCGCGTCATTATATACGGCTATTTTGGTTGATGTGGAACCAGGATTGATAACGAGTATTTGCATAATTTAATGCTTAATTCTTAATGCTTAATTCGTAATTTATAATTGTTTATAGTGCTGCGAGAGCGAGCGAATAGAACTTTGACTGCTTAGAGTCGCTACGTGAGGGAAGCACTACCGGACAGAGTGTACCTTGTAAGACGGCTGCTGTCTCGGCATGGGCAAAGAGTGTGAGAGATTTGTAAAACATATTTCCAGCTTCTATATCAGGAAAAACCAGACAGTCGGCATCGCCACCTACGGCATTGACAATCCCCTTATGAGCCATAGATTCCTTGGAGCAGGCACATTTTACGTCCATCGGGCCATCAACAACACATGAACCATATACTCCTTGTTTTGACTGTTCGATAATTTTGTGGTATCCTGCGGTGAATGGAAAGTGCTTTTCCTGAACCTTTTCCGAGCAGTGGATGAGTGCCACCTTGGGTTTCTCGATGCCAAAGGCTCGTGCCACGTAGGTGATGTATTTCACTTGTTCAGATCGCTGTTCCTGTGTGGGGTAGGGGATAACTGCCGAGTCGGTGAAGAACAGCAGTTTAGGATAGGAGAAGAAACTGGCAGCAGTGATGTGTGTCAATACACGTCCTTTGGGCAGGATGCCCGTTTCTTTGTTTAGCACCTCACGTAACAGGTCGTCTGTATTCAGCATTCCTTTCATCAGGATGTCTGCCTTGTCTTCGTGAATCATTTGAACGGCACGACGTGCAGCATCATGGCAGTCGTCGGCAGGAATGAATGTGATGTGCTCATGATGCCGCATCAGAACTTTGTTCTGTTCCACTTCTTGTTGACAGCCTACGAAAATAGCTTCAATAAAGCCTACTTCCAAAGCTTGACTGACAGATTTCTGTGTCCATTCGTCGCTTGCCCATACGATTGCTACACGTTTCCTGTCTCCACGTAGGCGAAGAAAGTCAATCAGTTCTTCAAAATTTTTAATGGTTTCCATAGTGAATGTATTTTCGCTGCAAATATATGCATTTTTTTTGAATCATCAACAAAGAAAAGAAAATTTTTATTGGGTGTGATAAAAACTATCCGAATAAAGATGGAGAAATAGGTGATGGCTATAAGGGAGACAGGTGGTGAGTTTTGGAGAGGCAATGACGACAAATCGCGCGCGTGTTCGTCTTTTTATTTTGAGAATATAGAACATCTGGGAAATCCAGAATGTCTCTATCTCACAATTTGAAAAATATAACCCCACAACGATATGAGAATGATTCGTAAAAAAAACTTTTTGTTGGTTGTTGCTTTGGTAGGAACACTGGCGTCGTATGCGCAAAGTAATGTGGAAACACAACGACAGTATCTTTCTGGTCATGGTTGCGATGATATGGTACAATGGGATTTTAAATGTACTGATGGACGTAATAGTGGCTCCTGGACAAAAATCGGAGTGCCTTCCTGCTGGGAACTGCAAGGGTTTGGTACCTATCAGTACGGAATGCGTTTTTATGGGAAGGAGAAACCAGAAGGTATAGCCGATGAGAAAGGATTCTATAAATATGAGTTCACGCTTCCGAAAGAGTGGGAAGGAAGACAGATAGAACTGGTCTTTGAAGCTGTGTTCACCGATGCAAAAGTGACTATCAACGGGCGTAAGGCCGGCAGCGGCTTGCATCAAGGTGGATTCTGCCGTTTTACATTTGATGTGTCAGACCGTATCTACTTCGGCAATAAGAAAAACCGATTGGAGGTAGAAGTGTCGAAGGAGAGTGCTAACGGTAAGGTAAATATGGCAGAAAGACGTGCTGACTATTGGAATTTTGGCGGAATTTGGCGCCCTGTTTTCATCGTAGCGAAGCCAGTACAGAATATCGACCGTGTGGCTGTTAATGCCGATATGAACGGGCGCTTCCGTGCCGATGTGTTCCTCAGTCGTACTGTATCCGGTGGTTCTGTATGTGTCGATATCATCGACGCCCAAGGTAAGAAAGTCACCACCAGTCCTGCTGCTGCCGTAATTAGTGACCATACACTTGTAGATTTCAATGTAAAGAATCCGAAATTGTGGACGGCGGAGACACCAAATCTCTATACGGCTGTCTTCACACTAAAAGATGCTGCTGGGAAAACGCTTCATGTGGAGCGACAGAAGTTTGGGTTCCGTACCATTGAATACCGACATAGCTATCAGGAGTCAGAAGTGGGGAGCAAGGAAATAGGAAGCAATGGACAGGAGCCAGGAGTAAGGAGTAAGGAAACAGGCTGTCATGTCTATGGCTGTGATGAAGACGGTTTGTTTATCAATGGTAAAAAAGTGATAATCAAAGGTGTTAACCGTCACTCTTTTCGTCCAGAAACGGGTCGCACACTATCCAAAGAAAAGAATATCGAAGATGTGAAACTCATCAAGTCGATGAATATGAATGCTGTGCGTCTGTCGCATTATCCCGCTGATCCTGAGTTCCTTGATGCATGTGAC
>CADCPZ010000128.1 GCA_902803475.1 uncultured Prevotellaceae bacterium
TACAAATCACGTGCTCTGGCCAACTGAGCTAAAGAGGCGGGTGGGCAGCTTACTGTATCGCGCCGCTACAACCAAGTACCCTTGCTACGTTCCCGTCCTGGGGGATTCCGAGGGAGCTGGCCGTACAGGACTGCCCATTTTCAAAATCGCGTGCAATGTTTGTGCAAACCGAACGCAATGGAACTTGTTTCAATTGCTGAGGTGCAGCCAAACTTCGCAGACGATTTCTTCAAAACTAGCTGCAATGTTTGTGCAAACCGAACGCAATGGAACTTGTTTCAATTGCTGAGGTGCAGCCAAACTTCGCAGACGATTTCTTCAAAATCGGCTGCAAAGGTAATAAAAAGTTTGCGTATAGAACATAGAGAATGCAAGTTTTTTTGCTTTTTAACACTATTAACTTAATCTATATGCCCGAAAATGCGTACTTTTGCACGTTGAAAACAAAGATTTAAAAATGACATTCGACGAATATAAACAACTACGCGCATACTCCTGGTACGATAGTATCTACCTGGCTGTCGTTTGGGCAGCCAGTTTTGCCTGTTTCATCGGTTCGATGACGATGCCGTTATTGGGGATGCTGAACACGCTGCTGATGCTTGCCACACCGTTCTTCGTGGGCTACAGACTGAAGGTCTATCGGAAAGAGGGGCGCAACGACCAGATATCTTTTAAGATGGCCTTGCTGTATTGCTTCCGCGTATTCTTCAATGCAGCCATCATCTTCTCCATCTTACAATGGGCCTATATGCATTTTCTCGATCCGAACCTGTTTTCCAGGTTCTGGGCTACCGTTGTAGAGATGCCGGAGATGAAAACGGTTTTGAAACAAGCTGGTATCAGCATGAAGGAGATGTCACAGGCGATGGCAGACATCACGCCCCTGGAGTTTGCCTCATCGATGCTCATTCAAAACCTCATCATCGGCTTCATCCTGAGTTTTTTCATCGCAGCCGTGATGAAGAAAGAGACGAAGAGTCCACCTCCATTCCCCAGAAATAAATTGTAAATCGTCAATTGTAAATTGTAAATTGTAAATCACAATCATGGATATATCAATCGTAATACCTCTTTATAATGAGGATGAATCACTGCCCGAACTTTATTCGTGGATAGAAAGAGTGATGAACAAAAACAACTACTCGTTTGAAGTGATCTTCATCAACGATGGTTCTACCGACCGCTCATGGCAGGTGATACAAGAACTGCAGAGTCAGTCACCCAACCATGTAAAAGGCATCAAGTTCAGAAGGAACTATGGAAAGAGTCCTGCCCTGTACTGCGGATTCAAAGAAGCTGAGGGCGATGTCGTCATCACAATGGATGCCGACCTGCAGGACTCACCCGATGAGATTCCTGAACTCTTCCGGATGATCAAGGAGGAAGGCTATGATCTGGTCAGCGGATACAAGCAGAAGCGCTATGATCCGATCTCCAAGACCATTCCCACAAAACTGTTCAATGCGACAGCACGTAAGATCAGCGGCATCAAGAACCTGCACGACTTCAACTGCGGACTGAAAGCTTATCGCAAAGAGGTTGTCAAGAACATCGAGGTGTATGGTGAGATGCACCGCTACATCCCCTATCTGGCCAAGAATGCGGGCTTCGACAAGATTGGCGAGAAGGTGGTACACCATCAGGCACGTAAATACGGTTCGTCGAAGTTCATGGGACTGAACCGCTTCGTCAACGGTTATCTCGACCTGCTGACGCTCTGGTTCCTGGGCACCTTCGGCAAGAAGCCGATGCACGTGTTCGGCTTCTTAGGTTCTATTGTCTTCTTCATTGGCTTCATCGCGATCCTTGTCATTGGCATCAACAAAATCATCGACTTGTCGAATGGCATCTACCACCATCTGATTACCGACTCTCCTTGGTTCTACATTGCCCTGACCACGATGATGATTGGTACACAGCTGTTTCTGGCAGGATTCCTGGGCGACCTCATCAGCCGCTCGTCCAGTCAACGCAATGATTACCAGATTGAGGAAAAGATATAGAAGACCCACTCCCAGCCTCTCCCTGCATAGGGAGAGGAGTATATACTGTTAAAGATGAGAGAAAACAATAAGCATACGATTACATGGTTGAGAGCGTTACCGCTGGCGTTCTTGTTGGTGCAGATGCTGGCAGCCTGTACCTCGATCGACTGTCCGCTGAACAACCTTGTGAAGGTGAACCTGATCATGAAGAACGAGAACGAATCATTGCAGGACACCATCACCATTTCAGCCATCCGCGCATCAGGCAATGATACCATCTTTAATAGTGGTGTAAACATCAGCAACCTTGCCATACCTGTTAGCTATACGCAGGAGGAAGACTTGCTGCATATTACGCTGAACGATACGTTGGGCAACACCTATTCTGATACGCTGACCATCAAGAAGACCAACCAGATACACTTCGAGAGTGTCGATTGTCAACCAAACTATTTCCATACGCTCACAGGCATCACAACAACCTGTCATGCCATCGACTCCGTTGTTATCAAGAATCCCAATATAGACTATGACTCCAGCAAAGAAAACATATATATTTATTTTACTCCTCGCGATTAGTCTGCTGCCAGCCTGTGCACAGAAGAAAATGGTGAAGACGGAGCCTGTGAAAGCTGACAGCTCGGCTTTCATCAGCAACGTGGCGATATCGGTTGACCTCGCGGGAGCCGTACAACGGTGGGTGAGCAGCTACGGACAATATGAAGCGGCCCTGCGCGTGAACATCAAAGGACGCTACTTCCCAATCATCGAACTGGGTATCGGACAAGCTGACAACGAAGATGATGTGACGAACGTCCGTTATAAAACCAGCGCACCCTTCGGCCGTATCGGTATTGACTTCAACCTGCTGAAAAACAAACACGACGACTACAGGCTATATGTGGGTGCACGCTATGGCTACACCTCTTTTAAATATGATATCGAAGCGCCTCCTGTCACCGATCCCGTATGGGGCGGCACAGCAACCTATCAGGCTAATGATGTGAAATGCTACTACCACTGGATGGAAGCCGCCGCAGGCATCGATGTGAAGATTGCCCGCCCTGTACGACTGGGCTGGAGCATCCGTTATCGCAAGCGTATCGCCCACGACCACAACCCCGTCGGCACACCTTGGTATGTACCTGGATTCGGACGAGGCGACAGCTCCCATATTGCAGGCACCTTCAACCTCATCTTTGAATTATAATCCCCCTCACCTATTAACCCCATTCACCCTATCAACCCCATCAGAAAGCTATGACACCCACCAACAACCAACGAAAGAAAAAGCTCCTTTGGCAGATTCCGCTGTTAACAGTACTCATCATTGGTACCATCCTCATCATCCGCGAACAACAGGCGATGCCCTACCAGGAGAATGTCGGACTGGTGTTCGGTACTGAATACCATATCACCTATCAGTGCAACGAGGACCTGCAACCTGAGATTGAAGCGGAACTGAAAAAGGTCGATAACTCCTTGTCCACCTTCAACAAAGAGTCTGTCATCTCAAAGATCAATCGCAACGAGGACGTAGTTGTCAACGAGATGTTTGAACAGGTGTTCAATAGGGCGCAGTATGTTTCCAAAGAAACCGACGGGGCTTTCGACATCACGGTGGCTCCTTTGGTCAACCTCTGGGGCTTTGGCTTTAAAACGGGCGAGAACCCGTCAAAGCAAAAAATTGACAGTTTGATGCAATTTGTTGGTTATCAGTCTGTTTCTCTCAACAACAAAAAGGTTAAAAAGGTTCATCCAAACACCATGCTCGATGCTGCAGCTATCGCTAAGGGATATGCTTGTGATGTGGTGGCACAATTCCTTCGCAACAAAGGCATTCAGCATTTCATGGTTGAAATCGGAGGTGAGGTCATCACCTGCGGCAACAGTCCCAAGCGCATTCCCTGGAAGATTGGGGTGACCAAACCTGTTGATGACTCCTTGAATATCCAACAGGAACAGCAGGCGGTGCTCAATGTCACGGATATGGCAATGGCGACCAGTGGCAACTACCGTAACTTCTATTATAAGGGTGGGAAGAAATATGCCCATACCATAGACCCCAAAACGGGCTATCCTGTACAACACAGTCTGCTATCAGCCACCGTGCTTGCCAAAGACTGTGCTACTGCCGATGCCTTTGCCACAGCCTTTATGGTGATGGGTATCGACAAAGCAAAAACCGTATTGGAAAAACATCCTGAACTGATGGCTTACTTCATCTATGCGGATGCAAAAGGTGAACTCGCCGTATGGCACTCCCCCACAATGGAAGGAAAAATCCTGGAAAAATAAACGATGCATTTTTCGAACTTCGTTCTCAAGGAACTCCGCATTAAGCATTTCGCATTAAGCATTACGCATTAAGCATTACGCATTAACACATGTTTTCCGCCTTTGACATACTCCTGCGCCTACCCCTGTTTCAAGGCATGAGCCGCGACGACCTCACAGAGGTTATCGCTCACACGAAACTGGAGTTTGTCAAAGTGCAAACGCATCATGTGATCGCTCAGGAAGGAGACCGTTGCGACCAACTGACGTTCATCCTCAACGGTAACGTCACCGTCGTCACAACACTCAACACCCAACATTCTCTTCTCCCTCCCTATTCAGGGAGGGCTGGGGTGAGTCTAGAAACCCTCCACTCCCCCATCGTTCTTCAACCCGAACGACTCTTCGGACTCCATCAGCAGTACACGCATACATTCATGGCAGCCACACCCTGTCAGATGCTCATCATCCAGAAGCAAGACATCATGAAGCTCGCCAGCACCTATCCCATCTTTCAGATCAACTTACTGAACATCCTCTCTACAAAGGTGCAGAAAATGGAAAACCGCCAGTGGATGACCACACCCGTCTCACTGCGTAAACGACTTGTCAACTTCTTCGTCAGCCGCTGTCTCTACCCTGCTGGCGAGAAAGATTTCAAGATGAGGATGACCGATCTGGCGCATGAACTCAACTGCAGCCGGCTCGATATCTCGAAATGCCTGAATGCCATGCAGGAGGAACAGCTCCTCATCCTCTCTCGCGGACGGATCACCATTCCTCATCTCGAACACCTGATACAATTGTAACACCCTACGACATGATGACAGCCCAAGAGATGATCACGCACACACCGCATCCCTTTGCCGACATCCCTCTTCCTGATTTCGTGGATATCATCCTCTGTGATGATGACAGGAGCGACGAGGCGATGTATTACTTGCTGCATCATCGACTGACACATCAGCTGCGTGAGCGATATGCCGTCTGCCATCAACAGTTGCTTGATGCTTTCGAGGATCTTGTAGAAGACTTCTTCCTCTATCTCCGTGAGGGAAATGATGGCAAGAATCGCCAGCCCTACCAGTCGTTACGAAACATCAAGAACAAAGAGTCGTTCGAGACCTGGTTACTGAACACTTTCCGCAACTACCTTAACAATCGGATTACAGCCGCTGAAAGGGTTTCAACGATCCGATACACGGACAAATCCGCTGACGATTCGAACGATTCATTGCTGACAGACGAACAGAAACTCGTCGTTGCCTCACAGCTGATAGCCTATGCCCATCAGGTGTTCTTTCCACGCGGTCGCTTCATCTTCCTCCGTTCGCTGCTTACCATGCTCAACAAACAGCAGGCTCTCCCTGATAAAGAGATGGCTACAGCCCTGCAAATGACATACCTTTCCTATCGTGTGACGACACACCGCATGAAACAGAATCTGTCGAAGTTTCGCTGTCGGCTGGCTCAGGGAGAACAACTGCGCCTCGATGAGCCTCATCAACAGATGGCCCGTTCTATTTACGATGATTTTACGCATCTCTATCCGACGCTCTTCACATACTATACGCAGACCATCGACACGCTGAAGTGTGCCGATGCCATCCGGCAGCTCCGACAGGCATATTACAAAGCGACAGGAATCATGGCTCACGAGCCAAATGATTCCTGTCGCATCATCACCACCCCTGCCAGTTTCTGGGAGAAACTGAATCGGATGTTGATCTATTAACTGATGCTGTCCTGTCGGCAGTTATCCAGGGTTACTGCAAAGACTCCTGATACCATCTGAACAGTTTGGCAACACCATCCTCAATCTCTACCTTGTGTGTCCAGCCTAAGGAGTGCAGCTTCGACACGTCAATGAGTTTCCGCATCGTACCGTCTGGCTTCGAGGCATCAAACTCCACGGTTCCCTCAAAACCAACTGCTTTCACCACCAGCTCAGACAGTTCACGAATGGTGAGTTCCTTACCTGTACCCACGTTGATGTGGCAGTTGCGGATTTCACCTAATGACGGGATGGCTCCACCACGGCCGGCAGAATGGTTGCGGTCAACAGCTCCGTCTGTCGCTGCGCCATAGTGCACAGACGAGTATTTCTCGATACCGATGATATCACTGAAGTTTACGTTCAACAGCACATGCACCGATGCATCTGCCATATCCTCGCTCCAGAGGAATTCTCTCAATGGCGTACCTGTTCCCCACAATACCACCTTATTATCATAGATACCGTACTTGGCCAAAATGTTCAGTATGTCGTCATGCTTTGACGATCCATTCACACCCTCGACGGGCCGTTTGTTGAGGTCTATGGCAATCTTGTCCCATGCACCGTCGTGAATCAACTTCGCCAGATACACCTTGCGCATCATCGCGGGCATCACATGACTGTTCTCCAAATGGAAATTGTCATTAGGTCCATACAGGTTGGTAGGCATCACCGCAATATAGTTGGTACCATACTGCAGGTTGTAGCTCTCACACATCTTCAGACCCGCAATCTTCGCAATGGCATACTCCTCGTTCGTATATTCGAGCGGCGAAGTCAGCAGACAGTCCTCCCGCATAGGCTGAGGAGCATTCTTGGGATAGATGCAGGTAGAACCGAGAAACAGCAGTTTCTCCACCCCATGTGCATAGGCCTCACTGATCACGTTGCACTGAATCTTCATGTTCATCATGATGAAGTCCGCCCGATACAATGAGTTCGCCATGATACCGCCCACAAAAGCTGCTGCCAGCACGACAGCATCCGGCTGCTCTTCATCGAAGAACTTCTTCACGGCATACTGGTCTGTCAGGTCCAGCTCCTTGTGGCTGCGTCCCACAAGGTTTGTGTATCCTCTTGCTTTCAGGTTATTCCAAATCGCAGAGCCAACGAGTCCGTTGTGGCCTGCTACGTAAATCTTTGAATTTAAATCCATCATTATCTATATTTCTGCTGCAAAGGTAGTGGTTTTTAGGCGAAAACCGCCAGCTTTAAAGAAAAACGAACACACCAAATCTTTTAAAATGTTAAAAAAGACACGTGTAGAAAAAATGTTATCGAAACTATTTGATTTATCCTGCAAACTCCTTTACCTTCGCATCGTGAACTGAAGAGTATGGTGACCTCCTATTTAAATTTAGAGAATATCCAACGCAGCAAGGACGGCATAGAGTACCATCCGCTCCGTCCCTTCCTACCTGAGAACGCCAAGGTGCTGTTCTTGGGCAGTTTTCCGCCACAGCGCAAACGGTGGTGCATGGACTTCTACTACCCCAACTTCATCAACGACCACTGGCGGATTGAGGGACAGCTGTTCTTTGGCGACAAGAACCATTTCGTTGATCTGGAGGCCAAACGTTTCAAGATAGACGAGATTGTGGCATTCTGTCAGGAAAAGGGTCTGGCTTTCTATGACACATCGACAGCCGTCCGCCGCCTACGGGACAATGCTTCAGACAAGTTTTTAGAGGTGGTAGAACCTACAGATATCCATGCGCTGTTACGACAGATGCCCCACCTTCGCGCCATCGTCACCACAGGAGAGAAGGCTACGGAAACCATCTGCGCCTCACTCGGCATCCCCACAATACCCAAGGTCAACACCTCTGTTGAGATTCCGAGGACAAAGGCTCCCTCCCTACACAGGGAGGGCGGGGAGAGGGTCTCCCTCCTCCGTCTCCCCTCTTCATCACGTGCCTACCCATTGTCGTTCGACAAGAAGGTAGAAGCTTATCGACGCATCAAAGACTTGCTATAACAACTAGACTTTTTAACTCCTCAACAAAAACTAAATATTCGTATTTTATCGCTTTCTGCATGTAACATTTGTGCTTTTCTCCTACTATAAGGGTAGAACAACAATGAGGAAATGAAGCAGAATATGTATAAATTCCCCCATGCAAAAAGCATTGTGGTGAGTGGCGACATCCACGGCGACTTTATGCCGCTCGTCAATAGGTGTTGCATACAATATGGTATGACAGACACGGTGATCATCGTGGCTGGCGACTGTGGATTCGGGTTTGAAAAGCCCTGTTACTACGACAATATATATAAGAGGTGTCGTGAGCGACTGTCAAAAGCCAACAACTGGACAGTCTTCGTGCGTGGCAATCATGACAATCCAGCCTATTTCAATCTTCAATCCATGCAGCACAAGCGCTGGATGACACTACCCGACTATTCCATTGTGAAAGCATGCGGACACACCATCCTCTGTGTTGGCGGAGCCACATCTATCGACAGGACTGAGCGCATGAACTCCCCCTGTTTTCATGTTCAAAATCCGGCTGAGCCTTTTGCCCCCAATATCTACTGGTCTGACGAAAGACCTTTCTACGACGAGGAAAAGATCCAGGCTATCAGTGAGGTTGCCGCTATAGACACCGTCATCACCCACTCCTCGCCCTCGTTCTGCGAACTGAACACGCAACAGGGGCTATTTACCTGGGCGATGCGTGACAAAAAACTATACCATGATGTGAGACAGGAGCGTCAGGTGATGGATGACATCTGTGCCTATCTCCTTGCAAGAAACCATCCCCTCCGGTATTGGTTCTACGGCCATTTCCACCAAAGCTGGCGCTACGAGATTGATGGTATTCAGTACAATATGCTCGACAACATGGAATTGCGAACAATCTATTAACCCCCACAAATCTCGTGTTCGAAGATGACGAAAGATACCCATGCCTGGTGCCAGTCCTTTAGGTCAAAGGTACGAATAAAGATCTCATCCAAGATTTCCGCTCCTCCTCGCTCATCTTCTCGATGGCATAGCGAAGCATCGTGCGAGGCATCTCGTGCGCATGCTGTCGCAGAAACTCCCGAAGCAGATCCATCGAACACCGCTTGCCCATCTCTCTGAGCATCCATCCCACAGCCTTATGCATCAGGTCGTGTGGATGGTGCAGATGTATCTCCGCATATCTCAAACACCACGAGGGGTCTCCCATCTGTGAAGTCTTCCACGTACA
>CADCPZ010000129.1 GCA_902803475.1 uncultured Prevotellaceae bacterium
ATCGTTCCATTGTCTGCCGCTGACGGCATAGACGTATGGGGTGATGTGAAGCCATTCTTGCAACAGGCTCCAGTATTTGTTTTGTGAAGCAGCGTTCTTGGGGTCTGTGATGGAGTCGCCAAAAAAAGCCACACGTTTTCCTGTCCAGGGGTGGGTGAGTGTGGTTTGTGCTGCAACCGCCAGTGTGGTGGTCAGAGCGATGAGGATGTAGCATAGTTTTCGTTTCATAGATGAAAGATGTATTATTTTTCCGTAAACGCATCCATGATGACGGTTGGACGATGATGGTCGAAGGCTCCAAGCGGATAGTGACCTTCAGCTTCAGGTGCCCAGTAGAAGACGCCCAGACAATGACCGTCGCATTGGTTGCGGGCAGCATCGATGATGGCAGTCATGATCTTTTTGCCCTCAACGGGTTTCTTTGCCTCTACACCCGTTTCTACTATCATCAGCTCACAACCGTATTTCTTGTTTAGGGCCTTGATGTTGCTGACGAAGCTACTGATGGTTTCACGGTAGTCGTGGGCAAGGCCGGCTTCTTTGTCCCAATAGGGATAGACACTGATGCCGATGAGGTCCCAATGGGTGCCATACTGGCGTAGGCCGTCGAAGATGAAATTGTATCGGATGGGGTCGCAGCCGGCATCGAGGTGGATGATGACGTCGGCATTGGGATAGACGCTCTTCACAGCCTGATAGCCTGCTTCGGTGAGACCAGCATACTGTTGCATGTTTTCCTCGGCTCTGCCCATCGGCCACAAGAAGCCGTGGGTGGTTTCATTGCCTACCTGTACCCATCTGACATCGATATGGTGGTCTTTCAGCAGCTGCAGCGTTTCACGAGTGTGTTCGGCTAACGCATATTTCATTTCGTCATAACTGAAATACTGCCAAGCGGCAGGGATCGGCTGTTTGCCAGGATCGGCCCACCAGTCGCTGTAGTGGAAGTCGATCATCAACGCCATATCGTAGTATTTGGCGCGTTTCGCCATTTCCAGCACGTCTTCCTTGTTGCAGAAACCGCCTCGCGGGTTGACCCATACTCGCAGTCGGACGGCGTTGAGGCCCAGCTCTTTCATGAGTGCCGTATTTTCTCGGATTTGTCCCTGTTGGTTGTACAGTTTGACTCCTCGTGCTTCGAGTTCTGTTGTTCCGCTGATGTCAGCTCCCAACCAGAACGGTTCCTGTGCTGATGCGGTAGAAACCATCATCAGGAGAACAACGATTATTCTAACTCTCATTTTAACTCCCATTTTAATTATCATTTATGTAGTTTTTAGTTGACATATCATAGTACAGGGCTTCCAACTCCTGCAAGGTGAGTTTCTTGAGCGAGCGCTCAATGAGGTTGATCAGTTCGTCGCGACGGTATTCGCCAGTGTTTAATTCAAAATCCACGGTTTTATTGTACTATTTTACGATTTTACAATTTATTTGTCATACCCTTACTTATCTATTCTCGTTCCCTCGCTCCCTCGCGCTCTCGTTTTCTTCCTCTCCTCCCTTTGGGAGGTTGGGAGGGGTCTCCCTTACCACCCTACAGGGATTGCCAGCAGCGATAACGTTTGAGGGAATGTCTTTGACGACGACAGAGCCGGCACCGATGGTGACGTTGTCGCCGATGGTGACTCCAGGCAGGATGGTGACGCTGCCGCCAATCCATACGTTGTTGCCGATGGTGACAGGCTCAGCCCATTCCCTGCGTGAGTTGCGCTCGATGGGGTCGGTGCTGTGGCAGGCTGTGTAGATGCTGACGTTAGGTCCGATGAAGCAGTCGTCGCCGATGGTGACGAATGCCTCGTCGAGTACCGTGAAGTTGAAATTGGCAAAGAACCGTTTGCCAACACGAATCTGCTTGCCGTAGTCGCAATAAAACGGCTGGATGATGAGCGTCTTGTCGTCAGCCATATAGCCGAGCAGGTCTTTCAGCATCAAGAACCGCTCTTCATAAGCGGTGGGCGGCAGATTGTTGTACTGATGGATGATGCTCTTGACTGCATTCAGTTCTTCAAGCAACAGTGGGTCAACGGCAGAATATAATTCGCCAGAAAGCATCTTTTCTTTTTCAGTCTTCATATCTTTGTTTTTTTAACTCCCTCTTTAACTCCTATTTTTACTCCTATTTAGTGATTCTGCTGCAAATTTAGCAAAAAACTGATAGATTCCAATTTTTTTATGTACTTTTGTCGGTGAAATCATATAATCGTGAAATTGTCAATCTGTCAAATGATCAGCATGTGCTGCTTGCTTCTTCTGTGGTTGCCGTTATACGGGCAGGCACAGCAGTTGACGATCGTGGAGCTGAATGTGGAGAATGTATTCGATACGCAGCACGATTCTCTGAAAAACGACCAGGAATGGTTGCCAGAGTCGCCGCGTCATTGGACGCGCCGTAAATATTGGGACAAGTTGAACCATTTAGGACAGGAGATTATTGCTTGCGGAGAATCTGAAGACGGCTGGTCGTTGCCAGATATGGTGGCCTTGTGTGAAGTGGAGAACGACACGACGATGCGTGACCTGACCAAGCGGTCGCTGCTGAGAAAGGCACATTATGAATATGTGATGACCGATTCGCCTGATGAACGAGGTATTGATGTGGTGCTGCTCTATTCGCCTTTCAGTTTTGCACCGATAGCCACACACTCCCTGCGGATAGAGCCGATGGCTGAGATGCGTAAGACACGTGATATTCTCTATGTGTCTGGTCGTATCGTGACGGGTGACACGTTGCATGTGTTTGTGCTGCATGCACCCAGTCGCTATGGTGGGGAAAGGGCTACACGACCGTTCCGATTGCATGTGATGAACCGGTTGTGTGCAGCTATCGACTCGATTCACGTAACCAGTCCTTTGGCCAAGATGATCGTGTTGGGCGATTTCAATGATACGGCTGACGATGTGGCACCGCAGCTGTTGTTGCAGCATGGAATGGTGAATGTGTCGAAAGGTGCGATGGGGCGCAATGGAGCAAAAGGAACGTATAAGTTCAAGGGCGAGTGGGAGAGTATCGACCAGATATTCATCAGCGAGGAATGGGCGACACAACCTCATGATTGTCAGGTGTTTGATGCGCCGTTCCTGTTGGTGGAAGATGATAAATATGGTGGCGTGATGCCTCGTAGAAACTATATCGGTATGCGCTACAACAAAGGTTTCTCAGACCATCTGCCGCTGGTGCTGAGGATAGGAGTCCACAGTCGTTAATAATGAATGGATTCTATTTGATGACCTTGATGACGGCATTGGTTTGGGGGAGTTTCTTTCCGTTGTTCTTAGGGTCAACGCCACGAATGCGCAGCTCTTTCATCCTAAGACAAAGTTCGAAGGCAGAGGACGAGCACTTGGGTTTCTTGCCGTTGAGCGTTGCCACCGTCAGGTCCTTGCAGTTCATAAATGCCCGTTTCTTAACCGCCACGTTGTCACCAGGAATGATCACTTCTTTCAGACCAGTAAGGGCAAAAGCCATACTCTCTATGTACTGAATGCTTTTAGGAATGACAACCTCCGTCATCTTTGCCAGGCCGTAAAAGGCAGATTTTCCGATACCCACCACCTTATAGGTGACATCCTTGTGCTTGACGATGTTTGGAATCTCCACGCGACCGCTGAGAACGCTGCGCACTTCGCCTGTTACCTCCACCGTATTTTTCGAACGAATCTTATAGTGAAGCTTTCCGTATTTGAAGACGAGTCCCTTGTCGCCTGTCTGTTCCTTTACCTTGACGGTAGTTTTGGTCGTCGGCTGACTGACGGTAGGTACATTTTCTATGGGCTGGTCATCAAAAGGATTTTGTGCACCAACCTTTGTTGCTCCTGCTGTCAGCAGGGCAAGCATCGTGATCAATTTGCATATTCGTTTCATGGTCGTTACGTTTTTAGCTACTGAGTGCAAATATACGAATAAGCGAGGACAATACAAAATAAAAAAGCATTTTTATTTTATTGTCGAGCGAAAGTATATTCAGCGCAGCTAAATATACGGATAAATGAGAGACAATAAATCGGCGATTTTTATTTTTATTGTCGAGCGAAAGTATATTCGGCGATAAAGTTTTCCGAAAAATATTTGGTTCTACCGAATAATCATGCTATCTTTGCACCAAAGGTATGGTACAGATTAAGACAGACAAACAGTACAAGGCAGCTTGTAATCGCATCAATGAGCTGTTGAAGGTCGTTAACAACAATACGCCTACAGACGACAAGGACTATCTGGAACTCGACCTCCTTTCAGATCTTGTAGCCGACTATGAGGAAGAATATTATCCTATAGCTGCACCAACACTGGTTGAGACCATGAAACTACGTATGTACGAAATGGGACTCACCCAGACTAAACTGGCAGAGATGCTTGGTTTGAGTGCGGCACGTATCAGTGAAATTATAACAGGCAAGGGTGAACCTTCCCTGAAAACAGGAAGAGAAATCAGCCGCAAACTGAATATAGATCCTGCTATAGTATTAGGAGTGTAATAGTACTAAAAATAACTAGATTTGTTGACAAAGGTTTATATATCTATTACCTTATAATAGCTAAGCTTTCGTTGGGGAAACGGAAACAGATCACATTATAGAACATAAGGGCGTACAGATTCATGTCTGCACGCCCTTATGACTACTTTCAAGAATGTCGTTACTTCACCACAACTTTCTTTGTTGTGTTGTTCTTTATATGATCAGGAGAACCGACCCTGGTGGGCACGAATGATATAATGTTGAGTGCTTATTACTTCACAAGCACCTTACGGCCATTGACGATGAACAGTCCTTTGGTGGGCTGAATCACGCGGCGACCGCTCAGGTCGTAGTATGTTACGGTATCTTCCTGCCCTTTCTTGATGCTGATAATGGCTGTCGTGGTGTCTTACATTGGCTTCCGTTACTTCGCTTGCTGCCTGCGCCGTGATGCCGACAAACATCATGATGGTTGCCAGCAAAAATTTGATTATTCTCATAGATGTTCCTTTTATGTTCATTTTTGTTTCTTCTCTCACTTTTAGGCTGCAAAAGTACTTAAAATACCTTAATTATTATACCCCCATTAAAAATTTTAAAACAGGTATATTTTTAACCTTTTGCAACGGTAGAGGACAGCCACGAATTACAAATTAACAGCTATAGCCAATGGAACATGTAACGCATAGACGCTAATTATCATTTATCTTGACGAAATATATCGTGCGGACGGGAACATGATTGTCGGATGCACTTGTGACGGACATCGTGGCAATGCTATTGGCAGGGTATCGCCTCGGCTTTACAAGCATCTCGAAGTGTAGCCCTTCGTCAAGGTTGTCTATGACACACCGTTCGTAACCGCCACGTTTTTTTGACGTTACGGTTTCCTGATTACCAAAGCCACAGAACAAGAGGTATGCTTCGGCGAAGTCACTCACTTTGATCAGACGAACATCTTCCTGATTCCTGTAGGGCGTACCTTTCAGTGTACCATCATCGTAATACAAAACCTTGCTGACGGGACGGCCTGGAGGTGCGGAGAGCAG
>CADCPZ010000130.1 GCA_902803475.1 uncultured Prevotellaceae bacterium
GATAACAAATATTTCCGACCGCAAAGATACAAAATTTCTTTCATACAACAATACTTTAAGTGTTGAAATTAAGTTTCATTGGCAAATTATAGCGTGTTTCTTGCGAAAAAACTGTGACAAACGAAGGATGGCAACACACAAAGGTGGAATTAAAGCCTTTGAATAAGGACTATGATGATACCACAGGGACAGGTACGTTGTTACATGATAAAGTTTGAAAGAATGAAAACGTCTATAGGCATATTAGCATTATCATTGCTCTTGCTCTCTTGTCAAGACAAGAAGGAGCCTACCCCCAGCCCCCTCATAGAGGAGAGAAAAAGAAGTCTATCAGAAGCCTGATACGGCTTTGGCTGAAGGTCAAAGGTCAAGGGCTGGGTGATTATCGAGCGAAGTAGACCTTGATTACATCACAGGATAATCATAGCGGCGATAATCGTAGCCGTTACGGTTCATGTTGGGCATGTGGTCGAACTCGACCTGAATCTCCAAGAAGTTGTGGTTGCCCCATTCGTAGCGGACGCCGCCACCAATGCGATCCATCATGCGACGGCTCATACCATAGTAATCGCCAAAGCTGCCGTAACCTGGATAGCCCCATCCGTAGCCTGCATATCCATAATAGGGATAGCCACCATAGGGATATCTGCCCCAATAGGGTGTATAGAGGTTGGCGTAGTTGTTGCTGGTGAATGCTTTCTGTACAAAGGCATAAGCACTCCAATGTTCATTGAACCGATAGCTGAACACGGCATTGATGCCTGCAGCGGTATAGTTGTCACCTCCCCAGATCATATTATTGAAGTAGCCGCCGACAGCTAAAGTTGCCTTCTTCGACAGGTTGGTGACGTACATCAGCGAGATGTCCTGTGTAAAACCTGCACCATGTCGTCCTCCGCCTCCGAAATTGGCAAAGACGGATGCGCCCAGATTCAGGTTCAGTCCCTTATGCAGTCGCCAGTCGCTCCCACCCCAGCCCCACGGCATATAGTAGTAGTCGTCTGTGCGTACTTGTCCGTTATCATCGATACGAGGCAGGTTTCGGTCTATCTGTTCCTGTTCCCTGTCGCGTTCTTCCTCAGCCATCATCCGTGCATATTCCTTCTCTTCCGCTGTGGCCACTCGTCTTCCACGCACCCCAGCAGGTTCTATAGGCTGAATGATATCGGTTGTCTGCAACGTGGTATCTTTCACCATATATACATCATCTTGTGCACTTGCTGCAGCACACAGTCCGATGAGGGCGGATATGAGGAAAAACTTTTTCATTTCACGTGCAAAGTTAGACGATGCAGATTTGTCAGCCAAAAGATTTAATCTTTATTTTTATTCTTTAAACATCTGTGGCGGGTCTGTACTGAAAAGGAAAAGCGTTCTGGACTTGTAGGTTTCGCCAGGTCGCAACACCGTTGAAGGGAACTGAGAAAGGTTGGGCGAATTGGGGAAATGCATGGTTTCCAGACAGATGGCCGAACGACGTGGATACCTGACTCCCTCCTTGCCTACCTGGTTGCCTCTCAGTCCGTTACCAGTATAGATCTGTATAGCCGGTTCTGTGGTATAGACAGACAGCGTGCGTCCGCTCTGTGTGTCGTAAACGATAGCTGCAGGACGGTTGATATTTCCTGCATGGCGCAGTTTGAAGCAGTGGTCGTAGCCTCCCGTCACCTTCAGCTGGTCGTAGTCTTTGTTGATACGCAGTCCGATCTGTCGCGGTTTACGAAAATCCATCGGCGTATTCAGTACCTTTCTAAATTTCCCTGTCACATTTTTGTTGGCATCATACTCGGCAAACTCCTTGCTGTCGATCCACAGATGTTGGGATTCAATACTACGGGCGAGGTCACCTGAGATATTGAAAAATGAGTGATTGGTCAGGTTCAACACGGTAGGTTTGGTGGTTGTCGCCTCGAAATCGACACCCAGTGCATTGTTATCGCCCAACGTGTAAGTCAGTGTCACCGTCAGCTCTCCAGGAAATCCGTTTTCACCATCTGGCGATACGTAGCGCAGCACCAACGTTTTGGCACTCACCTTCACGACATCCCACACACGATCCTGGAAGCCTGGCTTGCCGCCATGCGAGATTACGCCCTTGCCACTGTCCTGCAGGTCGTAGCGTTGCCCATCTAACGAAAACGATGGTCCGATGATACGCCCCACATACCTGCCAACGGTAGCTCCGAAGTTTTGTCCTTGCGTATGGTAATCCGTTACATTATCATACCCCAACACCACATCCTCCATTCGTCCGTTCCAATTGGGCATTACCAGCGATACCAACCGTGCGCCATAGTTGGTGATACAAGCTTCAGCTCCATTGTCGTTGACCAAGGTATAAAGTGCCGTTTCCTTGCCGTCGATGGTTTCTTGAAAACGCTGCGGTTCCAGTCCTGAACGGGTCTTCTGCTGTGCCAATATAGATAATGGCACCAACAGCAACAGCATCCATCCGATGATTCTTTTTCCTTTCATGTCTCCATAGATTATGTTTACAACACCCTGCAAAGATACGATTAAATGAGTACAATACAAAATAAAATACCAAAAAAAACACCATTTCACTTGCGGATATCATAAAATTTTCATATCTTTGTCATCAAAATAGAGTACACAATTAAAAACACGAATAAAATGAACAAAGTAAAATTTCTATTGATGACGTTGGTGGTGGCATTGCTGGCATCATGTGGTACGTCAAGAACGGTGCCTATCACTGGGCGTAAGCAGAATCTGCTGGTGTCAGACGAACAGGTGCTGAGCCTCAGCAACCAAGAGTACACCAAGTATATGCAGACAGCCAAGAAATCTACCGATGCTGCAAATACTGAGATGGTCAAGCGCGTCGGTCAGCGACTGGCAACAGCAGTAGAGGCATACCTCTCACAAAACGGTATGGCCGCAGAATTAAAAGAGTACAGTTGGGAATTCAACCTGGTACAGGACAAGAGTGTGAACGCGTTCTGTATGCCTGGTGGAAAGATTGTTGTTTTCGAGGGTTTGCTCCCTGTAACTCAGGATGAGGCTTCACTTGCTGTGGTTCTCGGACATGAGATTGCGCATGCTGTAGCGAAACATTCTGCAGAGCGCATCAGCAATGCATACAAGAACCAATATGGTACCCAACTGTTGGGTGCCGTTGCAGCAGGTGCAGGTGTCAGTGCAGATATCCAGCAGATTGGAGCATTGGTTATCGGATTGGGCGGTAAGGCGTTTACCTCTGGCTTCTCACGCAAGCAAGAGAGCGAGGCCGACCACATGGGACTCATCTTTGCAGCGATGGCAGGCTACGACCCACAGACGGCTACAGCCTTCTGGCAGCGTATGGCAAGTGTCTCTGGTGGTGGCAGCAGCTCCATCTTCAGCGACCACCCGTCTGACGCCACCCGTATCAAGAATATTCAGGGTTGGATGCCTGAGGCCTTGACTTACTACAAGCCTTCTACGACGACGAAGACAACCACGAAGACAACCAAAACCACGAAGACAACCAAAACCACGAAGACCACAAAGAAAACCACTTCAACCAAGAAAAAGAAGTAAAATAGAAAACCATGATTGAATATTTTGCAGCACATCTATGGCAGGCATGGGCGCTGGTAGCACTCATCTGCTTGATTTTGGAACTGACCAATGGTGATTTCTTCATCATGTGCTTCGCCATCGGCGGCGTTTGCGCAGCGATCGCGTCAGCCTTTACCGACAGTCTGATTGTACAGATATTGATATTCGTCGTCTTCGCCCTGCTGAGTCTGGTGTTCGTGCGGCCGAAAGCCCTGAAATACCTTCATAAAGGTGAGGACTCGCGACTGAGCAATGCCGATGCTCTCATCGGACGTGAAGGAAAAGTATCAGAAGAGATTCCTGCCGACGGTTACGGTCGCGTGCTCATCGATGGTGACGACTGGAAGGCATGCTCTACAGATAATGGGAACATTGCAAAAGGCACCAAGGTGCGTGTGGTAAAAATGGAAAGCATCATCATTACCGTAGAAAAAATCTAAAATACAAACATTATGACAACACTTTATGGCGTACTGATAGCCGTTGTACTACTGGTTATCATCTTTATCAAGAAAACATTAGTTATCATCTCACAGTCTGAGACGAAAATCATTGAGCGACTGGGTAAGTATTATGCTACCCTGAAACCAGGTATCAACATCATCATTCCGTTTATCGACCGTTCAAAAGAGGTTGTTGCCATGCGTGGCGGACGCTATGTTTATACCAATACCATCGACCTGCGCGAGCAAGTGTATGACTTCGACCGCCAGAACGTAATCACAAAGGATAATATCCAGATGCAAATCAATGCATTGCTGTATTTCCAGATTGTCGATCCGTTTAAGGCCGTCTATGAAATCAACAACCTGCCTAACGCTATTGAGAAACTGACGCAGACCACCCTGCGTAACATCATCGGCGAACTGGAACTCGACCAGACATTGACTTCGCGCGACACCATCAATACGAAACTGCGCGCAGTCCTCGACGATGCGACCAACAAATGGGGTGTGAAAGTAAACCGCGTAGAGTTGCAGGACATCATGCCACCAGAGAGTGTGCTCTACGCTATGGAGAAGCAGATGCAGGCTGAACGTAACAAACGTGCTGCCATCCTCACCAGCGAGGGTGAGAAACAGAGTCAGATTCTACAGTCTGAGGGTGAGAAGGCTGCCACCATCAACAAGGCTGAGGCTCAGAAGCAACAGGAAATCCTGCGTGCTGAAGGTGAGGCTCAGGCACGCATTCGCAAAGCTGAGGCTGAGGCAAAAGCCATCGAAGTAGTGACAGAGGCTGTCGGCAAGTCCACCAACCCTGCTAACTACCTCATCGCACAGAAGTACATCCAGATGATGGAAGAACTTGCCAAGGGACCGAAGACGAAGACGATCTTCCTGCCTTACGAGGCTACAGGCGTCATGGGTTCTATCGGAGGCATCAAAGAGATGTTTAAGGAAGCAGAATAAACATGAACATTTGTATTTTCGCGGGAGCACGCCCTAATTTTATGAAGGTGGCTCCCGTCATTCGCGCCATCCAAGCCAGGAATGCCCTCCACCCATCAGACGACAGTCTGACGGTGGGATTTCATCTTGTCTATGCTGGCTGCGAAGACGACCCCTCGTTGGAAAGTTCGCTTTTTGACGATTTGCAAATTGATCGCCCCAATGTATTTCTGGGTGTCGATTGCGAGAATCTCAATGAACTGACGGGTCAGGTCATGTCTAAATTCGAACGGTTTCTGCAGCAACATCCCGTTGATGCCGTTATCGTTGTCGATGACCTTGCATCCACGATGGCGGCAGCTATCGTCACCAAGAAGCAAGGCATCCTGCTGGCACATCTTGCAGCCGGCACCCGTTCATTTGATATTAACATGCCGAAGGAAATCAACCGACTGGTCATCGACGGACTGTCGGACATTCTCTTTACAGCTGGTATCTCCAACAATTCCATCGCCAACAAGGAGGGCGCTGAGCAGTCGAAAATATATATGGTGGGCAACATCCTCATCGACAACATCCGATACAACCAGTCGCGATGGGTGCGCCCAACGGTTCTCCAAGATGAGTCTCCTTATCTCGTCTTCACCCTAAACAGGAAAGCGCTGATAGCCGATCGAGACAATCTTCACAAGATGTTGGTAGCGATATTGCAACATGCGAACGGCATCCCCATCATCGCTCCGCTACGCAAAACAGCTGTCGATGCCATCATGTCGCTGGCACTGCGTGAACAATTAGGTGAGATGCATCATTTTCATATCGTTCCCCCATTAAACTACTTAGAGTTCGGATGGCTCACCTCACATGCGATGGGTATCATTACCGACTCTGGCAACGTGGCTGAGGAAGCAACTTTCAACGGCGTGCCCTGCATCACACTGAACAGCTACACAGAACATATCGAGACCGTCAAACAAGGTTCGAATGTCTTGGTGGGCGAAGATGCTGGGAAATTGGCTGCTGCCATCAAGGATATGGTAACAGGCAACTGGAAACCATGTGGCATTCCTGACCGTTGGGATGGCCGTTCTGCTGAGCGCATCCTCCAGATTTTATTGGAAAGGCGATAACTGTTATGGCTATCCTTGAAAAAATAATACAATTCTATTTATCAAACAATACAAGCAGTTTATATTATTGCATCCTATTATGAATAAGAACGAGAAATTTGTCATCACCATCAATCGAGAGTTAGGTAGTGGCGGTCGCACCATAGGACGAATCCTTGCCGAAAAATTAGGTGTTCCTTTCTATGACAAGGTACTCATCAAGACATTGGAAGAAAAATATAACCTGTCCACAGAAGAGATCGAACGAATGAAAGGGCGCAGCAGCAACTGGTGGTCAGACTTCGAGCGTGTGGTAGGTTTAGGCTTTGGGATGAGTGTTGATGTCGATCAGAGCCATGCTGATACCGTAACGACAAGCCAGCTGTTCCAAGCTGAAAAGGAAATTCTGGAGGGCATTGCCCATGATGAGTCGTGCGTGATTGCTGGCCGTTTGGCTTTTTTCGTACTGAAATCACATCCCAATCATCTGAGTGTGCTCATTCAGTCGTCTATGGAAAGCCGAATAGCACGTGTGATGCGTAAGAAGAACATCAGCCAAGAGGAAGCGTCCAAACTGATAGATAAGGTTGATAAGATGCGCGAGACGTATGTAAAGAATTTCGGTAACACCTCACGTTACGACACGCGCAACTACGACCTGGTTATCAAAACAGATGGTAAGACGGAAGAAGAGGTGGCCAATCACATCTTGAATTTCATTGGCGAACGCTGATTTCGCGGCTGCCGTCATCGAGTACACGGATGGTGACACGGAGACAGTCGTCTGGTAGGAGTTCTTCAATGAGTTCAGGCCACTCTATCAGACAAAGGGAGGAGCCATAGAAATAGTCTTCGTAACCCATATCATATACCTCTTCCAAGCATTTAATGCGATAGAAATCGAAATGGAAGATGGAAAAATCCTCTGCCCTATTAACCTCGTATTCATTGACGATGGCGAAGGTTGGTGAGGTGACCACATCTGTGACACCCAACTCTTCGCACAAAGCTCTGATGAAAGTGGTTTTACCTGCTCCCATCGAGCCATAGAAGGCAACGACACGCTGACAATCACCTTTCAGTGCTTGTTCTATA